>CASECT010000081.1 GCA_949286525.1 uncultured Eubacteriales bacterium | reverse complement strand
TGAGCTTTGATACGGTCCTCGCGGCTTACATAGACTGGTCTTGCATCAAACTCTGTTTTCATGGTCCGAAAGCAATCTTCAATCTGCCACCTGCCTTCACTCACTTTTAAGATATCCGCTACATCATCATCTAACAAGTCCGTGCAGACTGCGTAAAGTCCGTCGTATTGTTCCTCTTCTGCAATCTTCTCCTGATCGAGATAGTAATGGATCGCTGCTTTTTCGCCATCTTTCGTTGCGGCGATCTTATTTACGAATCTGGCAGGATCGTTCGGATTCCTGCGCTGCCTTTTCAAAGAACCGCTTGCAACCATTTTTTCAGCACGGGCGATCTGCTCCGCGCGGACTGCTTTCTGGTATGTGGCATATTTCGGAGAGTAGGTTATGATAAGTCTCTGATGGAGCTTTTTGGTCGTGTAAGGTTCATCCTTATAATAAAGACCCTGTTTATCATCTTCTCCAAGCTGCATGATGTCTACTGGGGTGTTGTCACTTAAACGTTTGAATCCTTTCCGGTTCAACGCCCATTTCCGATCTTCTGCCGGAAGCTTTTTGATCGACTGTGTGACAATAAATGCACGTTTACCGAAATGATTGAGGTAACGGTTATCCTCAGAAGCCAGACCGGCATCGCTGCAATAGATAAATTTTTGACATCCAAACTGTTGGAGGATCTTTGTTTCCAGGGGCTTTAATGATTTCTGTTCATTCTGACTGCCTGGAAAAAGAGAAAAGGCTAACGGGATTCCATCTCCGTCTGTAAACAGGCCCATTTGGATGAGCGGGTTAGGGCGGTGTTCTTTACTCTTCCCGTATTTTTTATCCCCATCTTCCTGCTCGATTTCAAAGTAATAGTTTGTGCAGTCGTAATAAAGAATCTTGTCGTTTCTGTTTCCCATGAAAAAACTATTCTTATAAACTTCGGACTGAATGAAATCGCTTTCCTTTGCCAGAACTGAGAGCGCACGATAGATATCGTGAAGTTCATAGGAAGGCGCTTCAAGGAACCGCTTTGCCGACTGAAAAGAGGATTTCTTGCTGGAAGGCTCCAGCACCCGGGTATAGATCAGGTCAGAGAGGATTGCATTCAGATCATACTCATATTTGTAGCGGGAACGAATCTTCCGGCATATAGAATCCATCTTCAGGCCATAGTAAATAGACTGAAGGAAAAGATATCCGCCTGTAAAAAGTTTTTTTCTGTTGTAGTCCATGGGCCTGTTGGAATGAAAGGGGATCATGACGACTGCATCTTCGGTTTCTTTTATATATTTTTCTGTTTCAATCCGTGCCTGTTCTTTAGCCCATGCCATGACGCCATCCCGGTCAGTGCCGAGCCGTTCAGATAATTCAGCTAAGGTTCCTAGTTTTTTGATTGTGGTAGAAGTACTTTTTCCTTGAGCGTTTGTATAGGATTTTGTAATGTAGAAAGACTCGGAATTTTTTGATTTAGATGTTGTGACACGCATAATAATCACCTCCATGACTATTATACTATATATCACTAAATATTACTGGATAATAAAACATAAAATTTGACAAAAAAATACAGGCTTTATGCGGCCTGCAAGGTATTTTTCTATTATTCAACTGTCAAACGCCCGCGGAAGTTTGATTTGATAGTACAGAGAAGATAAGGTATAATCTTTCCGTAGAATTTTATTTAGTCGCATAAATAAATTTTACACGAAGAGCCAGGTCTTGCACAAACCTGGCTCTTATTTTTTGCAAAAAAGTGCTGTCACACTAATTATTTAGTGCGACAGCCCCATTTTTTAATAAAATTTTCTGTTCTAAGATAGTGGAGCATACGGGACTTGAACCCGTGGCCTCCACACTGCCAGTGTGGCGCGCTCCCAACTGCGCTAATGCCCCAGGAACTCATGAAGCAAGTATATCATAAATAAGCAATTTGTAAAGTAAAAAATGAAATTGACCGGTCGAAATTTCTGACGGTATGCATCTTCTTACATATGATAAATGGAAGGAGGATGTAATTATGGAAAAATTTATTATCGATGTAAGTCATCATCAGGGTGTTATCGACTGGGAGGCGGTCAAGGCCGCCGGCGTCGAAGGGGCAATCATTCGCTGCGGCTATGGTATGGATCAGATGGACCAGGATGATAAGCAATGGAAGAGAAATGCCGACGAGTGCGTGCGTCTGGAGATTCCCTTCGGATCTTACCTGTATTCCTACGCGGACAGTACAGAGAAGGCTGAAAGCGAAGCGCGGCATGCCATACGTCTTCTGGCCGGATACAAACTGTCTTATCCGGTCTATTATGATTTGGAGGAGAGCGGAACGGAGTCCGGCGCAGCCAAAAGAGCGAAGATTTTCTGTGAGGCGGTAAAATCTGCGGGATATATGCCGGGAGTATACGCGAATAAACACTGGTGGGACAATTATCTGGCGGAATTGACGGGGTACACCAGGTGGGTGGCGAGATACGGCAATACGTTGGGGATAAGCGCCGATATGTGGCAGTACGCTTCCGATGGGGCTGTCGCAGGCATCCAAGGGAATGTGGATCTGAATCGTTGTTATCGCGATTTCCCGTCAGAAATCGCATCCGGTTCTTCTGCGGTTTCAACATTTCCGCCCGTCTCTGCAAAAGAGCAGCTTACAGTTGACGGGAAGTGGGGAAGCGTGACGACAAAAAGACTGCAGCAGATTTTCGGCACGACTGTGGATGGCAGAGTAAGCCACCAGTTTGCGTCCTATCGGGAGTTAAATCCCGGTTTGGATTACGGATCTTTCCAGTGGGAGGAAAACCCCTCCGGATACAGTCCGCTGATCAAGGCATTTCAGGGATGTCTCAATATCTGGATACATGCCGGATTGACGGAGGATGGACATATCGGACCCAAGACGATTAAAGGGATTCAGAGCTGGCTCGGCTGCGGAGCGGATGGTTATTTCGATGCGGTTTCTCCATCTATCAGAAAAATGCAGGAATGGATCAATCGGCAGTGAACAGACTGCCGGACGGGCCTGCCGCTAAAACCGATGTTATAAAAGCGTGCCAGCCGCCGAGTGTTCTACGGGATAATCGCTGTGTGTGAACCTAGACACTGGCGGTACGCCATAAAGGCGCACTCCTCCCGGAACTGGCTCCGCAACCTCTATTATACCGCCGGAATCGGGAGAATACAAGGCAAGCCGGGTTGAAAAACGGAGGGAAAGATGATAGTATAGGACAGAATGAATGTTAGCGTCGGTGTACAAAGGGACAATACGGTCGAGAAATGACTGATTTTTGCCCTTTCTGCGTTATTTTCACTCCGCGTACGTCCAGTACGCGTCGATCAAATGCCTTGAAAGGACAAAAATCGTCTATTTCTCGACTCTTCGACCTCAACCGTAGCAATTCCGGTCATTTGCAAGGCAGATGAACGAGGTGTACTGGACGTACACCGAGCGAAGATAACGCAGCAAATGCCCGGAATTGCACGGTTTGAGGCGTGTTGCCCCTTGTACACCGACGCTATCAGGAAAGGATATTAAGAACTTATGAATAAGAGAGAAAACAGCAAAATGACACCGCTGCAGTTTATCTTCCGGGTGGTGCAGGGAGCGCTGATCGGACTGGGGGCAGTCCTGCCGGGAATTTCCGGAGGCGTGCTCAGCGTAATTTTCGGCATATACAAGCCGATTATGGAGCTTCTCTCCAATCCCATCGCCAATTTCAAGACTCATGTGCCAAAGTTGATTCCCGTGGTTATTGGAGGAGCTATCGGATTCCTGGGGGTAGCCAATGTGCTGGCGTTTTTCCTGGAGAAGTATCCGGATCCCTCGGTCTGCCTGTTTGTGGGACTGATTGTGGGCATGCTTCCTTCCCTGTTCCGTGAGGCCGGCGAGCAGGGGCGCAGCAAGGGATCCTGGATTTCCATGGCGGTCTGCATGATCGTTATCTTTGCTATTTTGATCGGATTACAGATGACGTCCGTGGTTATTACTCCGAATTTCTTCTGGTATCTGTTCTGTGGATTTTGTCTGGCGCTGAGTCTGATCGCGCCTGGCATGAGCTTTTCCACACTGTTGATGCCCCTGGGGCTTTACACGCCCTTCGTGGACGGAATCGGCCATTTTGACATGGGTGTTCTGATCCCTGCCGGTATTGGAGCCCTGGTCACGATTATCTGCCTGGCAAAGGCGGTCAACGCTCTGTTTGACCATTTTTATTCCTTTGCCTTTCACGGTATCATCGGTATTGTGATTGCGGCGACAGTTATGATTATACCTGTCTCCGGATTCCTGAACAGCGCGACCGCGCTGCCGAATATCATCTGTCTGATGATCGGCGTAGTGGCGGCGGCTCTTCTGGACCGCTTCAACAGCAGCGTTACCGTAGAGTAGCGGCTGCAGGTGCGGCAGTATTCCAAGAGTATCGGCGTCAGCACCTGTTAAGTATATGTTCCACATCCCGGAGGGACTTTCTGATATTGCAGATTTTGCCCCGACAGAGAAATTTACGGCGGAGGAAAGAAAAATAGTAGGAAAACATAAAACGCCTCCTATGCTTTTTCTGTATTATATGAAAAAACGTGGGAGGCGGTTCGGAGACCCGCTATTTTTCTGTTTTACGGCAGGGCACGGCGATCAGTTTACAGATCGGGTTGCCAAGGGCAGAAAACTTCTCTTCATATTCTGTCATGATATTTCCCTGACAGAGGACGTCATCGTGGTGAAGATCATAAGTGACGGCGGCCAGTTCCCATTGGCCGCTTTCTTTGACTGTTTCCACAGAATAGTCAAAGAGATTCCGATTGTCGGTTTTGAACTCCAGACGGCCTTTCTCGTCAATGATCTTGCGGTATCTTGCCAGAAAATCCGGGGAGGTCAGCCGCCTTCCGGCATGGCGGTCTTTTGGCCAGGGATCGGAAAAATTCAGATAAATGCGCGTTACCTCGCCGGGGAGGAAAAGGTCTGTGATCCGGGCGGCATCAAAACAGGTAAAATACAGATTGGACAGAGGACACAGATCCATTTTCTGGACAGCCCGGTACAGTACGCTCGTGTACCGCTCGATACCGAGATAGTTGATCTCGGGATGGGCGGCGGCCAGTTCCATGAGAAATTTCCCCTTTCCCATGCCGATTTCGATATGGAGAGGCTGATTTTTGGGAAAATAATGACACCACTGTCCCGCAAGTTTTTCCGGTTCCTGTACACAATATTTACTGCCGGCGATGGCCTCTTTCGCGCCGGGAATATTTCTGAGTCTCATAAATTCTCCTTATCATATGAAAAAATTTTCCCTGACAGGGAAATATGCATATAGTTTACAATATTTTTTGCAATAAAAAAAGGAAAAGCTGATACATTTGGCGGCAGTTTATGATAAAATGTCTTATAAGCATGCGCATACGCCGGGAGCGGATGCAGACAACTACAAAAGAAAGAGAACGGAAAGATAAAATGTTGAAAAAAAAGATTTGTGCGGGATTGCTGGCAGCAGCCCTGACTGTCATGTCCCTGTTCGCGAATACAGCAACGGCCAGGGCGGAGGAGACCTGGCCGGGGGGCGTTGATACCCAGTCTGCGGCGGCTATTGTCGTGGAGCTGGAGACCGGGGCGATTCTCTATGAAAAGAATATCCACGCCACATATTACCCTGCCAGCATTACCAAGATTTTGACGGCGTTGGTGGCGCTGGAACACAGCAGTCTGGATGAGGTTGTCACTTTTTCTGAGGATGCGGTTTATCTGAATGAAGGGGATACTTCTCATATCAGCCGTGATGTGGGAGAGCAGATGACCATGGAGCAGTGCCTTTACGGTATGCTGCTGGAGTCTGCTAATGAGTGCGCCTATGCCATTGCCGAGCATGTGGGAGGCGGGGACGTCAACGTCTTTGTGGATATGATGAATCAGAAGGCCGCGGAATTAGGATGTCAGGATTCCTATTTTAATAATACTAACGGTCTTCCTGATGAGAATCATTATGTGAGTGCCTATGACATGGCGCTGATCTCCCGGGCAGCCTATCAGAATCCGACTTTTGCGAAAATGATCGGGACAAAATCCTATCAGATTCCACCGACCAATACTCACGCGGATCCGACTCCCCTGAACAACCATCACAGTATGCTGCATCCCTATCATACATCCCGCTATGTGTATCCTTATTGCCTGGGAGGAAAAACCGGCTATACGGACGCGTCCAATTCCACGCTGGTAACCTATGCGGCAAAGGATGGCATGACCTTGGTCTGTGTGGTACTGAATGTAACCAGTCCGGGACACTGGACGGATACCACCAATCTCTTCAACTACTGTTTTGATAATTTTGCCGTTTATAACGTTGCCGACCAGGTGTCTCCTTTCGCGGGAGACGCAGACGGCAGCCTTGGAAGTCTTGGGGAAGATATGGAGCTGGTCTCAACGGATCCCCACGGAACGGTGGTTCTGCCGAAGACGGCGAGTCTGGCGGATGCCCAGGCTTCTGTTACGCCGCTGGAGAGTGAAGATGACGCTGCGCTGGTTGGACAGGTAACCTTTACTTACGCCGGGCATTATGTGGGGCAGACCACAGTCAGCTATCAGCAGAGCGGGGAGGGGACGTTCCCTTTCCACAATCTGGACCCGGAGAAGGGCGGCAGTCAGATCAGGAGTATTAATATCAATTTCTTCATGATATTCCTGACAGCGGCGGTGCTGGCGGTGGTCGTCCTTGGAATTTTCGCGTTGGGACGGACCTTTTCCCGGATCGGCATCCGCCGGCGCAGGCGGAGAAATGCCATAAAGAAGAAAAAGCCTGCCTACCGGCAGATTCGCAGAAATCGCCGGCGGGGTCGGAGATATTAGAGGAAAGGACGTTCGGAGGATATGCTGGATCAGGCATTGGAGACGTACGGCAAATCGAAGGCATATCCTTTTCATATGCCGGGACATAAGCGCCGGAATATGGGGATCAGTGATCCCTATCAGGTGGATATCACAGAGATTTACGGGTTTGACAATCTTCACGATCCCCATGGATATCTGCTGGAGGCAATGGAACATCTGCAGAGGCTCTACGGCAGCGAGCACAGCTATATGCTGGTGGGAGGTTCCACAGCAGGTAATCTTGCCGCTGTGTTTGCCGCCGTGGATCAGGGGCAGGAGCTGATTATCGGGAGAAATTCCCATCGGAGCGTGTATAACGGCGCCTATCTGCGCAGATGCCGGCTTCATTATCTCTATCCACGGCCCTATGGGGACGCGTCTTTTTCGGGAGAGATCCTTCCGGAGGATGTGGAGGAAGCGCTTTGTCGCTATCCGGAAAGTCGCGGGGTGTTTATTACCTCCCCTACTTACGAGGGAGTCATGTCCGATGTGAGTAAGATCGCTGAAATATGCCATCGGCATGGAGTGCCGCTGATTGTGGACGCGGCTCACGGAGCCCATCTGGGCTTTGCCCCCTGTTTTCCTCCCTCCCCGGTCAAGGAGGGGGCGGATCTGGTTATCATGAGTCTTCATAAAACCCTCCCAAGCCTTACCCAGACCGCGGTACTGCATCTGCAGGGACACCGGATTTCCCGGGAGAGCTGTGAGCGGTTTCTCGCGATTTTCCAGAGCAGTTCGCCCTCCTATGTGCTGATGGACAGTATCGTAAAGTGTGTTCGCTATCTGGAGGAGGAGGGAGCGAGAGCATTTTCCCGCTTTGCGGGATTGCTGACGGATTTCTATGAAAAATCCGGGAATCTGGAACATCTCAGAGTGCTGAGGACGGAGGGAAGGGACCCTTCCAAAATCGTGATTTCCACAGCGGGTGCCGGGATGACCGGAGAGGAACTGAGCCGATGGCTGCGGGAGACCGAAGCGCTGGAGCTGGAGATGAGCGCCGGCGACTATGCTCTGGCCATGACCAGTATCATGGACAGCCCGCAGGGATTTGAGCGGCTCCTTGCGGCGTTGATGCAGCTGGATAGACAGCTGAGCGCATCGAAAGGACAGATGCACGTGTCGGAGGAGGCAAAAGATTTGAGGGCCGGAAACGCCGCCGGGAGGAAAATGGAAGCCGAACAGGTGTTGGACTTATGGGAGGCCCAGGACAGCGAGGAGGAGGAGATGTTGCTGGATCGGGCGAGAGGATTTATAGCAGCCGGCCAGGTGGCCATTTACCCGCCGGGCATTCCCCTGATTGTGCCCGGGGAGCGGATTACGGAAGAGCAGATTGGTCAGATAAAAAAAGCGCAGACGGAGAGACTTGCGGTTAATGGATTGAAATACAAAGAGGGCCGCTGGTATCTTCCGGTGGTAAAAATTCAGAATATGTCATAAGGAGAAACGGTTGTGGGAAAGATATTTTGTATTATGGGAAAGAGCGCCACAGGCAAGGATACGATCTATAAGGCTCTTCTGGGAAGGGAAGACCTGGGCCTTCGCCGTATTGTCTCCTGTACGACGCGGCCAATTCGGGCGGGAGAGACGGACGGTATGGAATATCACTTTTGTACCGGGGAGGAACGGGACCGGCTTTTGGCTTCCGGAAGGGTCATTGAGATGCGAAGTTACGATACCTGCGAGGGCAGGTGGGACTATTTTACCGTGGCGGATGAGCGGATCGACTTGACCGCCGGGGACTATCTGATTATCGGAACCGTGGAATCCTACTGCAGAATCCGGGATTTTTACGGACAGGATCAGGTGGTGCCCATCTATATCGAGGTGGAAGACGGGCTGCGGCTGTCCAGAGCTTTGGAGAGAGAGCGGAGGCAGCAGAATCCGAAATACCGGGAGATGTGCCGTCGGTTTCTGGCGGACGAGGAGGATTTTTCTCCGGAAAAACTGGCGGAGGCGGGTATTGACAAGCGATTCGTCAATGAGGAGTCAGCCAGAACCCAGGAGAAAATAGCGGAATACATCATATCTCTTCGTTAGAGGAACAGGACAGAGAGGAGGCAGCGGATTTGGAAGAGCAGGAGAAAAAAACATTTTCCGCCATTGTCGGATTGGAAGACCTGAAGGGACATCTGCAAAACGCCGTTTCCATGAATAAAATCAGCCATGCCTATATTATCAACGGGGAGAAAGATTCGGGGAAGATGATGCTGGCGGAGGCCTTTGCCGCCACACTGCTTTGTGAGAAGAAAGGGAAGGATGCCTGTATGGAGTGCCGTTCCTGCCGTCAGGCGGCGGGCAGGAACAATCCGGACATCATCTATCTTACCCGTGAAAAGCCCAATGTGATCTCTGTCGACGACATCCGCCGGCAGATTAACGACAGTGTGGTTATACGGCCTTATGCAGCGGAGCGGAAGATCTATATCGTGGACGAGGCGGAGAAGATGAATCCCCAGGCGCAGAATGCCCTGCTGAAGACGATCGAGGAGCCGCCGGCCTATGTGGTCATTCTCCTTCTGACCACCAACGCGGAGGGATTTTTGCCGACGATTCTCTCCCGATGCGTGACACTGAATGTGAAGCCGGTGCCCGCGGAGAAAATTGAGAAGATGCTTATGGAACGCTGGCAGATTGTGGATTACCAGGCGAGGATGTGCGCGGCTTTTTCCCAGGGAAATGTGGGCAAGGCGATCCGCCTGGCTTCCTCCGAGGAGTTTTCCCGGAGAAAAAACGATATCGTGGAACTGGTTTCCAACCTGCCCCGGATGGATCTGGCGGAAATTCAGAATGTGGTAAAGGATCTGGACAAGGAAAAGGGGGAAATGGAGGAATATTTTGATCTGATTACCCTTTGGTATCGGGATGTGTTATTATATAAGTCGGCGGGGCCCCGTTCCCCGCTGGTATTTCAGGATCAGCTGTTTCGTCTGAAGAGCCAGGCGGAGGATCTGTCCTACAGGAAGATAGAAGAGGTTCTTGAGGAAATTGCCAGGGCGAAGAGACGTCTGCGGGCGAATGTGAATTTTGAGCTGACCATGGAACTGTTATTTATGACAATCAAAGGAGATGTAGCATGATAAAGATCATCGGAGTGCGATTTCGCGAGGCGGGAAAGATTTACTATTTTTCCCCCGGAAAACGGAAGATATCCCGGGGAGATCAGGTTATTGTGGAGACCGCCCGGGGTGTGGAGCTGGGGCGCGTGGTCCTGGGAGAAAAGGAAGTACCGGAGGATGAGATTGTCGCTCCTCTGAAGGAAGTGACCCGCATCGCCACAGAGGAGGATCTCAAACGCGTAAAGAGAAACAAGGAAAAGGAGAAAGAGGCATTTGTCATCTGCGAGCAGAAGATCAGGAAACATCAACTGCAAATGAAGCTGGTTGGAGCCGAATATACCTTTGACAATAACAAGCTGCTGTTTTATTTTACGGCGGACGGGAGGATCGATTTCCGGGAGCTGGTAAAGGATCTGGCATCTGTGTTCCGAACAAGGATCGAGCTGCGGCAGATTGGCGTTCGTGATGAGACAAAGATGATGGGAGGTATCGGCATCTGCGGCAGGGAGCTGTGCTGCCGGACCTTTCTTTCGGATTTTGCGCCGGTTTCCATCAAGATGGCAAAGGAGCAGAATCTGTCTCTGAATCCCGGGAAGATTTCCGGTCTCTGCGGACGGCTGATGTGCTGTCTGAAAAATGAGTACGAGACCTATGAATACTTAAACAGCCGGCTGCCCGGCGTGGGAGATTTCGTCACGACGCCTGAGGGTGTCAAAGGGCAGGTTCAGAGCGTCAGTGTGCTGCGTCAGACCGTAAAAGTGCTGACAGAGCAGGGAGATGTGAAGGAAGTTCAGGAGTACAAGGTAAATCAGCTGAAATTCCGCCCGAGAAAAAAGAAGGTAAAGGTTACCAGGGAGGAGCTGAAAGAACTGAAAAATCTTGAGGATAAGAACTGATATGGAGGAGCATTTCTTGAAGGAGAGGGAACGGCTGGATGATCTCCAGATGAGGGGATATCGAATCATTCAGCATCCCGATAAGTTCTGTTTCGGGATGGATGCGGTACTGCTCTGCGGATTTGCCCGGGTGTATCCGGGGGAGCGGGTGCTGGATCTGGGGACCGGAACCGGTGTCATTCCAATTCTGTTGGAGGCCAAAACCAGGGGCAGCCGGTTCTGCGGCCTGGAAATCCAGCCGGAGAGCGCCGACATGGCCAGGCGAAGCGTGGAGTACAACGGTCTTACCGACAGGGTAAAGATTGTGGAGGGAGATATCAAAGATGCCTCGAATCTGTTTGGGGCATCTTCTTTTGACGTGGTAACCTGTAATCCGCCCTATATGGGCAAAAGTACGGGGCTGGTCAATCCCATGAGCGCCAAAGCCATTGCCCGGCATGAAATTCTCTGCAGTCTGGAGGATGTGATCCGGGAGACAGCCCGGATCCTTCCTGCGAAAGGCCGCTGTTATTTTGTGCACCGTCCTTTCCGCCTGGTGGAAATTTTTACGCTGATGCATCAGTATGGATTGGAGCCGAAGCGCATACAACTGGTGCACCCCTATCGGGAGCAGAAGCCCAACATGGTACTGGTGGAGGGCATGCGGGAGGGGAAGAGCGGACTTACTGTGGAAAAACCTCTGATTATCTATGAGAGTCAGGGCGTTTACACGGATGATGTGCTTCGCATCTATCGGGAGGAGGAGAAATGAGCGGAATACTTTATCTTTGCGCCACGCCTATCGGCAATATGGAAGATATTACCTACCGGGTGGTGCGCATTCTCGGAGAAGCGGATCTGATCGCCGCGGAAGATACGAGAAATTCCCTGCGGCTGCTGCGTCACTACGGCATTGCCACGCCCATGACCAGCTACCATGAGTTCAACAAGATCGAGAAGGCAGAAGCGCTGCTTAAGCGGCTGGAGCAGGGACAGAACATTGCCCTGATTACCGACGCGGGAACACCGGGGATTTCCGATCCGGGCGAGGAACTGGTGGCCATGTGCTACGAGAGGGGAATCGAGGTTAACGCGCTTCCGGGGCCGGCGGCATGTGTTGCCGCTGTTACCTCTTCGGGGCAGCCCTGCCGGCGCTTTGCCTTCGAGGCTTTTTTGCCGAAGGATAAGAAGGAGCGCCGCCGGGTGCTGGAGGAGCTGGAGCGGGAGACCAGGACGACGGTTCTCTATGAGGCGCCGCACCATTTGCGGGGAACTCTGGAGGAATTGTATCAGACATTTGGGGACCGGCCGCTGACCATCTGCCGGGAGCTGACCAAGAAATTCGAGGAGAAACAGAAGACGACTCTGGAGAAGGCCATTGCTTACTACGGGGAGCATGAGCCCCGGGGCGAGTATGTGCTGGTCATCGCCGGGAAATCGAAAAACCAGGTACGGCGGGAGGAGACAGCCCGTTGGGAGAGCTTTTCTGTGGCGGAGCATGTGGCTATGTACGAGAAAACCGGGATGGACCGGAAGGAAGCCATGAAGGCCGCGGCGAGGGACCGGGGCGTGTCCAAACGGGATATTTACCGTGAACTGCTGTGAACCCGGATACGGCTGAGTCTCAGGCAGCTTTCGCCGCCAGCTGCGAGAAATATTCGTTCAGTTCCTCCTCCAGAAGATCGAAGGAGGTAGGGCCGGTCTCCAGAATACATTTGTGAAATTCATAGAGTGTGAAAATGTCGGGATACTTCGCCGCCATCTCCTGCTGGAGGGAGAGGAAGGAGAGGTATCCCGCATAATATTTCAGGTAATTTGCAGGATCGGAAAGAATCATCTGGTAGATCTCCTCCACCACTTCCCGGTCGCTGATGCCGTACTCGGAGAAGAAGGAGAGTGTTTCCGTCACATCCCATCCCCGGTAGTGGATGCCAATGTCGGCGGTGGCGTAGAGACTTAAAATCACGCTGTAGTTTTTTTCCAGCACCGTGGCGAGAGATTCATCCATGCCGGCGTAGTGGTAGGAGAGCATCTCCACATAAGTGGCCCATCCCTCGGTAAAACCGGGGAAAGAGAGCATGCTGCGGATATTTTCCAGGCCGTAGGAGTAGCTCATGACAGTCTGATAGAGATGCCCGGGAAAACCCTCGTGAGCGATGGTGGTAAACAGATCCAGGTTTCCGGAGACTTTGGAGGGGTTATAGTAGATGACGTTTTCCTGATAGTCGTCGATGGGGGCTACCAGGTAGAAGGCCGGAGCAGTGTAAGGCGCCAGATAGTCGTCCACCGTGCTGATGGACGCGAAGGCGCCGCTGCAGGCAGGGAAATCTGCGGAGATAGCCTGCTGCAGGGCGGCCAGCATCAGCTCCGGGTCGCTCTGCTCATATTGATAGGCGGCGCACCGGGAGGCCAGGGTGGGATCCGCTGAAAAAAGGGATGTCATAACTTCCATATCGGTTTCCCGCTGCTGCCGAATCCGATAGGAGAGCATCAGGGGGGAATCCTTGGTGCCGGAAGCCTGTTTGACCAGAAGACTATAGTATTCTTTTCCGCCGGAGACGTGGGCCAGCCCCTCCTCGTTGACGCAGGTGCTTTTCAGAGTTTCCATTTTTTCCGCCAGCGCCCGGTAGGAGGGAAGTACTTTCTCTTTTACGGTGTTTTCATTCGTATCAATATATTTTTCTTTCTCCAGATCCGTGAGGAAATCCGCCTCCATGATCTTTTGCCGAAAGGAGGCGAAAAGAAGATGATTCTCCGATTCGGTTCCAAAGGTATCGCAAAAGGAGACGACCTGATCCATGGCAGCATCGTTCATTGCCAGCCCGAGATCGCTCTTTTTCTTTTCGTAGTCGAAAATATTGGAAAAATAAATATCCACTTTGTCCAGCAGAGCCAGGTAATCCTCCACATCCTGTTTGTCGGAGAAGACGTATTCAGAGAGCAGAATCGGCAGATCCAGCTGGAGACCGCTGGATGGAGAAAGAAGTTCCTCATAGCAGGTGTACTCCAACAGGTTCAGCTGAAGGGTAAGGTAGTCTTTCAAGGTGTCATAGACCAGACGCTGCCGGTCAGAAAGTCTTTCAGGAGAAAAAGATTCCAGCTGAGTCAGCAGGGATTCCATATCTTTTTGGTTCCTTTCTATCCCGGCGGCGCTGAGATCGGGAAAAGCGGCGTCCTTTCGGACAATGCCGCAGGCGGCCGGATCCCGCAAAGTAAAGTGGAGGGACAGAGTGTCCTGACCGGCCAGATTCGCGAAGGCAGCATCGAGAAATTCGTCGAAAAGGACAGTCTCTTCCTGCTCAGAGGAAGGGGCGGGCAAAACTTCTCCCAAAGAACCCTCCTTGCCGCAGCTAAAGATGAGAGGCAGGAGCAGAAGGGGAAGGAAGAAAAGAAAATATTTTTTTCGAAAAGTCATGGAGCCTCCTTAAGCAATGCAATTCCAGCAGATTTTTGGGACGGATAGGTCCCGGTATCTAATATATGTGATCGGAAATCATAATATCCCGGTACCGGCATAAAATGGAACAAAAGGCAAAAGCGGAGGCGTTATGAACTATCTGTGGGCCGGCATGCTGCTGGTTGGTATTGCCTACGGATGCTTTACCGGAAAGACAGCGGAAATTACCCAGGCGGCGCTGGATTCTGCCGGGGAGGCGATTTCTCTGTGCATAACCATGACGGGTATCATGTGCTTCTGGGTAGGGATGATGAGAATCGCGGAAAAGGCCGGCATGATCCAAAAGATGGCGTCAAAGATGGAGCCTGTGCTGTGTTTCCTTTTTCCGGATCTGCGGCATGAGACCCGGGCGAAGGAGTACATTGCCACCAACATGATTGCCAATATTTTCGGGCTGGGATGGGCGGCGACGCCCGCGGGACTGAAAGCCATGGAGGAGCTGGATCGGATTGCGCCCCAGATGAGAGAGAACCGGGTTGCCACAAAGGAGATGTGTACCTTTCTGGTCATTAATATTTCTTCCCTTCAGCTGATCCCGGTCAACATGATTGCTTACCGGAGCCAGTACGGTTCAGCTGATCCTACGGCAATTGTAGGACCGGCCATCATTGCCACATGCATCAGCACCCTTGTGGCGGTTATTTTTTGTAAAATCATGCACCGGATAGAGAAGAAGGGGAGGATGACATGAAATTTGTAATGTTTTTGTCCGATGCCATCATTCCGCTGCTGGTTTTTTACATTTTGCTCTACGGGCTGGCCCGAAGACACAATGTGTACGAAGAGTTTCTGGAGGGGGCAAAAGATGGATTTCACACGGTTATACAGATTCTGCCCACGCTGGTGGGACTGATGTGCGCGGTAGGCGTGCTGCGTGCTTCAGGTTTTTTAGACCTTCTGGCATCGCTGCTGGGGCGGGTAACCGACGGGCTGCATTTTCCGTCGGAGCTGGTGCCTGCGGCGATCGTGAAAATGTTCTCATCCTCGGCGGCTACGGGACTGGTGCTGGACATTTTTAAGGAATACGGGCCCGATTCCTATTTCGGGAAAATTGTCTCCATTATGGGCTCCTGCACGGAGACGATTTTTTATACCATGTCCGTTTATTTTATGGCGGTAAAGATCAAGAAAACCCGATGGACGCTGGCGGGAGCTCTGCTGGCCACTCTGGCCGGAATCGCCGCCAGTGTGGTATTGGCGGGGATGATATGATATAATGAGCGCAGATAACCCTTTTTTGAGGCAAACGGAGAATGCTGAACAGAGGAGGAAGCCCTATGACTTATATCTGGGACGCAATACACAATCAGGTGTTGATATCCGCGGCGATTTCCTGGCTGATCGCCCAGGTACTGAAAGTAATCATTGATGGGATAAGAAACGGTTTTTCCGCGGAGCGGCTGGCGGGAGGGGGAGGAATGCCCAGCTCTCACTCGGCCACAGTGGCGGGACTGACTACGGCCACGGTGCTGGTCTATGGCTGCGGGGGATTTGAGTTTGTCATGGCGCTGTTTTTCGCAATTATCGTGATCTATGACGCGGCGGGCGTGCGGATGGAGACCGGCAGGGAAGCGAAGGTGTTGAATTTGTTGCGCAGACGGGATCTGGAGGAGGGCAGGAAGCCTGTTTACGATCAGGATCTCCAGGAAAAGATGGGGCACACGGTGCCTGAGATTCTGGCGGGGATTGCCATCGGAGTGCTCTGCGGCGTCGCGGTTTGTAACGTGATTTTTTAGGGGGGGGCAGGGCCATGATTATACAGACAGGGATGCGCACAGATATACCGGCCTTCTATACGCCCTGGTTTTTAAACCGCCTGAGGGAGGGATATGTCTGCACGAGAAATCCATACAATCCCACGATGGTAACCCGCTATGAGCTGACACCGGAGGTGGTGGATCTGATCGCGTTCTGCACGAAGAATCCCCATCCGATGCTGGCGCATTTGGAGGAACTGGCGCTCTTCGGCCAGTACTGGTTTGTGACGATTACCCCTTATGGCCCCGAGATTGAGCCGAATGTACCGGCGATGGAGGCGGTTATGGAGGACTTCCGGAAGATCTCCGACCGGCTGGGAAAGGAATGCGTCGCCTGGCGGTACGACCCGATCTTTATCGGCGATGTCTATACGTCTGACCGTCATATACAGGAATTTACCCGGATCGCTGACGGGCTGGCAGGGTACACGGACACCTGTGTGATCAGTTTTATCGATCTCTATCAGAAGGTCCGGCGAAATTTTCCGGAGGTAAATCCGGTCCGTCGAGAGGACCGGATAGATCTGGGGAGGGCATTTGCCGAGATCGCGTCCTCCTGTGGAATGCGCCTGAAGGCCTGCGGGGAGGGGAGAGAGCTGGAACCCTACGGCGTGGACTGCGGCGGATGCATGACCCGGGACGTTTACGAGCGGGCGCTGGGGAGACGGCTGATTGTTCCGAGGAAAAAGAAAAAGAGCCAGCGGGAGATCTGCGGCTGCCTGCTGGGCAATGATATCGGAGCTTACGATACCTGCGGTCATCTGTGCCGGTATTGTTATGCCAACGCCGATACACACCGGGTAGAGGAAAATATGCGGCGCCACGATCCCGCTTCCCCGCTGCTTGTGGGACACCTGACAGCGGATGACGTGGTTCATCCGGCGGAGCAGAAGAGCTGGATCGATCCCCAGATTTCCCTCTTTGACAGTGCGCTCTGACAGAACGTTCCGAGCGGATTGCAGAGGGGCAGGAAAGAAATTTGACATTTCCATAAAATAGGATTATAATAAACATGTTGACGCGGGATGGAGCAGTCTGGAAGCTCGCCGGGCTCATAACCCGGAGGTCGTAGGTTCAAATCCTACTCCCGCAATTTTTTATTATAAAATCCCCGGGAGCGGCATGCTCCCGGGGATTTTCCTGTTCTTGCATTTTATGGAGAGATTTCTATTCAAAATGATTTTCAAAGGCGTCGATATTGTTTACCTTTCCGATGACTACAATAATGTCATCACTTTTCAGACGATAATCCGGCGTTACTTCTATATTTGTATCTCTGCCGTTCTCGATGGCGATAATGTTCAGCTTATATTTCTGCCGGATTTCCGTTTCCTCCACGCTTCGTCCGATCAGCGGTTGAGGAACCTGCACCTGGCGGATCTCTACGCTGTTGTTGAGAGATACGTAGTCCAGGAAATTGTTGGACAGCAGCTTCCTGCCCAGACGCAAAGCCATGTCCCGTTCGGGATAGACGACTTCGGCACCGAGTTTTTTCAATACGGCCCCCTGTTCGGAGCTGAGGGCTTTGGAGATGACATGGGGAATGCCCATCTCGATGACGCGCATAGTGGTCAAAATACTTACGTCCACCTTTTCGCCGATGCAGACGATAACCACATCGCAATTCTGTATGCCGGTTTCTTCCAGTGTTTCCAGACTGAGATTTTCTGTCACGAAGGCGTATTCTGTGTACTGGCGCATGTCTTTGATCTTATCTTCATCCCGGTCCAGGACGATGACCTCCTGTCCGGCTTCTGCCAGAGTTCTTGCCAGGGCACTGCCGAAGCGGCCCAGTCCGATAATTCCGTATGCGATATCCTGATTTTTTTTCATGGTTTTTCTTTCCTCCCGATTTTTATCCGATTGCAATGGTTTCTTCTGAATATCTCACATGGGGCTCCTTCTGCTTCATCCATACGGACAGCAGGGTAAAAGCGCCCAGTCTTCCGGTATACATAACCAGAATGATGACAAATTTTCCCGCGGCGCTCAAGGTCGGGGTAATACCGGTGGATAGGCCCACCGTGCCGAAAGCCGAGACAACCTCAAAAATCAACTGCATGAAGGTGCAGTCCGGCTCCAGAATGCACATGAGAAAGGTTGCCACACAGACAACGGCCCCTGACAACAGCGTGATCAGACAGGCTTTGAATATGTTCTGCCTGGAGATGCTCCGATGGAAAGCGTGAACGCTTCCGGTGGTGTACATGCTCCGGACGGCCTGAATCAATATGAAGAAAGTGCTGGTTTTGATACCGCCTCCGGTAGATCCCGGAGATGCGCCGATAAACATCAGAATACACAGCACAAACAGTCCCGCGTTGGTAAAGGAACCGATGGGGTATGTGGAGAATCCTGCTGTTCGGGCAGATACGCTGTGGAAAAAAGCGCCCATCCAGGAGATATTCTCCGTCGCCTTCAAAAGAAGCGTTCCCACGATCAGCAATATGGCGGTCATGGTAATCACGACTTTGGAGTGCAGGGTCAGCTTCCGAAAAGACCGCTGCCTGAGAACATCCAGAATAACCAGATATCCCAGACCGCCGAAAATAATCAGAAAACAGGTGGTCATATTCAGCAAAACGTCATTCTGATATGGAATCAGGTTGCGCAGTCCTCCCAGAATATCGAAGCCGGAGTTGTTGAAGGCCGCGATGGAATGAAAGATACTGATGCCAAGGGCATGCAGTGTCGGGTAATCCCTGGAAAAAACCAGAAAGCTTAAAATGGCGCCCACGGTTTCAAAACAGAGTGTTACCAGAAGCACGGACTTGACCAATTTGACGATGCCTTTGTAATTGTCGGTATTCAGAGCCTCTTTGACCAGAAAACGGCTTTTGATGCTGACCCTTTTGCCGGCGGCAATGATCAGCCCGACGCCGATGGAGGTTACACCCAGACCGCCGATCTGTATCAGAGCGGCAACCACCCCCTGCCCGAAAGCAGTAAAGTGATCCGCTGTATCGATAGCGATCAGGCCGGTCACGCATACGGCGCTTGTAGAGGTAAAGAGGGCGTCAATAAAAGACACTTTTACTCCTTCCCGTACGGAAACCGGAAGAAGAAGCAAAATGGTTCCTGTCAGGATAACTGCCGCGAAGCCCAAAGCAATCAACTGGCTGGCAGGCAATTTTTTAAATATTGAATGTATCTGTTTCATTTTTTATTTTCTGTCCTACTTTCTGCTTATTAAAAAATGTAGCCGGCAGCGTTGGCATACAGACCGAACGCTGATGTTCAAAAAGCAGGATTCCTTTTCTTTCCATCCTTCTCTTGCCGCACAAAGAGATCCCAGAGAAATCTGGGGAACGACAGGGGGCAGGCCCGCAGGCGGACCATAAAGGTTCGCCTGGCCCTCTCCATGAGGAATTCTCCCGGAACAAAGAGAAAGAACAGCGGGAATACCGCAGAGTTTCCGGAATGCCGGAGAGAAGTCCGCCCGTTTCGCGTAGCGGGCAAGCGCACTCCCTCCGGGTTTGCCCCCGGCTGCAGATGTTCGTCTGCCAGATCTGAGGCATTATATTCTTCCTGAATCTGCGGGAAAATATCCCACGGTTCCATTATGATAAATTCTGAGGAAAGAAATGTGCAGAAGAGAATGACGCTCAGAAGAGCAAGCATTCTTCTGACTTTCGTACTCATTTTCTGTCCCTCCTGTGGATTGCTGTGTAATACGAATTTAATATTATATTATGGCTGCTGGCTGCCGGAAACTTCTGTCTCGTCTCCCGGCTCTTCGGGCTTTGCCAGTTTTCTGACCAGGGCGTAATCCACCATATGGTTTTTCACGTTTTTCACGTCAATTTTCATGCCGCAGGCTTCGATGGAAAAGCTTTCGCCATCGGCGGGTACCCGGTTGATTTCGCCCCAGACAAAACCGCTGAAGGTGTCATAGTCCTCATCCGGGAGCGTGATGTGCAGCTCTTCGCCTACTTCCTCCAGGTCGGCGGATCCGGCAATGCGCCAGACGCCCTCCTTGATCATTTCGATATCGTCGGGTTTGAGGGGTTCCTCCTCGTCATCCAGATCGCCTACCAGGGCCTCCACGAGATCGTGGAGCGTTACAATGCCGGAGGTGGCCCCGTACTCATCCAGTACGACGGCAAAGTAAGTGCGCATCTGTTTCATGCGGGCGAACAGGACGTTAATCCGCATGGTTTCCGGTACAAAAAACGGGCGGTTGACAGCGTTTTCCATCACATAATCCTTGCTCCTGTTTTCTGAGCGGAAGTAATCTTTCGTATCCAGAATCCCAACGATGTCATCCTGGTTTTTATCACAGATAGGATAATATGTAAAGCGGCTCTCCTGAATGGTTTTGGCCCATTCCTCCTCGCTGTCTTCCAGATAAAGGAAGGCTACATCCCGTCTGTGGGTGCATACTTCGTCCACAAAGGTATCGTTGAGTTCGAAGACATTTTGAATCATCTCGCTCTCTTCCACCTGGATGGTACCCTGCTGGTTCCCTTCTGCCAACATCATACGGATTTCCTCCTCGGTAACGATGTCTTCATCTTCGTTGGGATCGATTTTCATCAGACGCAGAACGAAGTTGGTAGAGACGGTCAGAAGCCAGACCAAGGGCGCGGTTATTTTGGACACATAGTAGAGAAGACCGGACATGCCAAGCGCCATGGAATCGCATTTTTTCATGGCAAGGCGTTTGGGCACCAGCTCTCCGAACACCAGCTGAAAATACATGAGGACCAGGGTAATTAAAAATACCACAATCGAGTGCAGGACACTCCGATGAATCGGAAGGCCGGTACTCAACAGCAGATCCACCAGCGGACCGGCAAAGTTTTCCGCGGCAAAAGCGCCTCCCAGCAGACCGGCCAGAGTGATGGCGACCTGAATGGTAGAGAGGAATTTTGACGGCTGTTCTGTCAGCCAAGTAAGCTTTTTCGCCCGGGAATCGCCATCCTGTGTCATTTTCTTGAGTTTCGCGTCATTCATGGAAATGACGGCGATCTCGGCGCTGGCAAATACTGCGTTAATAAATATAAGAACAATCTGTATTATCAATGCTCCAATCATAATGATATCTCCTTTTCTTAAATCCAGTTTGATTTTCGTTTATTGTGAAAGAAAATGTTTCAGTGAAACACAAAAAGGCACAGCCTGCAAGGAAATCTTCCAGGCTATACCTTATATCAATTCATAATAAAACATGGAGCAACGATCATACACGTGTGGCATTCATTACCGGAACTGTCGTCCATGCATTCATCACCTCTTTCTCGCAAATTACAATCAGATTTGTAATCCAGACTAAAATATCATATAATGAAACAAAAGTCAACGCAGGACAGGGAGGAGAAACGTAAAATGTTCGAAAAGGAAATTTCCCGGCTGCAGGAAATGATGGATGAAGCGAAAAATATTGTGTTTTTCGGTGGGGCAGGCGTGTCAACAGAGAGCGGCATACCGGATTTCCGCAGTGTGGATGGACTCTATCGCCAGACCTATGACTTCCCGCCGGAGAAGATTCTCAGTCACAGTTTTTATTTTAAAAATAAGGAAGAGTTTTACCGTTTTTATCACGACAAGATGTTGATTACCGATGTGGAGCCCAATGCCGCCCACAGAAAACTCGCCGAGCTGGAGCGGGCGGGAAAACTGACAGCGGTGGTAACGCAGAATATCGATGGTCTGCATCAAAGGGCAGGCAGCAGCCGGGTCCTGGAACTGCATGGCAGCATACACCGCAACTACTGTGAAAAATGCGGCAAGTTCTTTGACGCCGAATATATGAAGGCAGCGCCGGGAGTTCCCCGCTGTAATGCCTGCGGAGGCGATATCAAGCCGGATGTGGTGCTCTACGAGGAGGGCCTGGACAGCCGGATCCTGCGGGAGGCCATGGAGGCGGTGGCCGGAGCGGATATGCTGATTGTGGGAGGAACATCTCTGGTGGTTTATCCCGCCGCGGGACTGATCGACCTGTACCGCGGAAGAAAACTTGTGCTGATCAACCGGGATGAGACGCCGGCAGACGCGCGGGCAGATCTGGTTATTCACGGAAGTATCGGCGATGTGCTGTCACGGATTGCGGTCCGCTGACAGGAGCGTGCCACGGAAAATCCGGATCGTTCAAAGGGCAGGACAGCAAAAGACAGGAGAGCGAGAAGAGGAGAAAAAGATGGATATTCAGGTAAAGGATATTGTGACATTGAAAAAGCAGCATCCCTGCGGGAGCAATGACTGGGAAGTGCTGCGTATGGGCGCGGACTTCCGGTTGAAGTGTACGGGGTGCGGTCATCAGATCATGATTCCTCGGAAAAAATTGGAAAAAAGCGTAAAGGAAATCAAAAAAAGCCTTGAAAAATAAGGGAAAACATGCTATGATTACCACTCGTGGTATATGAAAATATCCTTGCTCTTTCCCGAAAAGGGGAAGGGCCAAAAGACCAGAAGGAGGTAAGAGTCGCATGAAAAAGTATGAGTTAGCACTTGTTGTTAACGCGAAGATCGAGGATGACGCGAGGGCCGCGGTTGTCGAGAAGGCGAAAGAGTATATTACCCGCGCCGGCGGCACTGTGACGGAAGTGGAAGACTGGGGCAAGAAAAAGCTTGCTTACGAGATCCAGAAGATGAACGAAGGCTTCTATTACTTCATCCAGTTTGACGCAGAGCCCGATGCTCCCGCTCAGGTGGAAGCAGATGTGCGCATCATGGACAATGTTCTTCGATTCTTGTGCGTTAAGAAAGATGAGGCATAGGATAGAAAGAGGTAGAGCCTATGAATAAAGTAATCCTTATGGGACGTTTGACCAGAGATCCTGAGGTAAGATACGGTGGTGCCAATAATACGGCGGTGGCGAGATTTTCCATTGCTGTGGACCGCAGATTCAAGCGGGAGGGAGACCCCGACGCCGACTTTTTCAACTGCGTTTCCTTTGGAAAGCAGGGAGAGTTTGTGGAAAAGTATCTTCGCAAGGGTACAAAGATCGTTCTGGACGGTGAAATCCGTAACAATAATTATACGAATCGGGAAGGGCAGATGGTTTACGGTATAGAGATCGTGACCAATAACGTGGAATTTGCCGAGAGCAAGAGCGCTTCCGCGGCAAACAGCGGATATGTTCCCAATAACAGTACGCCTGCGCCCAGTGCGCCGGCGGGGGATGGGTTCATGAATATTCCCGACGGCATTGAAGAGGAACTGCCATTTAATTAATTACAGGAGGTAATACCATGGCTTTTACAAAGACAGACAGAGCAGATGGTCCCAGAAGAAGACCCGTGCACAGAAGAAAAAAAGTGTGCGTATTCTGCGGTAAAGATAATGTGATCGACTACAAGGACACAGCAAAGCTGAAGAAGTATGTGTCTGAGAGAGGAAAGATTCTTCCCCGTCGTATTACAGGCAACTGCGCAAAACATCAGAGAGCGCTGACCGTCGCTATCAAGAGAGCGCGTCACGTTGCCCTGATGCCTTATGTGGCAGAGTAAATCAGCGATTTTGCGGAAATTGGGACCGTCATCCAAAGGAGGGTGGCGGTCTTTTTCTTTCTATCGCAAAAGCGACCGTGCCCGGCGCAGGGGTTCCGCATACGGAACCCTTTTATAAACGATTATAAACTATCTATAAATTCTTTGGAAAACAGTAGAAATCGGCGGACGTTTATGGCAAAATAGAGAGGATGAAAAGGAGCGCGGGGGCTATGAAGAAAAGACTTTTAGCACTGGTGACAGCCATGATATTGGCCCTGTCTCTGGAAGCATGCGGGCTGCTCGGAACGGAGGAGGCGCAGGGCACCTCGGAGGATGAGAATACGCTGACGGTATGGTGCTGGGGGCAGTCTTCCTGGCAATTTGCCATGGAGGAGGCGGAGTCCATGTATCAGGAGGAGCATCCGGAATTTAAGCTTCAGATCACGGAACATTCCTGGGAGGATATTCAGGGACAGCTTCGGGAGGCTGCGGAGAGCGAAGATGTGACGGCGTTGCCGGATATTCTTCTGATTCGTGATCTGGAGTTCGCGGAGGAGACAGACCGGCCGGAAGAGCTGTTCGCTGACCTGTCAGAATCCGGGATGGATTTTACTCAATTTGATGGGCAGAAAATGCAGCAGACACAGGAGGGGGACAGCCAGTACGGATTGCCGATGGATCAGGGGACGATGGTTCTCATGATGCGCACAGACATCCTGGAAAAGGCCGGTTACACTATCGACGACTTTACCAACATAACCTGGGAAGCCTTTGAAGAGATGGGGCGCGTGGTACTGGAGAGGACCGGTCAGCCCATGCTGGTTGTGCGCACGGACAGCCGGCAGAGAGAACGGATACCGGACGCGGTGTATCAGGCCATGAAGGATGAAGGGGTAGTGATCGAAGTGGAGAGTGAAGATCAGTATCTGTCCGCGGTCAGCGGCGAGGATACAGCGGCGCTGATGGATGACTGCGAGATTTTTGCCGAGCTGATGAGCGGCGATATCGGAGCGGGAAACTGGGCGCTGACAAATCTTCCTGCTGAGACGGAGCAGGGGGACGGAGGTCATTATGACACAGACGGCGGCTGTAGCTGGGCGGTTACCGTAAACTGTGAAAAGCAGGATCTGGCATTTGATTTCCTGAACGCCACTTTCGGAAGCAGTACCGAGCTTTATGAGACGCTGCTGGAAGATGCCGGCTTGCCGGGGAGCTATCTTCCGCTGCGGCAGACTCAGACTTACAGTGGGCCACAGGAGTTTTTCAGCAATCAGACGATTTACATACTGCTGACAGATTTCAATGAGAAAGCACTGCAGGCAAAGCAGCAGTGAGAGGACGGAAGAAAGATATGTATCAGGATACTTATGTGGAACAGATCGTAAAAAAAGTTTTGACGAAGAGGGACTACACGGTAAAAAACATATTGATGACGCTGACAATATTTTTTGGGCTGGCTACCGCTTTCGCGGTCCATTTTATCTGCCTCATTCTCTTTATTGTCTGCGTGATCCTCTTTTACTGGAAGCAGTCCCAGATGGAGACGGAATATGAGTATCTCTATGTGGGAGGGTCCATGGAGATTGACCGGGTTATCCGGCAGAGCAAGCGTAAGCAGGCTCTTGCTATGGATCTTTCGGAGATGCTGGTGCTTGCGCCGGAGGGGTCTCAGAAAGCGCTGGCGTACGATCACGGACAGATGTCGGTTATGCGGTTTGTCAGCGGGGATCCCACAGCCCGGATTTATGTGATCATCGCGCATCTGAAGAAAAAAAACAGGCAGGTAAAAATTTATTTTGAGCCGAAGGAAGAACTTCTGGAGGCGATGCACAACCATTGCCCGGACAGGGTATTTCAGGAATAGGGGGACAGAGAAATGGAAGAAAAGAATCTGAAAACAGTATTTGAGCAGCATTACGGAGCGGGAGGAGATGTGCGGACTTACTTCTCCCCGGGGCGTGTGAATCTTATCGGAGAGCACACCGATTACAACGGCGGACACGTTTTTCCCTGCGCGCTGACATTGGGAACCTACGGTGTCGCCAGAAAACGCGACGACGATAAAATTTGCTTTTACTCAGCGAACCTGGACGACGCGGGCGTTGTGGAGGTATCTCTGAGCGATCTGAGTTATCAGAAGCGGTACGGATGGGCAAATTATCCGTTGGGTGTCGTGTGGGCTTTTGCCGGCAGAGGCATGACGCTGGACCGGGGATTTGACATGGCAATCTGGGGGAATATTCCCAATGGTTCCGGATTGTCTTCTTCGGCCTCCCTGGAGGTCCTGACCGGAGTGATTTTAAGGGATCTCTATGGATTTGAGAAATTGTCCATGACGGATCTGGCGCTGATTGGTCAGTATTCCGAGAACAATTTCAACGGCTGCAACTGCGGTATCATGGATCAGTTCGCTGTTGCCATGGGTAAGAAGGACTGCGCTATCTTTCTGGACACCAGTGATCTCAGCTACGAGTATGCGAATATCCGACTGCCGGACGCGAAGATTGTCATTACCAACAGCAAGGTAAAACACAGTCTGGTGGATTCCAAATACAACGAGCGGCGGGAGGAGTGCGCCAAGGCACTGTCCCAGCTTCAGGGAGTTGTGGATATCGAAGCGCTGGGAGATCTGGATATGGAAACTTTCGAAAAGTATGAGTCAGCTGTCACGGATCCGGTCTGCAGAAGAAGGGCAAAACATGCTGTGGCGGAGAATCAACGGACGATCGAGGCGGTAAAAGCGCTGAAGGATAACGACATCGCGCGGTTTGGAGAACTGATGAATCAGTCGCACATTTCTCTGCGGGATGACTATGAGGTGTCCTGTGAGGAAATAGATATTCTCGTGAACCTGGCATGGAAAGTGCCGGGGGTTTTGGGATCGAGGATTACCGGCGGCGGATTTGGCGGCTGCACAGTCAGCATCGTGAAGAACGATGCCGTGGATGCCTTCATGGATCAGGTGGGCAGAGGATATCAGGAGAAAACCGGCATTGTACCGGAGTTCTATGTGGTGGATATCGGATCGGGAGCCGGAAGGGTTTCCTGATTCCGATAGAGAAAGCTGCCCAGCATCAGACCGATCTTGCAGGTTACCGCGTCTTCGAACTTGCGGATGTCCAGACCGGTCAGCTTCTGGATTTTATCCAGGCGGTACACCAGTGTATTTCGATGCATATAAAGCTTTCTGGCGGTCTCGGCGATGCTGAGGCCGCTGTCAAAAAAAGTATGGATGATATGCAGCGTTTCGTCGTCCAGATCCCTGTAGTCAAGGGAGCCGAAGTTATCTTTCAGATAATGGAGACAGACATCCTGCGGCACATAATAGAGAAGCTTTCCAAGACCAAGTTCCCGAAAGCCGAAGACACGCTCCGAGGAATAGAAAATATTTCCGATCCGCAGAGCGGCATGGCAGTTCTGGTAGCTGGAGGGGAGCTGTGAGAGCGTTTCGCAGCAGGCGTCGTAGGAGACGGCAAAGGAAACCATGGTTTCTGCCTCCAGAGTGTCTACCAGTCCCAGGGCTGTCTTGCGCAGCGCCTGATCGGAGAGGGAATGCTTCAGCTGCCGCACAACGGCAATATGAAGGGAATCCAGCTCCACAATCATATCGGCGCCGGAGGCATTAAGATTGGACAATACAGAGATGACAGCCGGATCGCAGGGCTGTCTGCATTCAAGAAGAAAAAGCACCCTTAAGGTGCTTTCTTCTATGTGAAACCGCTGCTTTCCCCGAAGAATTTCTTCGGGGGAGAGCTGCCCAAGGAAGAAGCGTGACAGGAAAAGGTTTCTGTTGTCACGAGTTTGATAAAAGGAAAGAAAGTCTCTTACCTTGGCGAGGGTTTCAGCTTCATCTAATGTCGAGTCGGCAATCGTAAAGGTAATGCCGGTTTCGACCTCCAGTTGTTGCAGTAATTGTGTCAGCTTGGAAGAATCATCCATGTACGCAAAGCTCCTTCAAACTATGATATTTCTATCATAGACGATTAGTTTGTAATCGTCAATTCGGTATCTTTGTCAAAGAAGTGCGCATGCTCCATATCCAGGGCAAACCGGATAGTATCGCCGGCTTTCGAGGTGGTTCTCGGATCTACACGGGCAGTCAGCTGAGTATCATTGTAATCAAAGTACAGATATACTTCGGCGCCCAGAAGCTCGTATACATGGATCTTTGCCTGGAGCGTAGTGTTAGGCGATGCGTCGATGAACATCTGAGAATCGTAGATATCCTCCGGACGGATGCCGAGAATCACTTCCTTGCCTACATAACCGCCGTCGATCAGAGCCTTTGCTTTGGAAGCGGGAATTGCGATCTTGTCTTCGCCGCTCTTCGCAATCAGATCTTCGCCGTTCTTTTCGATGGTAACATTGAGGAAGTTCATCTGCGGCGATCCGATAAATCCGGCTACGAACAGGTTGCCGGGTTTGTTGTAAAGGTTGTTGGGGGTATCGATCTGCTGTACCACGCCGTCTTTCATAACGACGATTCTGGTACCCAGCGTCATGGCCTCTGTCTGGTCATGGGTTACATAGATAATGGTAGCGCCCAGTCTCTCGTGAAGTTTGGAAATCTCGATACGCATCTGCACACGCAGTTTCGCGTCCAGATTGGACAGGGGCTCATCCATCAGGAATACCTTCGGATTACGGACGATAGCACGCCCCATGGCAACACGCTGTCTCTGACCACCGGAAAGAGCCTTCGGCTTACGGTCCAGAAGGGACTCCAGATCCAGAATCTTGGCGGCTTCCCGCACTTTCTGATCAATTTCTGCCTTTGGCATCTTACGCAGTTTCAGGCCGAAAGCCATGTTGTCATATACTGTCATATGGGGATACAGAGCGTAGTTCTGGAAAACCATTGCGATATCGCGGTCCTTGGGCTCCACATCGTTCATGAGTTTGCCGTCGATGAGAAGCTCGCCGCCGGAAATTTCCTCCAGTCCGGCGATCATTCGCAGGGTTGTGGATTTGCCGCATCCGGAAGGGCCGACAAAGATGATAAATTCCTTGTCTTCAATATCCAGGTTAAAATCCTTTACTGCCTGAAATCCATTGGGATAAATTTTCGTGATGTTTTTCAATGAAATACTTGACATGGTAAAAACCCCTTTTCTCTTATTTTTCGCTGATCTTTGCGAACGATTATATTATAGGCAAAGAACAGGACGCGGACAATGTCAGAATAGACAAAATAACGGAAAAAAATTCGTTATTCTGCCCCCGGGCGTAAAAGAGTGGATTTAGCGGTGGCGAAGTGTTATAATCAATGCAGTAAAAAGGGCGCAGGCAATTCTGCCCGCGCGGATAACGATATGTTGACAGAGGAGAAAATATGGAGACATTGCAGTATAACGGCAAGCTGAAAAGATATTTTCAGGCTCCGCTGTATATGATTTTTGTGTTTCTTGCCGGAGATATCGGACTTCTTTTTTACAATATCCGGGTTGGCGCGGTAACCGGCGTTTTTGTTCTGCTATACGCTGTCGTGGTGCTGGTGCTGTATCGGATGATTCTGGTTCGGCTGAACGAAGAGATCATTCATTTTGCTACACATTACGGAACGGTACAGAAAGAGTTGCTGGATAAATTTCAGATTCCTTACGCGCTTCTGGATGCCGGCGGGAAGATCCTGTGGATGAACGAGGAGTTCGCGGGGGTTTCCGGAAAGGACAAGCACTATCAGAAATCTATTTCCACTGTTTTTCGAGAGATTACAAAGGAGAGTCTCTCCAAGGTTCAACAGGACAGTTTCGGTGTCCAAGTGGAACTGAACGGCCGGGTATACCAGGCATCTATGCAGAAGCTTTATTTCAGCGAGCTGGGGGAAGGAAGCCAGATTCTTACGACGCTGGACAAGGAGAATATGCTGATCGCGATGCTCTTGTTTGATGAGACGGAGCTGGTAAAAGCCCGCAGGGAGAACAGCGACCAGCAGATGGTGGCTGCGCTCCTTTATATCGACAATTATGACGAGGCTTTTGACTCTGTGGAGGAAGTCAAACGCTCTTTTGTGACGGCTATGATTGACCGGAAGATCGGGAAATATTTTCGTGATGCGGACGCGCTGGTGCGCAAGCTGGAGAAGGATAAGTATTTCATTGTGTTCCAGAGGAAATACCTGACAGCCATGGAGGAAAACCGGTTTTCTATTCTTGAGGAGATTAAGAGTACCAAGGTTCATAATGATATGCCGGTAACTTTGAGCATCGGCATCGGGCTATCCGGAAACAGCTACAACCAGAATGCGGAATATGCCCGGGCGGCTATCGATATTGCCCTGGGCCGGGGCGGATCCCAGGCGGTCATCAAGGAGAAGGACAATCTTTCCTATTATGGAGTACGAGGAAAAGAGATTGAAAAAAATACCAGAGTAAAGGCCAGGGTAAAGGCGCAGGCCCTGAGAGAACTGATGGAAAGCAGGGACAACGTGATTATCATGGGGCATTCCATCGGCGACGCGGACTCCTTTGGGGCTTCTGTGGGCGTATACTGCGCGGCGCGGGAACTGGGCAAGCCGGCCCAGATTGTGATGAACACGGTAACGAGTTCTGTGCGGCCGCTGCTGGAGGGATTTTCTGAGGAGCAGGGATATCCGGAGGATATGTTTATCGACAGCGATGAGGCCATGAGCCGCTGCAGTAACCGTACGCTGGTCATGGTGGTGGATACGAACCGGCCCAGCTATACGGATTGTCCCGAGCTGTTGAAGAAGAGCCGCAGCGTCGTGGTTTTCGACCACCACAGGCAGGGAAATGAAATTATCGAGAATCCTATTCTTTCTTATATAGAACCTTACGCTTCTTCAACCTGTGAGATGGTGGCGGAGGTACTTCAGTACTTTTCCGAAAAAGTGCATCTGAAGGCTCAGGAGGCGGACAGCCTGTACGCCGGGATTCTCATAGATACCAACAATTTTATGCGAAAAACCGGTGTGCGCACCTTTGAGGCGGCTGCGTATCTGAGACGCTGTGGGGTAGAAGTTACCAGGGTAAGAAAGCTGCTGAGAGAAGATATGTCAGCCTATAAGGCCAGAGCGGAGATTGTACGCCATGCCCAGGTGTATCGCGGAGCTTTTGCCATTGCGGTGTCAGAATCTTCCAATGTGGAGAGCCCGACAGTGGTGGGTGCCCAGGCGGCCAATGAACTTCTGAATATTGTGGGGATCAAGGCTTCCTTTGTTCTGACGGAGTATCAGAATAAGGTCTATATCAGTTCGAGATCTATCGACGAGATCGACGTACAGCTGATTATGGAACGGCTCGGAGGCGGAGGCCATCTCAATGTGGCGGGAGCCCAGATCGAGAACAGTTCTCTGGCGGAGGTCAGGAGAAAACTGCAGGACACCATTGACATTTTGATAGATGAAGGAGAGATCAAGATATGAAAGTGATTTTGTTAAAAGATGTGAAAACCCTCGGGAAGAAGGGAGAGGTTGTGGAGGCCAGCGACGGATATGCGAGAAATGTTCTGATCCCGAAGAAAATGGGTGTTGAAGCCAATAAAAAGAATATGAACGATCTGAAGCTGCAGCAGCAGCACGCAGATAAGGTGGCGAAGGAAAATCTTGAGGCGGCCCGGGCCATGGCAAAGGAGATCGGCGAGTGGCTGGTGGAGACAAAAATCCGTGCCGGAGAAGGAGGGAGAATCTTTGGTTCTGTTTCCTCCAAGGAGATCTGCGCCGCGGTAAAAGAGCAGTACCATGTGGATCTGGATAAGAAGAAAGTGATTGTGGAAGAGCCAATCCGTATGCTGGGAACTGTAGAGGTCAAGATTAAACTGCATCCGCAGGTAACGGCGGTCATGCGGGTTCATGTGAGCGCGGAATAGAGAGCGAAGGAGTTGACACATGGAAGAAGCTTTGATCAAACGGACCATGCCCAACAGTCTGGAGGCGGAACAATCGGTTATCGGTTCCATGATCGTGGACAAGGACGCAATTCTTACGGCTTCCGAGATTCTTCACAGAGATGATTTTTATCATCAGCAGTACGGCGTGCTCTTTGAGGCCATCGTGGAGCTGTACAATGACCGGCAGCCGGTGGATCTGGTAACGCTGCAGAACAAGCTGAGGGAAAAAGATGTGCCTGCGGAGGTGGCCAGTCTGGAGTATATCGGCGATCTGGTGGCGGGGGTACCGCTGACCGTCAATGTGACAGCCTATGCCAATATTGTGAAGGACAAAGCCCTGCTGCGTCAGATTATCCGGGTCAATCAGGAAATTGAGAATGAGTGTTATAACGGAAAAGAGGATGTGGGAACCATTCTGGAGAAGACGGAGAAGGAGGTTTTCGACCTGGTACAGAACCGGGGCGTTTCTGACTACGTTCCCATCAAAGAGGTAGTCATGAACGCTATCAGCAAGATTGAGCAGGCCTCCCGACAGAAGGGGAATGTGACCGGTATCCCCACCGGATTTCTGGATTTGGATTATCAGACAGCCGGTCTGCAGCCCTCGGATCTGGTTCTTATCGCCGCCCGCCCCTCCATGGGAAAAACGGCCTTTGTACTGAATATTGCCCAGTATATCGCTTTCCACGAGAACCTGTGCGCAGCCATTTTCTCTCTGGAGATGTCCAAGGAACAGCTGGTAAACCGTCTGTTTTCTCTGGAATCCCGTGTGGATGCCCAGAAGCTTCGGACCGGAAACCTCCAGGAATCCGAGTGGGAGAAACTGATTGAGGGGGCGGGTATCATCGGCAATTCCAAGTTGATCATAGATGATACGCCGGGTATCAGTATCTCTGAACTTCGCAGTAAATGCCGCAAATACAAACTGGAACACGACTTGAAGATCGTCATCATCGACTATCTGCAGCTCATGAGCGGCTCCGGCCGATCAGAATCCAGGCAGCAGGAGATCTCCGAGATCTCCCGTTCGCTGAAGGCTCTGGCCAGGGAGCTGAATGTGCCGGTAGTGGCCCTTTCCCAGCTGAGCCGTGCGGTGGAGCAGAGGCCGGATCACCGTCCCATGCTCTCGGACCTTCGTGAGTCCGGGGCCATCGAGCAGGACGCGGATGTGGTTATGTTTATTTACCGGGATGACTATTACAATAAGGATACAGAGCTGAAGAATATTTCCGAGATCATTGTGGCAAAGCAGAGAAATGGTCCCATCGGGACTATTCAGCTGGCGTGGCTGCCGGAGTACACCAAATTCGGAAATCTGGATCATTCTCAGAGACTGTAAAAAATGTCGAAAACGGGCGATGGAAAAAGCTTGTCCGTATCTTCGGCCGGGGGTATAATGTACCTGTACATAAAGCATTACAAATGATGACAGAGTCTGCATGAATAGGCGCGGGCTTTGTCATTATTTTTTTGAAGGAGGATGAACAATGGAACAGGTAAGGTACATGATTTCTGACGCCGCGAATATCGTCCAGCTGGAACAGCATGTTCTGCGCTACTGGGAAGACGAGCTTCAGCTTGATATCCCGAGAAACGAGATGGGGCACCGCTATTACACAGACGAGAACATTAAGGAATTTCTTAAGATCAAGGAGCTGAAGGAAAAAGGTTATCAGCTGAAAGCAATCCGTATGTATCTGAAGAATGAGAAGCAGCGGGAACAGCGGAACAAAGAAAAAGACAGAGACCGCCAGATCCTGACCATAACAAACGCCCGGGAGCTGGGACTGGAAAAGGGCGGCAAGGAGAAGGAATCGGCGGAGGTGGCTACGGTAGAAGATCCGAAGATCCGAATGGAACAATTTCAGGAGATTATGACGGAAATCGTGTCCAACGCCCTGAAAAATAACAATGAAGATCTGTCCAACGAGGTGGGGGACCGTATTCTCAAGGAGATGAATTATCTGATGCGTGAGCAGCAGGAGCAGGAGGAGGATCGCTATCGGAAACTGGATGCGGCGATCCGGCAGAAAGGGGCGAAGGTCAGAAAGGAAAAGAAGAGAGCCGGACTTTTCGGCAGAAAAAAAGAACGTCTGTAGACACAGACGTTCTTTTATGTAGCGATACGTTGTTCCGAAAGAGATTAACCCTCGGAGATAGCACCTACCGGGCAGTTGCCAGCGCAGGAACCGCAGGAAATGCAGGTGTCAGCGTCGATGTTATACTGGCTGTCTCCCTGAGAGATAGCGCCTACCGGGCAGTTGGGTTCGCATGTTCCACAGGAAATGCATGCATCAGAAATTACATATGCCATAATTCACTCCTCCTATTCACAAAAGAATATCAGCTCTTAGCTTCTACTGTCATTCTAATGCAATTATCCGGGGAAGACAAGTTTTTATTTCAATACAAAGTGTGGATAAAATCCGGAAATCGGGAAAAAATGTTGATAAACAGCGGTAATCGTATTATAATAACCTGGCAAAAGTCATAAAAGAACAGGAGGAAAGAATAATGGCAAAAGTGACCAAAGATACCATGATTGGCGAACTGCTTCAGATTGATGAAGGCGTGGCACCAATTTTATTAAATATCGGAATGCACTGTCTCGGATGTCCCTCTTCCCAGATGGAGACGATTGAGCAGGCGGCGATGGTGCACGGCATTGATGCTGAGACGCTGGTGGACGAGATCAACAACTTCCTGGAGTCCAGAGGCTAAGGGCCGGAGAGCATAAAGAATCGTAAAAGAAAAGGCGGAGACATCGGTGTGTCTCCGCCTTTTTAATTTCATAGGAAACTGCGAACTCTTTGTTCTGGAAACGTCCCTGAGGACATTCTCGTCAATCGACAGATCTGTCGAAATCATACCTTGGAGAGAACCTCCAGGGCATTTTCCGGAATCAACAGTTGATAGTGCTCTCCGAAGTAGGCCTGAGATCCGACTGCAAAGTGATCCTGAGAGCCGTATTCCGTCAGAATATTGCAGACTTTATTGAATTCTTCCGGTGTGTGCTGACTTTTGCTGACAACCAGATAATATTCGTCTGTCTTGGGATTTTTGTACAAATAGTTTTTACCGTGATAGAAGGGGGTAAGTATGTGAGTGAGTCGGAACAGATCATCCATATTGTGGAAAACAAACATCTTGGTAATATCTACCGGGATGTCCCTCTCACTTTCGGGGATACCTCCCTGCTCCGCGGCTTTTCCGGCAGCGGCGACAGCCTCCTTGGCCTGTCGAAACAGCTTTATGATATCATTGGCAGAGGCACTGCCGTTTCTGGTCAAATCAATCTCATCATAAGTCTCATCCGTATTGTCCTGATCTTCTGAGAACCGGGAAAACCGGGTGTCCAGTTCCTCCGGATATTCCACCTTCGTGACAATCAGCAGGATCGCATCGGATGAGATGGGAACCGCTTCGATCATCAGAGGGATGTCATCGGCATTGAAGCCGAACTGGTAGGATGCCTGCTGCATCAGCTCCCGGAAAAGCATCTTCGCCTTCTCCGTGCCGTAGGCTAATTCGCTGAGCTTCATATGCCGGCTGTCCAAATCCTCCCGCGTCAGGGTGCAACGTATCTGGTTGTCATTTACTTTTTCAATTTTCATATATCGTCACATCCTTTATTGAAAATTTGGTAAATGATTACCTGGCTTCATTATATACAATGAAAAAAACAAAGTAAAGAACACGAATCTTAAAAAAGTCTAAATTTGTAAAAAAAACCTTAAATATGGGAGATTTTGTTGAAATAAAATCTCTGATTTGTTATAAATTATGCAGGAGATAACTTTCCTGTTCTGATAAAGATACCGGAAAGCGGTTCATCACAGCACATCTTGAAAGCATGTCCGAAATCAGCAGTCGCGGGATCATGCTTTTCAGATTCGATTTTATTTCCCAAAAGGCGCGTCCGCATTTGCTGCGGCGCTAATATATCAATATGCATTTCGTTGAAAAGTTATTATCATTTTCTCGATTGTTTCTTACCATTCTGGGAAATTTATTCCAAATTTATGCAAAAAACAATAAGAAAAAGCCATGGTACGCTGAGGATGAATATTTCTCCCGGCACTGTGAAGAGACGCCGGAACTTGTCGGAGGATTCTGCGGAAAATCAAAAGCACATCATATACCACGAACAGATTTGTATTTTCCCGGATATCCGCCCTGGAAAAGGCCGGCCGTTTCCGACCGGATGTCTTGCATGGACTTCCCGGGATATTCCGCCGGTTTCAGACACAGAGCGCTGAAAAAATGTGAAAAAGAATGGAAACCAGTTGGCGACGGAAAAGATCGGGCCATGGAGATGCCGGAACAGGGTCGATAAAGGCGGCTGCGGAAAGGAGGTTTTCGGGAGTTTACTGTACGGGGAGATCTCAATGCCTTGTACATACGGAATGTCCGAAAGGATAAAAAGAATAAAGAGACAGGCGGGAGGGCGGAAGTGAATCCGGTATGAAGGGCTCCCGCTTGTCCTTTCCAAGCGGCTGTGAGTGTGTTATACTGAACACGCAAAAGACGTTTTCTCGGGGATGAGCGCGGCAGCGCATATTCCCGGAAAAACAGGAACAGGCGGAGGAAGACAGATGGAGAGAAAAAATACGCGCAGGAAACCAGGCAACAGGAGACTGCGGTGGATGATCGGGGGAGTCGGAGCGATTGTTGCGCTGGCGCTGATTATATTTCTGGTACAGCGATATACCCCGTCAAACGAACGGATGGCGCTGACGGATTATTTTGTCCTGACGGAGGAAAATCAGGCGGCGGTTATCGTGAACGGTACGTATTATGAGGATGAGACGGAAACACCGGTCCACGGAATTTATCAGGACGGACATCCTTATCTGGAGATTTCTTTTTTAAAGGAACATCTGGATGACGGATATGTATATGATGGCACAGAAAATGTTCTGCGCTATATCACATCCTCCAATGTGATTTCCGTATCTCCGGGAAGCAATACCTACATGGTGGACCGAAGCAGGCAGCAGATGGACCATAATATCATGATTGCACGGGAAGGCGCCGTATATCTCTCGCTGGATTTCGTGAAGCAATATACGGATCTTACCTATTCTGTGGCGGAAGATCCCAGCCGTGTGACCATAGAAAAGGCCGGTTATGAGAAGACAACAGCGGCGCTGAAAAGAGATACGGGACTTCGGAGGCACGGAGGAGTAAAGAGCCCGATTCTGAAGGATGGCAAAGAGGGCGATGTGGTCAGTGTCCTGGAAGATTATGGAAGCTGGAGTCTGGTACTTACAGATGACGGCGTTCTGGGATGTGTGCAGAACAGCCGTCTGGGCAGCCGGCAGCAGGCGGTAACAGAGGCGACGCTGCCGGAGCAGGAATTTTCCCATATCCTGCTGGATACGGACGTGGTGTTGGGATGGCATCAGGTTACATCGAGTTCCGCCAACAGCAGTATTGCCGACGTTCTGAGCAAAGCGCCGGGAATGAATGTGATTTCTCCCACCTGGTTTTATCTGGACGACAATCAGGGGGGGATTGCGGATCTGGGGAGCAGATCTTATGTAGATTATTGTCATCAGCAGGGAGTGCAGGTTTGGGGGCTGGTCAGCAATCTGGAAAATAACGAGGTGGATACCACCAGTGTACTGAACACGACATCCAGCCGGGATGCCCTGGTAAACAATCTGATCGCGGCGGCAATTACCTACAATCTGGATGGCATCAATGTGGATATCGAACAGCTGAGCAGCGCGGCGGCGGATGGATATATTGCCTTTATCAAGGAACTTTCTCTCAAGTGTGAGAACAATGACCTGATCCTCTCGGTGGACAATTACGCACCGTCGGCTTCGTCCATGATTTATAACCGGGATGTACAGGCAGATTTCGCGGATTATGTGGTTATCATGGCTTACGATGAGCATTATTCAGGAGGCGATGAGGCGGGGTCCGTGGCTTCCATCGGTTTCGTGGAGGACGCGGTCAAAGCTACGCTGAAAGAGGTGCCAAAGGAGCAGATCATTATGGGTATGCCGCTGTATTCCCGAGTATGGCATTATGAGGGAACAGATCTTAAAAGCAGCGCTATGGGTATTTCGGCTATAGCGGATTATATTGCACAACACAGTGTGACGATGACCTGGGATGAAGAACTGGGACAGAATTACGGAGAATATACGCAGGATGGCGTTACCTATCAGATCTGGCAGGAGGATGCCGCGTCCATAGAAGAAAAGCTTAAGGTGCTCACGGAACATGAACTGGCGGGAGGGGCGTTCTGGAAGCTGGGCTTCGACAATGAGAGCATCTGGAGCGTGACGGCAAAATATCTGAATCCGTAAAAGCGTCTAGACAAAGGGGATTCCTCATATAAATAAAGGGAACACTGTGTGAGAGGGAATCCTGCAATGAGGAAACAGATCGAACTGATCATGGCGGTCTGCCTGATTCTGACAGCGTTGTTTGCCGCAACTCATGGCGTGAGGGAGGCAGGCAGCAGCCGGGCTGTGGAGGGAATGAAAGTGATGATTGACGCCGGCCACGGGGGAAACGATCCCGGGAAAGTGGCGGCGGACGGCAGCCTGGAGAAGGATATCAATCTGAACATTGCTCTTTGTCTGGGCAAATTTCTGAAGGAGAAGGGGATGGATGTTTACTATATCCGGCAGAAGGATATGGGGCTCTACAGCCCGGATTCTACCAGTAAAAAGTCCGAGGATCTCAAGAAGCGCTGCGAGATCATCGAGGATATTGAACCGGATATTACCATCAGTATTCACCAGAACAGTTATTCGGAGAGCTATGTGAAGGGCGCTCAGGTTTTTTATTACAGTCAGTCTGTTCCGGGAAAAGCGCTGGCGGAGGCGCTTCAAGAGAATTTGAGAAAGTACGCGGACAGGGAGAATACCAGGGAAGCCAAGGCCAATGACAGCTATTATATCTTGAAAAACACGGTCAGTCCGACCGTTATTGTGGAATGCGGTTTTCTGAGTAATCCTCAGGAGGCGGAGAAACTTCAGGATCCTTCCTATCAGGAAAAACTGGCGGAAGCAATGTTCCACGGTATCTGTGACTTTCTGGAAGAGCGCGGCCGGGAGGATTCCTGAAAAGTCTTTTGGTTGTGAAAATGGGAAAAAGTGCTATAATGTGCCTATGGATACAAAATATTATCGATTAACCAATCAATCCTCGGACAGAGAGATTTATCTGGAGGCGGGACGCATCATAAGAGCGGGCGGGCTCGTCGCGTTTCCCACGGAGACCGTTTACGGGCTGGGGGGAGACGCGGAGAATCCGCTGGCATCCAGGAAGATCTACGAGGCCAAGGGCCGTCCGTCGGATAATCCGCTGATTGTTCATATAGCGGAGTTTTCCCAATTAAAAGAGATAGCATCTCATCTGCCGGCGGAGGCAGAGCGGCTGGCAGAGGCGTTCTGGCCGGGGCCGCTTACCATGATCGTGGAGAAAAACGACCGTATCCCATTGGAGACGACGGGGGGACTTCAGACGGTTGCCGTGCGTATGCCCGGTCATCCGGCTGCCCGCGATTTTATCAGAGCCAGCGGACGTATGATTGCAGCGCCCAGCGCGAACGTGTCCGGCAGACCGAGTCCGACCAGGGCGGAACATGTGCGTCAGGATCTGGACGGACGAATCGACATGATTCTGGACGGCGGACCGGTAGGGATTGGTCTGGAATCCACGATTGTGGATTTGACAGAGGGAATTCCGACGATTCTGCGTCCGGGATATATTACCGGGAAAATGCTACAGGATGTGCTGGGGGCCGTGCGGGTCGATCCGGGAATACAGAGCGAAGAGAGCCATGCGCGCCCGAAGGCGCCGGGGATGCGGTATCGTCATTACGCGCCCAGAGCGCCGTTGACCATTGTGGACGGACAGGAACAAAAGGTTATTGATTATATCAATGAACAAATCAGGGAAGCCGGACTTCAGGGAAAGAAGGCCGGAGTAATTGCCACGGAGGAGACGAAGGAGGCATATCTCGCGTCGGTGGTACTGCCTGTGGGAGAACGCTCGGACGAGGAGGGGATCGCCCGCCATCTCTTTGATATTCTGCGCAGATTTGACGATACAGATGTGGACGTGATTTACTCGGAAAGCTTCGAGACGCCAAACCTGGGACAGGCGATTATGAATCGTCTGTTGAAGGCGGCGGGGCACCGGGTGATAAAGGTATAGGAGAAGGGTATGGAAAAGATAAGAAAGATCATTTTTGCTTCGGACAGCGGGACAAGCCGGGCGGCAATGGCAGCCGGGATCCTGCGCTCTCTGCCGACGGCGGCGGATCTTACGGTGGAGGCCAGGGGGCTTTTGGTACAATTTCCGGAACCGCTGAACCAGAAGGCGGAGGCGGTTATGATCAGCAACGGGATTACATGGGATAATTTTTCATCCCGTCAGCTGGAGGAAACAGATTTCGACAGCGGCACGATGGTTTTTACCATGAGCGCCAATCAACGGCAGAAAATTCTGGAGACTTACGAGAGGGCTACCGAGGAGAATACCAGGGTGCTGTCCGCCTATGTGGGAGACGAGCTGGAGATTGTGGATCCTTACGGAGGATCGCTGCAGGTGTACGGTCTCTGTTTTGAAGTTCTGAAAAACGCCATCGAGCGCTTGCCGGAGCGTCTGAGAGAGGAGGAGCGGAATGAGTGACAAGCGTCTGGATTATATCAGCTGGGATGAATATTTCATGGGAGTGGCATTCCTTTCCGCCATGCGTTCCAAGGATCCGCACACGCAGGTAGGGGCCTGCATTGTCAGTGAGGATAACAAGATTCTTTCTATGGGTTACAACGGATTTCCGTGGGGGTGTTCCGATGACGAGTTTCCCTGGAAACGGGAGGGAGATCCCCTGGAGAATAAATATTTTTATACGACCCACAGTGAACTGAACGCGATTCTCAACTACCGGGGCGGAAGCCTGGAGGGATCGAAGCTCTATGTGTCCCTGTTCCCCTGTAATGAATGCGCCAAAGCCATTATACAGAGCGGAATAAAAACGGTCATTTATGAGTGCGACAAATACGACAATACGCCTTCTGTCATAGCATCCAAGAGGATGCTCAAGGCTGCGGGAGTAAAATTCCGCAAATATGAGCATACTGGCAGAGAGGTAACCATAAAATTATAGAAGGTGCTGTTTACCCGATATGATCAGGGCGGCGGCAGGCGATAATGGGATTGCCTGCTGCCGTTTTTTATTTCACAGGAACGGCTGCCTCCGTGAAATAAGAAACAAAATGTCTGCGGGAGAAGAAAATGAGGAGATTAAGACAAATAAACGACGCGCTGCCGGGGCTGGTGTCGGGAATACTTCTGTATGGGGGGCTGCTGCAGATTTCGGCTGCAGTTTTGGGGAGGCGCCGCCTCTATGACGCAGTGGGGCTGTGGGTCGGTATCGCCTGTGCCGTCTATATGGGAATTCATATGGCGGTTATGCTGAAACATTTTTTGGGAGGGGAGACCGGCAGTGAAGACAAAAAAAGCAAAGGAAGAATTTGTCCGGGGATGCTCCCGCGCTATCTGGTGGTCATTGGCGTGTTTGCGCTCCTTGTGTTTTCTGATCTGGGAAATCCGATATTGGCCTTTTTCGGCGTCATGGGATTGAAAGTGAGTGCATATCTCCAGCCGATGCTGCGCAAACTGTACCACGGAGTATTGCATGCGGATAAGAGAGAGAAAGGGGGCAAAGGGGAATGACAGAACCGGATTTCATGATCCATGGGCTGTATTCCTACCAATTTTTCGGGGAGACAGTCTGGATTACCACGTCGCATGTTTGCATTGTGATTGTGCTGCTGGCGCTTCTGGGGTTTGCGCTGGCCGCCCGCTGGAAAATCAGGAGGGCTGCCGGAAAACTTTCGGCCGGGGAGGCGCCGACAGGTTTGGTAAATATGTTGGAGCTTCTGGTGGAAAAGCTCGATGATATGACGGAGAAGGCTATGGGAACGCATGCGCCGGCTTTCGAGAACTATATCGGCACCGTGTTCTTGTTTCTTCTGTTTTCCAATGTGTCCGGTCTCTTCGGACTGCGGCCGCCCACGGCGGACTACGGTACTACCCTGGCGCTGGCGCTGATTACCTTTACGCTGATATGGAGTGTGAAATTCCGGCATCAGAGGTCGGGACAGATCTGGAGGGAGCTCTGTTCGCCGCTGCCGTCCTGGCTGCCTTTGTGGGTTCCGGTCAATCTGATCAGCGAACTGGCAATACCGGTGTCCCTTTCTTTAAGGCTGTTTGCCAATGTACTTTCCGGGACCGTCATGCTGGCGCTGGTCTATGGGCTTCTCTCAAAAATCGCCTATGTATGGCCGGCAGCTCTTCATGCATACTTTGATCTGTTTTCCGGGGCAATACAGACCTACGTATTCTGCATGCTGACCATGACCTATATTGCCCGTTCCTACGACAGTGCCGGTGAGCAAACGGACGGACAGGAATAATATTTCAGGAGGGAAAATTATGAACATTTCAGGACAAGATCTGATTTTGGCCTGTTCCGCCATTGGCGCGGGGCTGGCGGTCATCGCGGGAGTCGGCCCGGGAATCGGACAGGGCATTGCCGCCGGACATGCGGCTGCGGCAGTGGGACGGAATCCGGGAGCCCAGGGGAAAATCATGTCTACCATGCTTCTGGGACAGGCGGTGGCGGAGACCACAGGCCTTTACGGTTTGCTGATCGCGATGCTGCTGTTGTTTGTGCGGCCGTTAGGGTAGGAAAGGATGGTGACAGCCATGACGCGACTGTTTGATCTGGACATACAGCTTCTTCACGATACGCTGTTGATGGCGCTGGCGGTGGGCACGCTCTTTTTCGCGTTGTCCTATCTGCTCTTTGATCCTATACGGGCTCTTCTTGCGGACAGGCATAAGCGGATCGAAGGGGAACTGTCCGCGGCAAAAGAACAGCGCGCGGAAGCGCAGAAGCAGCGGGAAAAATATCGGCGGCGGCTGCGGGAAGCCGCCGTGGAGGCTGAAACGATTCTGCGGGAGGCAGAGATAGAGGCGGAATGTCGGCGGGAAGAGGTTTTGCGTCAGGCTGAGGAACAGGCCGCGGAGAAGATAGCGCAAGCCCGGGAAAGTATTCGTCTTGAGAGGGAGCAGGCCGCGGAACAGATGCGAAGAGAAATGATTTCCATAGCAGCGGCCATGGCGGCAAAGGCGGTAACGGTCCGGATGGACGAGGCGATAGAAGAGAAACTTTTGGATGAGACTCTGCGGGAGATGGAGGCGGGGAGATGGAGACGGTAATATGGCAGACTTTCGGGGATGCCCTCTTTTCATTGGCCCGGGAGAAAAAGCGACTGACAGAATGGCGGGAGGAAGCTCGGGCGATCGCGGAGATTCTTGAAGGCGAAGAAGCGTTTATGGCGCTGGTTTCCGGACCCTGGCCCTCAAGAGAACTTCGCGTAAAACTCCTGCGGGATATCTTCGGGGGGAGGGTCAGCCCGGAAATTTTGGAATGGATGACACTGGCGGTGGAATGGGGAGCCTTTCGCCATATGAAGGAGATGCTCCGGCGCTTTGCCGAAAAAGCGGATCAGGCGTTGGGGACAGCGCAGGTTACCGTCACGGTACCCTGTAAACTGGAGAAGAGACAGAGACGGCGGATCGAACGATATCTGAAAAAAATCACCGGCATCCCGCCGGAAAATGTCCGATATTCTACAGATACGAAGCTGATCGGAGGAATGACAGTGTGCATTGGCGATCAGGTGCTGGACGGCAGCGTGAGGACAAAACTTCGCAGGATGGAGGAGGATCTTCTGACATTGGACGGAAAGGCAGGGAAAGAGTCATTGTGAAATTGCATCCGGAAGAAATCAGTGCGGTAATCAAAGAGAGGATCCGGCAGTATGAGGAGACACCTAAGATCCGTCATACGGGAAGGGTTCTGCAGACAGCGGACGGAATTGCCCGTATCTATGGGCTGAAGGAGTGTATGCTGGGGGAGCTTCTGGAATTTTCCGGAGGTGTGTACGGCATGGCCCTCAATCTGGAGGAGGATACCGTGGCGGCAATGCTGTTGGGGGATCAGAGACGGGTCAATGAGGGAGATGTGGTAAAGTGTACCGGGCATGGCGTGGAGGTGCCTGTGGGAGACGTCCTTCTGGGCAGAGTAGTAAACGCCCTCGGAGATCCGGTGGACAAAAAAGGACCGCTGCAGACACGACGAAGACCGGCGGAGCGGGAAGCCCATGGGGTCATGGACAGAAAATCCGTGGATACCCCGCTGCAGACAGGGATCAAAGCGATTGATGCCATGGTGCCCATCGGCAGAGGACAGCGGGAACTGATTATCGGCGACCGACAGACCGGAAAGACAGCGATTGCGCTGGATACTATTCTGAATCAGAGGGGACAGGGGGTAAAGTGCGTCTATGTGGCTATCGGCCAGAAGGCATCCACGGTGGCGCAGCTCGTCCGGACACTGGAGGAGTTTGGAGCTATGGCGTATACGACGGTGGTGGTAGCCGCCGCCGGGGACCCGGCTCCCTTACAGTATCTGGCGCCTTTTACCGGATGCGCCATGGGAGAGGAGTGGATGGAGCAGGGCGGCGACGCGCTGGTTGTGTATGACGATCTCAGCAGGCATGCGGCCGCATATCGGACGATCTCTCTGTTGCTGCGGCGGCCGCCCGGAAGAGAGGCCTATCCTGGAGATGTGTTTTATCTTCATTCCCGCTTGCTGGAGAGAGCGGCCCGTCTGAAGGAAGAGCTGGGAGGCGGTTCCCTGACAGCGCTGCCGGTCATCGAGACGCAATCCGGGGATGTGTCCGCATATATTCCTACCAATGTGATTTCGATCACGGACGGACAGATTTATCTGGAGACGGAGGCTTTTCATGCCGGCATCCGTCCCGCGGTGCATGCGGGGCTGTCGGTTTCCAGAGTCGGCGGCGCCGCTCAGATTGGAGCGATGAAGAAAGTTGCTGCGCCCATCCGCACGGAGCTTGCCCGATACCGGGAACTGGCCGCTTTTGCCCGGTTCGGATCAGAGATGGATGAAGATACCGCCGGAGAGCTGGCCAGGGGAGAGCGCATTCTGGAAGTGCTGAAACAGCCTCAGTACACACCGATCCCGGTAGAATATCAGGTGCTGATACTCTATGCGGTAGTCAGAGGATTGCTGCGGGAGCTTCCGGTGGGAGAGATCGCCGATTTTCAGAAAAATCTTTTTGCATTTGTGGATCGCCGCTGTCCGGAAATACCGGAGGAAATCAGAAGAACCGGAGAACTTTCGGAGAGAGCGGAAAAAGAACTGGAAGAGGCCGTGGAGGAATGCAGGAAAGCTTTTATCGGTGGTCGCGGCCGGGAGAGAGAGGAGGAGGAATTGTGATTTCCATGCGGGAGATGACAAGGAGAAAAAAGGGGATTGAGGCCATTCGTCAGATGGCAAAAGCCATGGGGCTGATCTCCACCGTCCGGTTTCAGCAGACCAGAGAGAGAGCTGAGCGCGCGGAACGCTCCTTCGCGCTGATGCGCAGGACGATGGCGGATCTTGCAAAAGGCGCGGAGACGACACATCCGTACCTGCGTGGCATGGATGTCCCGGTCAGGGGAGCCGTTTTCGTCACATCGGACCGGGGGTTGGCGGGAGGCTATACTACAGCTTTGATCAGGCTTTTGAAAGAAAAGGGATGGAATCCCGGCGGCAGCAGAATCTGGGCGGTAGGGAAGAAGGGAGCCGGGCTGCTGGAGCGCAGGGGATTTGAGATTTTCGGAGCGTGGACAAAGGGGCTGCCCCTGCCAAAGATGGCGGAACGTTTGTCGGCGGAACTTCTGAAGGCTTATAAGGCGGGAGAGATTGGGGAAATCCATCTGTTCTTTACCCGTCCGGGCAGGGGAATGGAGTTGGAGCCGGGGAGCATGCGGCTGCTTCCGCCGGAAGAACCGGAGGATGTGTCAAAACAGATGACGCCTATGAATTTTGAGCCTTCCTTTGAGGAGGCGCTTGAGTATATTATCCCTGCATATCTGTGCCAGATGATTTACGGGGGGCTGCTCATGGGACAAGCTGCGGAAAACAGGGCCCGGATGGAGGCAATGGATGCGGCAGAGCGAAATGCCAAGGATATGGTCGACGCGCTGACGCTGCAATTTCACCGGGCCAGACAGGGAGCTATTACCAGAGAACTGGCGGAGATAGTCTCCGGAGATCTTTGAGTTGAGAAGGGAGCGGTAGCGAGATGGAAAAAAAATCCGCAGGAGAGATCATCAGAATTATCGGGGCGGTGCTGGATATCCGATTTCCTGAAGGGGCGCTTCCGGAGATCGGAGACGCTGTCCGCATTCGGAGAGACAGCGGAGAAAATCTGACAGCGGAGGCAGCCCAGCAACTGGGAGATGATACGGTACGGTGCATAGCCCTTGGGGCGACCGAGGGGTTACGCAGGGGAATGAAAGCTGCGGCAATGGGCGGACCCATCGAAGTCCCTGTGGGACGGCAGACGCTGGGGAGAATTTTTAACGTGCTGGGAGAACCTGTGGATGAAGGTAAGATGCCGGAGGGGGTGCCCCGGCTTCCGATTCACAGAAAGCCGCCTTCCTTTGCCGAACAGGCTCCGACAACGGACATTCTTGAGACCGGTATCAAGGTGGTGGATCTGTTGTGCCCCTATCAGAAAGGAGGGAAAATCGGCCTTTTCGGAGGCGCCGGTGTGGGAAAGACCGTACTGATCCAGGAACTGATTCACAATATTGCCACCCGGCATGGCGGCTGCTCCGTGTTTACCGGCGTGGGGGAGCGTACCCGGGAGGGCAATGATCTCTACTATGAGATGAAGACCTCCGGTGTGCTGGAGAAGACCTGTATGGTATTCGGTCAGATGAATGAGCCGCCGGGGGCGCGGATGAGGGCCGCCTTTACCGGATTAACCATGGCGGAATATTTCCGGGACACGGAGCAGTCGGATGTGCTGTTGTTCATTGACAATATTTTTCGCTTTATCCAGGCGGGGGCGGAGGTTTCGGCGCTTTTGGGCCGTATGCCGTCAGCGGTGGGGTATCAGCCGACGCTTCAGACGGAGATGGGGGCCCTTCAGGAACGCATTACATCTACCAGAGCAGGTTCTATCACTTCGGTACAGGCGGTTTATGTCCCGGCGGATGATCTGACTGATCCCGCTCCGGCCACAACTTTCGCGCATCTGGATGCTACCACGGTGCTGGAACGCGCAATCGCGGAACTTGGCATCTACCCTGCGGTGGATCCGTTGAATGTCTCTTCTCGAATGTTGACAGAACGGATCGTGGGAAAAGAACATTTCCGGACGGCCAGGGGCGTTCAGGAGATTCTTGAGAGATATCGGGAACTGCAGGATATTATCGCGATTCTCGGTATGGACGAGTTGTCCGAGGAGGATAAGCTCACGGTCGGCCGGGCCAGAAAGATTCAGCGGTTCTTTTCCCAGCCTTTTTTTTCGGCGGCACAGTTTACCGGCATGGAAGGACGTTATGTACCTGTATCCGAGACTGTAAAAGGGTTTGCGGGCATATTGGATGGGAAATATGACCATATTCCTGAGAGTCTGTTTTACAACGCGGGGACCATCGAGGAAGTGACTGCCCGGGTAAAATGAGGAAAAGCGATGGATGAATATTTTTTTCTGAAAATTATGACGCCGGATGAAATTTTTTTTGAGGGTAAGGCACGAATGCTGGAACTGCCTTCAAAGGAGGGGCGTATAGGAGTGGAAAAGGGGCATATGCCGCTTGCGGTTCTTCTGGATCGGGGGGAAATCGATTTCCGGGAAAAGGAGACGGCGCGAAGCGTCGGCGCGGAAGCCGGATTTGCGGTTATTACAGGCGCGGAGGTACGAATCTGGACACGGACAGCGTTCTGGAGGACATAGATATCGGGGGTAAATAGCGCCCGATGTCTAATACCACTTTACGTTTCGGTAATTTTGCGATAAGATAAGGGCACATATGCGAAAAACCGAGGCAGAGAAAGGGAACAGTGGATATTATGAAAGGCGTTGTTGAGAGGCTGGACAAGAGGGCTTGCCTGTTTGCGATTTTTCTGGGGATTGTGTGCAGCCTGGGGCTGTTCTGCTCTCTCACGTCGGAGATTACCGGCGATAACAGTCCGGGAATCCTGTGGAAGAATGAGGCGATGGTTTTTGTGCGGACGATATACTATTCTCTGTCCGCTGACCGGCTGCGGACGGGGCTGACAGCTTTCGCCGTGGGAGTGGTTGTATATGTGGCCGGCAGATGCAGCCGTACAAAAAAAGAAAAAATTTCGGCGCTGGTATTCGGAATCATTTTCGCCATGGCGCAGCTCGTCGCTTTGAGTTATAAGAGTGCGGACAGCTGGGATCTGCTCTTTGATACTCCGGCCAATGTCTTTCGGGCATTTTTGAGAGGGACGGCCTATGTGATTCTCTTTTATTATCTCACGGCGGTAATCAAAGAGTTTGCCGGCCAGATTCTGGAGCAGGATAAAATGGAGCGGGCTGTGCCTTCCCCAAGGACATTTTTTGTGACGGTACTGCTTCTTTTTTGTTGTTGGCTGCCCTACCTGCTTATTTTTTATCCGGGGACAGGAAACGAAGATACTGTCATTCAGATGATGGAGTATTACGAGATCCCCAGCTACATCCAGACGATGTCTCCTATGGAACAGGGATTTACTTATATGACGAACCATCACCCCTATCTGTTGACGCTGCTCTTCGGCGCTTTCTTTGATCTGGGGCTGGCGTTGGGGGACATCCGAATCGGTATCGCGGTTTACACGGTACTTCATATGCTGTTTCAGGCGTCAGTCTTTTCCGGATGTCTGCAGTATCTGCGCAGAGTGGGCGTGAGGGAGAAACGCGTGCGGGCGATTACCCTCTTGCTGATGTTTTTGCCCATCTTTCCGCTGTATGCCGTCTGCATGGTAAAAGATACCATATATTCGGCATTTTGCCTGATCTGTATTCTGATGTTGTATGAGATGGCGCGGACCGGGGGAAAGGTGCTGAGCTCTCTGAAATTTGATCTGGCTTTCGGCACGGTTGCCCTCCTGATGATTTTTACGAAGGTGTTTGCGATGCATATTCTGCTGGTGGCGGGTGTCGGAATGCTGATCGTATATCGCAGGTACCTGCTGCGAGTGGCCGCCATGGTTTTTGTGCCGGTGCTCCTCTACCAGGGAGTATTTCTGCAGATGGTGCTTCCCGCCTGCAATGTGGCGCCGGGGGGAAAACAGGAGGCGCTTTCGGTTTTTTTTCAGCAGACGGCCCGCTATGTGTGCGAGTACGGCGACGAGGTCACAGAGGAGGAAAAGGAGGCTATTGACGCCGTTCTCCCCTATGATGAACTGGAGGAGCTTTACAATCCGCAGCTCTGTGATCCGGTCAAACGGGAGTTTCGCCAGGATGCCACAGCGGAGGAACTGGCAGAGTATTTTAAAGTGTGGTTTGGTATGTTCTGTAAGCATCCGGATGTATATGTGGAGTCTTTCCTGAACAATACCTACCAGTATTACGATATCAACAAGCAGTCGGATCTGGAGTATTATCAATTTGATGAGTTCCTTCAGGAGGAAGATGAAGAGGGAGTTTATGAGCATCTGTATGTGGAACATCCGAAGCGCTATGAGACAGCCCGCTATGTGATCCATCAGGCAGTGCTGGCGACGCAGAAGACGCCGCTGCTCAATATGTTCACATCGCTGGGTATGCTGCCCTGGATTATGGTATTTTTCCTGCTCTACAACCTGTGGAGAGGGAGGAAAAGGGACCTGGCGCTTTTGGCAATTCCGTTTCTGACGATTGCGGTCTGTCTTGTATCGCCGGATAACGGCAATTCCAGATATGTGATGCCAATGTTTTACCTGCTGCCTTACCTGTTTGCCCTGGAACTGCTTCCGGGAAGGGAAGAACAGGAAAGTGGGATACAGATAAAACCTGTGGAGACAAAATCTGTGGAAGAGAAAGGAGAAATAAAATGAAAAAAGCACTTGTATTACAGACGGACTTCGGATTGGGAGACGGTGCGGTAAGCGCTATGTACGGAGTGGCTTACAGTGTCAGCGAGGATCTGATGGTGGCGGATCTGACCCACGAGATTCCCCAGTACGATATCTGGGAGGCATCTTACCGTCTGATTCAGACTGTGGCATACTGGCCTAAGGGAACCGTCTTTGTCAGCGTGGTGGATCCCGGTGTGGGTTCTACCAGAAGAAGCATTGCGGTGGAGACGGTTACGGGACAATATATTATCACGCCGGACAACGGAACTTTGACCCATGTGAAGAAGATGATCGGAATCCGGGCGGCGCGCATTATCGACGAGAGCGTTAACCGTCTGCCAAACTCCGGGGAGAGCTATACCTTCCACGGGCGGGATGTGTATGTCTACACAGGAGCCAGGCTGGCTTCCGGTGTCATCGATTTTGCCGGTGTGGGACCGGAAGTAGACGCTGACAGCGTCATAGAATTGCCCACAGTGGACGCGGTTTATGATGGCGAAAAGGTCTGCGGAACCATTGACGTGCTGGATGTGAGGTTTGGAAGTCTCTGGACCAATATCAGCCGTGAGACTTTCCAGAAGCTGGGTGTGGAGTACGGCAGCCGTGTGGAAATTATCATAGAAAATGAGACGCGGATTCTCTATAAGAATATTCTTGTCTTTGCGGAAAGTTTCGCGAAAGTTTCCGTGGGAGAGGCGTTGGTATATATCAACAGCCTGGACAATATTGCCGTGGCCATCAACCAGGGTAGTTTCGCCAGGGCCTACAGCATCGGCACCGGAACCAATTGGAGAATCACGATCCGCAGGGCGCCGCGCATTATTTATGAGTGACGCCGGAATTGGAGAGAGGAAGGAGAGCTATGGAGAAAAAACCGGTAATTACATTTGAAAATTTTTCCTTTCAGTACTTCAGTCAGGCGGAACCTACGCTGCACGACATTAATCTGACGATTTATGAAGGGGAGAAGGTCCTTCTGGTGGGCCCCTCCGGAAGTGGGAAAAGCACGCTGGGGCACTGTATCAACGGGTTGATTCCTTTTTCTTACCGGGGCGAGATGAAGGGGAGCGTAAAGGTCGCCGGCCTGGAGACCCGGAAGGGGAATCTGTTTGAGCTGTCCAAAAAAGTCGGTACGGTACTCCAGGATTCCGACGGGCAGTTCATTGGCCTGACGGTGGGGGAGGATATCGCTTTCTCACTGGAGAATGACTGTGTGGAAGACAAAAAGATGAAGGACACCGTGCAGAGAGTGGCGGACATGGTGGACATGGGAAAACTGTTGAAGTCCTCCCCCTTTGAACTGTCCGGCGGACAGAAACAGAGAGTTGCCTTTGCCGGCGTTATGGTGGATGACGTAGATGTGCTGCTCTTTGACGAGCCCCTTGCCAATCTGGATCCGGCTACGGGAAAGACAGCGATTGATCTGATTGACCGTATCCAGAAACAGGCCCAGAAAACGGTAGTTATTATAGAGCATCGTCTTGAGGATGTGCTTTATCGTCATGTGGACCGGATTGTGGTGGTGGCAGAGGGGCGAATCGCGGCGGATATGACGCCGGATGAGCTGATGGCGACGCAGCAGCTGTCTGAACTTGGAATTCGTGAGCCGCTTTACGTGACGGCCATGAAGTATGCAGGCATTTCCATCACGCCGCAGATGCGGGCCGGACAGCTTCAGACGCTGGTCATCGACGATGAAATCCGTCAGAAGATTCAGGCCTGGTGTGAAAAACCGGTGCCTGCTCAGGAGCCGGCAGGGGAGGAGATCCTCAAGGCGGACCACCTGAGTTTTCAGTACACGAAGAGCAGAAAGATTCTTCAGGACGTGAGCTTTTCCATCAAGTCCGGCGAGATGGTAAGCGTCGTGGGAACCAATGGCGCCGGCAAAAGCACGCTGGCAAAGGTAATCTGCGGCTTTGTGACGGAGGATGGGGGAGATATTCTCTTTGAGGGGAAATCTCTGAAAGGTCAGACGATCAAGGAGAGATCCCAGTACATAAGCTATGTGATGCAGAACCCCAATCAGATGATCTGTAAGCCTATGATCTTCGATGAGGTGGCTCTGGGTCTGCGTATCCGGGGAGAACTCCCGGAGGAGGAGATAAGGGAGCGGGTGGAACACGCCCTCAAGATCTGCGGCCTGTATCCCTTCCGCAAGTGGCCGGTATCGGCTTTAAGTTTCGGGCAGAAAAAAAGAGTGACGATAGCGTCCATGCTGGTTATGAATCCGAAGGTACTGATTCTGGATGAGCCAACCGCCGGGCAGGATTATCGGCACTATACCGAGATCATGGAATTTCTGAAGGAGCTGAACCGTCAGGGCGTCACGATCATTCTGATAACCCATGACATGCATTTGATGCTGGAGTATACGCCCCATGCCATCGTGATCAACGAGGGGAAAAAGATCGGAGACAGCACGGCGGTAGAAATCCTGACGAATGAAAAGATCGCCAATGCAGCCAGCCTGAAGCTGACCAGCCTTTACGAATTCGGCCTGAAACTGGGACTGGAGGATCCCCAGGGACTGGTGCAGCACTTTATCGATTACGAGAGGGAGGTGTGCCGGAGATGATGAAGAGCAAGCTGTTTGACTATGTGGAACGGGATAATTTCGTCTACAATCTGTCGGGAGTGACGAAACTTTTGGGATTTCTGTTTCTGACCTTCGGCTCTATGTACGCCTACGATATCCGCATCGGAATCATCATCATGATCTTTTCCTTCGCGGTGCTTCATAAGGCGGAGATTAAGTTTTCCCAGATTCGGATTATGATGTACTATGTGATCGTTTTCCTGGTGCTGAACTTTATTTTAACCTTTGTGTTCAGCCCGCAGTATGCGGTGGAACTCTACGGGACAAAACATGAAATTTTTACGATAGCGGGAAACTATGTGGTTACCTGGGAACAGCTGCTGTATCAGCTGACCAAGACCGTCAAATACGCTTCCGTGGTGCCCCTGGGAATGCTTTTTTTGCTGACTACCAATCCCAGCGAGTTCGCGGCGTCCCTAAACGGGATGAAGATCAACTATAAGGCGGCTTACGCGGTGTCTCTGACACTGCGCTATTTCCCGGATATGGTAAGGGATTACAATGACATTGCCCTGGCGCAGCAGAGCCGGGGACTGGATCTGTCAAAGAAAGAGAAGGTGGGGACACGGATCAAGAATGTGGTAAATATCTGCATTCCTCTGATTTTTTCCACGCTTACCAGGATCGAAGTCATTACCAACGCCATGGATCTTCGGGGATTCGGCAAACACAAAAAACGAACCTGGTATTCCAGAAAGAAATTTACAAAGGGAGATTATGTCACGATTGCTTTCTGCGTGGCGGTTTTTGTGGGGATTATACTGTTCTGCCAGCTTCACAATCATGGAAGATTCTGGAATCCTTTTGTGTACGGGATGTAGCGCGAAGACGAGCTTAAAGGAACATTAGATAATGGAAAGGAAGGAAATGAATATGAAGAACACAGAAAAACCGATTTTAGTTTTCCAGACGGATTTTACTTATCTGGAAGGAGCGGTAAGCTCTATGTACGGTGTGGTAAAGACAGTGGACAGAGAGCTGGAGATCATGGATGGAACGCATGAGCTGCCGCAGTATGATACCTGGAGCGCCAGCTATCGGCTGTATCAGAGCCTGCAGTTCTGGCCGAAGGGGACGATCTATGTATCGGTAGTGGATCCGGGTGTGGGTACCCAGCGAAGAGCCTGCGTGGCCAGAACAGTGGATGGATATTACGTGGTAAGCCCAGATAACGGAAGCCTGACCCATGTGAAAAAATTTATCGGGATTGCAGAAGTGCGGGAGATCGACGAGAGCGTCAACCGGCTGAAAAGTACCAGGGGTACCAGCGTTTTCCACGGGAGAGACCTGTTCGGCTATACGGCTGCCCGGCTGGCCTCCGGTATCATTGATTTTGAGGGCGTGGGCCCGGCCTATCCGGTGGAGGAGATCGTGGAACATCCGATTACCCAGCCGAAGATTGCGCAGGGGAAAGTGGAAGGGATTTTCGAGATTGACGACCCGAATTTTGGAAACATGTGGACAGATATTACCCTGGAGGAGTTTGGGCAGGCGGGCTTTGCTTACGGAGACACGCTTCATACCAAAGTGTGCCATGGGGATGAGACCGTTCTGGAGCGGGACATTTTGTTTGAAAAAACCTTTGGATGTGTTGACGTATCTGAACCAATCATTTACAATAACGAATTGATGAAGGTATCACTGGCTGTAAGCCAGGGCAGTTTTCGGGATAAATATCATGTCGGATTTGGCCCTGACTGGAAAGTGACCTTTACCAAATCATAATTCTACATAGAGAAAGGGGTAGTAGTTATGGACAA
>CASECT010000080.1 GCA_949286525.1 uncultured Eubacteriales bacterium | reverse complement strand
GTCTGCCTGTCCACCCGAAACTCCAGCGCCTCCGCCTGACCGTCGGCGATAGCGTGAACCGCCACTGCGGCTCCGGTCTGATTTTTCATGGCCCGCACATAGCGAATGATGCTGTCGCAGCACAGCTCTTTAGGACTGATCACGCTGCCCAGGGAAACCTGCTCCAGCAGGCGGCCGCTCTCCACTCTTCCCAGCTTGGTAATAATCTGCGGAACGCCGCAGCTGTTCCCGTAGAGGGAAACAATCATATTGATCTCATCCAGGCCGGTCAGCGTAACCAGCACATCGCAGTCCTCGATTCCCTCATTGTTCAAAACCCTCTCATCGCTGGCGTCTCCCTGGATAATGCAGGTGTCCGGCAAAACCGCGGCGAGTTCCAGACAGCGGTCCGGATTCTGCTCTATGATCCGCACGTCGATGCCGCTCTTTTCCAGCCTTTTCGCAAGGTAATAACTGATCCTTCCCCCGCCGCAGATCATGATCCGCCGCGCCTTATGGGTAATAATGCCCAGGTTTTTCAAAAGAATCGTCAGATTTTCCGAAGGTGCTGTCACAAAGATCCGGTCCCCCTCACGAAGCACAAAGTTTCCGTCGGGAGCCACAGCCTCCCCCCTGCGCAGAACGGTACACACCAGCACCTGACATTTGACTACCTGCTCCAGATCATTGAGGCACAGATCGCAGAGAGGGCTTTCTTTGATTACCCGCAGTTCCACAATCTCCACTCTTCCCTTCGCGAAAGTATCGCGTTTCAGGAATCCCGGATATTTGATCAGCCGTTCAATTTCCACCGCCGCCTGAAGTTCCGGGTTGACCGTCATGGACAGCGCAAAAGCATCCCGCATCCTTACCAGCTGGTTCGTGTACTCCGGGTTGCGGATGCGAGCGATCGTATGTATATCTTTGTTCATGCAGTGGGCCGTCAGCGAACAGAGCAGATTGATCTCGTCCGCGCTGGTGGCAACAATCAGAAGATCCGCCTCCCGCACGCCCGCCTGATCCAGCACATCCATAGAAGCGCAATTCCCCTGGATGGCCAGCACGTCGTACCTTTCCTCCGTGGCTTCCAGCACCCGCGAATTAGCGTCAATAATGGTCACATCGTAACCCTCCGCCGCCAGCTCTCTGGTCAGCGTGGAACCCACTTTGCCGTCTCCGGCAATAATAATTTTCATATCTCTTTCCCTCGTGTTTCGCGCCTTTTGGCTTTCGTCAGTGTACAAGGGACATTATAGCATTTCTGTTTTATTCTTCAATACGTTCCGCGAAATTTTAAGGAGGAATACCGGCTCTCCCGATGAAGGCACACGTCCCTTTGTACACCGACGCTTGTCAGGGCAGAGCAGCATCGGCGCAGAGCGCTCCCCAACCGATCTTTTCCGAAGGCAGCGCCTCCCCGCCCGCCAGTCCTGCCGCCGTCAGATTTTTCGTCCCTCCCAGCAGATAGGCTTTCATCTTCTGCCCGTAAAGATAGGGATCGTTTCCCCGGACAATTCCCCACTCCATCAGGAGCGCGGCGCTGCCGGTCACAAACGGAGACGCCATGGAAGTTCCGCTGCGCACTGCGTAGCCGCCGCCGGGCGCGCAGGAAGTAATATCTACTCCCGGAGCCACAAGATCCGGTTTGACCTGTCGTCTTTCCCAGGTGAATCCTCTGCCGGAAAAGGGGGCATACTCCCGGCTTCGACTGTCATAAGCGCCGACGCTGATAGCTCCGGAAGCCGCGGAGGGAATGGTCAGCGTGGTCTCCGGAGTCGGATAAGCGAATCCCGTCTGGCGGTTCTGGGTCCCCCCGGCCGGAAGCCACAGATCATAGATACCGGATATCAACCGTCTGGGGTTAAAGCGAAAATAGAGAACTCCCTCCTCCAGGTAAGTCCGACGGGGAATAAAATCAAAGAAAATCTCCTGGTAAATACTATAAGGGCTCGGCAGCCCGAAATAAACATAGATGTCCGTACTTCCCCAGGTAAACCGATAAGTCCCCGCCTCTGTCATTCGTCCCAGCGTCTCCCCGCCGGAAGTCTCCAAAGCGATCTCCACATGATCCAGATAACGCTTCCAGAGCTGAACATTTACCCCGGTCTCATAGGCGCCCACCGCCAGCTCCGCCTGCTGATTGACGCGAAAATCCCCTGAGGTGTGAGTGGCGGAAGCCCCCTCGTTTCCCGTACCGATAACGATATTGCACTTCCACTGATTACATACCTCATCGATGTAGGTCTCCAGCAGGGAGTCCCCCGCATGGGAGCCGTAATGATTGCCGATACTGATATTCATAGCCACCGGCATTCCCATCTGTCTGGCTTTTCGCAGGCAATAGGTTATCCCTGTCATGAGCTGGGTCGTCCTGGGAAATCCCCGATCCCCGGAATTTCCCAGCTTAACCACCAGAAGCCTGCTTCCGTAGGCGACGCCCCGGTATCTTCCCTCCGACGCCCGGCCGTTCCCCGCCGCGATGCCCGCCACATGGGTGCCGTGCCCGGAAATATCGCGGCTGGGGCAGATGACGTCCCTCTCGCGGGAAGTGGGAGCCTCAAGAGCCCGGTTAATGGTTTCTCCGTCAAATTCCACACCGTAGAAAAATCCCTCCGGCGGCCGCTCCCCCTCCTCCTGCCTGGCAGTGAGCGTCTGATCCCAGAGCCAGGCAATCCGCGTATTTCCCTCCCCGTCCCGAAAATCCGGATGGCTGTAGTCGATGCCGGAATCCAGTATCGCCACAAGCACTCCCCGGCCGGTCAAATTCTCCCGGGCTCCGTCTGTCGCCGCTCCATCCCCGGAGCCTCCGGCATGATCCGCGTCAAAAAAATCCCCGGGTTCTGTCTCCCCCTCTCTCTGCAAGGGTGTGATACAGGATACTCTCCTGCCGTTGTCCAGCTGATAGTGCATGGCCTTTGGCATTTCCACATAGATAACCTGGGGCATAGCGGTCAGCCGTTCCAATTCCTCTCTGGTCACTTCCATAATCAGATACCCTTCCTGGAGAAAGACAATAGGACTGTCCGGAAACGTTTCCAGCAGCCGCTCCCGTTCCCCGAAGAAACGCACAATAATCTCCCAGGTCTGCTTTTCCCCGTCAAATCCTGTGTTCAGGGACAGGGACCGTTCCCGGGTCTCTCCGGATACCTCCAGGGACAGATTCAACATATTTTCCACCTTTTCGCTCATGATATCATTCTATGCCGAAAAACACTCCTCATGCCTCTTTTCCCGCTCCGCCAGAAGTTTTCCGATTTCCGCCTGCACTTGTTCAAAGTCCACCGGTTTCGCAAAATGGCCGTCCATTCCGCTCTCCAGAGACAGCTTTTTATCCTCCGGGAACGCATCCGCCGACAGAGCGAAAAGCAGCGTCCTCTTCCCATCCTCCCGCTCAAGGCCGCGGATCGCTCTGGCTGTCTCCCGGCCTCCCATGCGGGGCATCCGTACATCCAGCAGAACCACATCATAGAAAAAGGGGCGGCTTTCCCGAAACATGTTCAGGGCTTCCTCGCCATCCTTTGCCCAGTCCGCCCTCGCCCCCAGTTCCTTCAAAAGCGAAACCGCTACCTCACCATTGATCCGGTTATCCTCCGCCAGAAGGACTCGTTTTCCCGCAAAAGAAAATTTTTCCCGGACAGCCATCCTCCGTCTTTCCTCCGGAGCTTCCAGCAGATTCAGATACACGGAAAACGCCGACCCCTTTCCCGGAGCGCTCTCCACGGTAATCTCGCCGCCCATCAGACGCACAATCCGGTCTGTGATGGTCATCCCCAGTCCCGTGCCGCCGAAGGCGCCGCGAATGCGGTCATCCGCCTGCTCAAAGGGCCGGAAAATTCTGCGTATCGTCTCCGATTCCATCCCGATTCCCGTATCCATTACCTGAAACATCAGATCCACACTGCCTCCCTCCCGGTGGAGCTGGCGCAGCGTCACGCGGATCTCCCCCGCGTCGGTAAATTTAACCGCGTTGGAGAGAAAATTCATCATGATCTGAGAAAGACGCAGTTCGTCTCCCAACACTCTGCCGCTGTCAAAATCCAGCCACTCCACCGTCAGGGCAAGTCCTTTTTGCCTGGCGCTCTCCCAGAACATATCCCGCAGCCTCCGACCGAAAACATAGAGATCCAGCGGCTTATTTTCCAGAGTTTCCCGCCCGGCTTCCATCCGGGAAATATCCAGAATATCGTTGACCAGAGACATCAGATGCACGGAGAGCCGGCGGATTTTTTTCATGTACGCATCCAGCTGGCTGCCTTCACGGGTCAGCCCTTCCGACAATTTCAAAAGCCCCAGAATCCCGTTCATGGGCGTCCGTATCTCATGAGACATATCGGACAGATAGACGCTCTTCGCAAGGCACTCCTCCTGAGCCAGCAGAAGTTTCCGGTCCATATCCGCCAACATCTTCTTTCCGCCGGTAGTCTCCCGAAAGAGGACGAACACCTCTCCTCTCTCCTTCAACGGACACAGAGATACTTCCGCCCAGCGCTCCCCGCCGGCCCAGTTTACTTCCAGAACCGTCTCCTTGGTTCTGTCCCATCCGTCCATAAGATCCGGAAAGCGCTCCCCGTTCTCCCCACAGACAGCGTCAAAAACCACAGAGGGATTCTCCCTTACCTGTTTGCATTTCCGTCCGAAAAGTCCCTCAAATTCTCCGCCTGCCTCCAGAACTTTACCGTGCTGCCAGTCCAGCACAAGCCATACACGGCCATCCGATTCCCAATTCATTTCATTCCTCCTTTCTCTGAAACAAAAAGGAAGTCCCGCGTCCAGCTTTATGCCGGACGCCAGGCTTCCTCTTTCGTAACCATTCTATTCTGTTTTCCCTCTTTCCTATTTGCGGTCCCTTCCGGTCATTCGTCAGGCCGCAGCGGAGCTACATCTGTTTTCTTACCACCGCGTACTCGTCGCCGGACTTAAAGAAAGGACAGTCATTAAAATTTCCCGTAAGAAATTTTACCATGTCATCCTCGTCCAGATTCATGTCACAGACGTAGCACTCTTCATCCTCATCATACACATAATAGCAACACAGGTCGCAGCTGGTTGCCGCCTTTTTCCTTCTCATACGCGGCAGCCTCTCTACAGCCCCAGCGGAAGTCCGAACACATTGTCCAGCGCCCAGAGTACGCCGTATACTGTTACCAGCGCCAGGAGCATAAAGAGATAGTAAAACTCCTTGTGCTTCTTCCCCCACTTGCTGCGGGTTATCAACAGGAAAAGCCCCAGTCCGGCGGCGATTGCCACAACATTTGCCAATATTACTCTCCAGTCCATTCTTTACTCCTCTTTCTCTGTATTGCGCAGCGCTAAGCGCGCGCTGCCGTCAAGCTCTCCAGAAGAGAGATCAGACGCTCCATTTCCTTCCCTGTGCCGATCGTTATCCGCAGATAGTTGTCAATCCTCGGTTTCGGGAAATAGCGCACCAACACCTTCTCCCGCTTCAGCGCCTCAAAGAGTTCCCGGGCGGGAACCCGCTCATGGGAAGCAAAGACAAAGTTCGCCGACGAATCCGGGAAAGAGAATCCCAGT
>CASECT010000079.1 GCA_949286525.1 uncultured Eubacteriales bacterium | reverse complement strand
TGGCACATGCGTGGAGGGAAGTTTTAATTACGTTGATTTTAATGAGCTGATGGGGCCAGCCGACGTATATTATGGTTATTCTACGATTTTTGACGCGGACTATTACATGAACAGATATTCAGATATCTATGAAATCTGCGGTGGTTTTGACAAAGGAAATGCCTTTGCTCATTTTATTACCAATGGAATGGCAGAGGGGCGCCAGGGGAACGAAGAATTTGATCCGGTTTCCTATCGGCTTCAATACGCGGATTTGAGAGCCGCGTACGGAGATGATTATACACAGTATTATCTTCATTATGCCAATTATGGAAAAGCAGAGGGCAGGCAGGGAAGCGGATGCACGACACTTCAGGGAGGTATTACAACATATCAGGGAGTAGACTATTCCGCAGTCTATGACTACAATACGTACATAGAAAAAAATCCGGATATCCGGGATGCGTATCCGAATGATGATGTTGCTGCACTGGCGCATTTTGTGAATTATGGGATGGCGGAGGGCAGAACCGCTAAAGACAGTTTCGATGTGTATTCCTATAAGAATGCCAACGCGGATCTGCGGGTATCGTATGGGAACGATCTGAAACAATATTACATGCACTATATTAATTATGGCAAAAACGAGGGACGGCAAACGACAAACTGCCCGACCTTGATGAATCCCGTCACAACCCTTAACGGCGTGGATTACAGTGCGGTATACGATTATAGTTATTATACCAGCCATAACGGAGATGTGGCGGCGAAATACGGCAACGATGACGTCGCGGTGCTGCGGCATTTCGTAGAGTTTGGCATGAGCGAAGGCCGTCAGGGTAAGGACAGCTTCAACGTCTATTCCTACAAAAACCAGTATGCGGATCTTCGGACTGCGTTCGGATATGATCTGACCGCTTATTATCGGCATTTTATTACGAACGGTCAGAGGGAAGGAAGAGCCGGTACCGGCTCGGAGAACACGCTTCAGGGAGCGGTAACGAGCTACAACGGGAAAGATTACAGCGCGGTTTACAACTATGATTATTATGTAAGCCATAACAATGATGTGGCGGCTGCATATGGAAATGATGATATCGCGATACTGGCCCATTTTGTCAACTATGGCATGGCGGAGGGCCGTCAGGCCAGCGCGTCCTTTAACGTGAATGTATACAGAGACCGCTACGGCGATCTGCAGCAGGCGTTCGGGAATGATCTGAGAGCTTATTATACACACTATTTAGACAATGGTGTGAAAGAAGGCCGGTCGGGAATCTGAAAAACCGGTTTATAAAACAACGTATAAGTAAAAAAATGCGACTTTCGTGCCGGAAAATCATGAGAGTCGCATTTTTCATGTAAGGGGTAGTTCCTATGCGAAAAAACAACGATGTTTTCGATCGACTCATGAAAAAACCTTATATGGCCTGGTTCCGGCCCTACTACAACCGCTACAAGGAGATGCTGTTATACGCTTTTTTCGGCGGTGGGACAGTGCTGATCAATGTGATTGTTTACAGTGTTCTGACGGAAGCCTTTTTTTGGGGAATCCTTCTGGCCAACGCGGTTGCCTGGGTTTTTGCCACGCTGTTTGCTTTTTTTACCAATCGCACATGGGTCTTTGCCTCTCATGCCAGAGGCGTGAAGGCCTTCTGCCTTCAGCTTTGGAGTTTCAGCTTCGGGCGCTTTCTGACGCTCATGATCGAAGAGGGGATGCTTTACTGTTTTGTCGGTCGTCTGCATTGGCATAATGTGAGTGTCAAGCTGGCAGCCCAGGTGGTGGTCATTATGGCAAACTATTTTGTCAGTAAACTGATTGTGTTCCGCAGGCGGAGATGAATTTCTTGTTTTTTCCACTGTTTTATGCTAAAATTTTTAAGGTCTTTATGCCGGGAGGAGAGATTCCGGCATTTCTTTTGATTTCAAAAATCGGGAATAATTGGAGGGAAAAAGCATATGACCAGAGAGGAAGCCATAAACTTACTGGAGGAGAAGGGGCAGGACCATGTGATGCGGGGCTTTGACGACCTTACCGGGGAGCAGCAGAAGGGATTGCTGGCCCAGATTGAGGCGGTGGACTGGAAAGCCATCGAGCTGGCGGGAAAACAGTCAAAAATTCCTTTGGGAGAACTGTCCCCTTTAGGGGCGGTGGAAGTATCTGAGATAGAGAAGAGAGAAGGGGAATTCCGGGAGGCCGGCCTTACGGCAATTCGGGATGGCAAAGTGGCCGCCCTGCTTCTGGCCGGCGGTATGGGAACCCGGCTGGGATTGGATAAGCCTAAGGGAGAACTGAATGTGGGAATCAACCGCACCCTCTATATCTTCCAGTGCCTGATCAATAATCTCATGGATGTGACAGGAGAGGCGGGGGCGACGGTGCCCCTGTACATCATGACAAGTGAGAAAAATAACGACGAGACCATTCGTTTTTTTGAGGAGCACAATTATTTTGGCTATCCGAAAGAGGATGTGGCATTCTTTATTCAGGAGATGGCGGCGGCGGTGGATTATGACGGCAAACTTCTGCTGGAGGCCCCCGGCAGACTGGCGACCTCTCCCAACGGTAATGGCGGCTGGTTTTCCTCCCTCGTAAAAGCGGGACTTCTCTCCGATATTCATCGGCGGGGTGTGGAGTGGATTAATATTTTCGCGGTGGATAATGTGCTGCAGAGGATTGCGGATCCCCTCTTCATCGGAGCGACAATTTTAAACGGTAAAGTAAGCGGCAGCAAGGTAGTGCGCAAGGTGGATGCCTATGAGAAGATGGGAGTGCTCTGTCTGGAGGACGGACGCCCCTCCGTTGTGGAATATTACGAGATGAGCAGGGATATGGCGGAGAGTACCGACGAGGCCGGAAACCTCCGATATGCCTTTGGCGTAATCTTAAATTACCTTTTCCGGGTGGACAAACTGGAAGAGATTGTGGAGCGGGAACTGCCGGTGCATGTGGTGGAGAAGAAAATCCCTTATCTGGCGGAGGATGGAGCCCTCGTAAAGCCGGAGGAGCCCAACGGATACAAGTTTGAGACTCTGGTAGTGGACATGATCCGGATGATGGACGATAATCTTCCCTTTGAGGTAGTGCGCGAGAGAGAGTTTGCCCCCATCAAGAATCTTCACGGTGTGGATTCTCTGGATTCCGCCAGAGAGCTGCTGCAGAAAAACGGAATAGAATTGTAGAGGAGATGCATCCCATGATGAGAGTATATATCTGTCCTGACTGTGGATGGATGCGCACGGTATCCCGTCGGAAAACGGTGGAGTGCTTCAAGTGCGGTCAGCAGCAGATGGTATTGTCGAAGCTGTCCTTTCTGGAATACAGCGATATGAGTGAACAGCAGAGAAAAGATTATTCGGAGAGCTGGCTTTTTATTCACAGGAAAGATGGGTCAAAAAATACATAAAAATCTTGACAGTGATAAAAGATAGGTATAGGATAGTTTCGATTTTATCTGGAAACATTTAACAGGGAACATGTAACCGGAACATCGGGTCCCGGTTCAGGGTAAGGGAGCTTCGGATGGGTAGGAAAGCAAAGAGAGAACTTTCGGCTAAGGAATTGAGAATCAGAAAGAAGAAGCGCAGAAGGCGGCTTCTGATCGCGGAGGGAATCATCCTTGTACTGTTGGTCGCGGTGTTGTTTGTCTGGCTGAAGGTAGGGATGATCAGCTTTGAGGAGCTGAACGCGGAGACAAATGATCTGGATGAGGAGACGCAGAAGGTCATGGAGGAATACATCACGATCGCGATTTTTGGCGTGGATAACCGCTCCAACGGCGATTATGATGTGGGAAACAGCGACAGTATCATGATCGCGAATATCGACAACAATACCGGAGAGATCAAGATTGTATCGGTGTACCGTGATACCTGTATGGATGTGGACGGCGACGAGACACTCCGGAAATGTAATTACGCTTACAACCATGGCGGAGCGGAGCAGGCGGTAAACATGCTCAACCGGAACCTGGATCTGGATATCGACGGGTATGTGGCGGTGGATTTCTACGCGCTGGTGGGAGCCATTGACGCCCTGGGCGGAGTAGAAATCGAGCTGACTGCTCAGGAGGCCCGGATTATGAACCAGAGCTACATCGATCTTACGGCAGAAATTGTGGGCAAGGATTCCGAACACGTCACAGCAGGCGTCCACAATCTGGATGGTGTGCAGGCGGTGTCCTACTGCAGAGTGCGCTACACGTCAGGCGGCGATTTTGAGCGGGCCCAGCGGCAGCGGGAGGTACTCTCCAAGATGGCGGAGAAGTTGAAGACGGCCAGTGTGAGCCAGCTGCTGGATCTGATCGATGAGGTGTTCCCGAGCATCTCGACCAGCTTTACTCTGGCGGATATTCTGGAGATGGCACCTCAGATGCAGAGCTATCAGCTGGTGGATACCAGAGGATATCCCTTTGACAAGTATACCGGAACCTTTGGCAGCAAGGGAAGCCTGATTATTCCCTGCACAGTGGAGACAAATGTACGCCAGCTCCATGAATTTCTCTTTGCGTCGGAGGAATATACGCCGTCGCTTACTCTGACGAATCTGAGTGATGAAATTGAAAATTTCAGCGGTAAGGATGAAGAGGACGCTCTGGATTACGGATATTGACATATAAAAACAGATTGTGCCGGCATAAATGGATGCCAGGTCTGCCCCGGAGAGATCCGGGGCTTTTTTTCGGGAAAAACATAAAAGGAACATGGAAACAACACAAAATGAACACAATTACCCGGTAGAGTAGAACCAGATAAAGAGATAAGGAGTGATAGTTATGAGCGAACAGGAAAATTACAATCATGAGGAAAATTCGTCCCAGGATGGCGTGTATTCCTATAGCTATAGAGACATCAATCAGGGCGATCCGGTAGGCGGAGATGCCGGTGGAGCGTCTGGGAGCGCCGGGACAGAAAGCGCCGGATATCAGAGCAGTTTTACGGATCAGAGCGGCGCGGGATCTCAGAAGACGGAACATTATCAGTGGAATCCCTATCAGGAGACAAAGAAGAAGGGCTTTTTTGAGAGACGTCGGGAGAACCGAAAAAACGCGCAGGCCTCCGGTGGAGGGAAGAAATCTTCTTCTTTCTCTGTGAAACTGGGAAAGACGGCAGCGATAGCTCTTGTCTTCGGACTTGTGGCCGGCGTCGTGTTCCAGGGAAGCAGCTATCTGATGGGAAGAGCGCTGGGAACCGAAAGCGGAGGGACTTCAGCTTCCCTCAATACGGGAAGCATCAGCCCGACATCCACTTCCTCCGCCATTACTGTGACAGATGTGTCGGATGTTGTTGACAACGTCCTTCCCTCAGTGGTGGCGGTGACCAATATGACAACGGTTCAGTACCAGAATTTCTTTGGCCGCACCGGCACCTATGAGAGCCAGTCGGCAGGATCCGGAATTATTGTGAGCCAAGATGAGGACAATATTTATATTGCTACAAACGATCATGTGGTTTCCGGAGCGGAGACTTTGACCATTACCTTTGTTGACGGAACATCCGCCGCCGCGAATATCGAAGGATCAGATTCCTCCACAGACCTGGCGGTGGTATCGGTGCCCCTGGACAGCCTTTCCTCGGATACCAGATCGCAGATCAAAGTGGCAACCATCGGGGATTCCGATGAGCTTTCGGTTGGACAGTCTGCCATTGTGATTGGCAACGCTCTCGGATATGGCCAGTCGGTCAGCGCGGGTATCATCAGCGCGCTGAACCGTGAGGTGCAGCTCCAGAACACGGACGGAACCGTGATAACCAACTCGCTGATTCAGACGGATGCGGCAGTTAACCCCGGCAACAGCGGCGGTGCTTTGGTAGATATGAACGGTAAGGTGGTCGGCATCGTATCCGCGAAATATACGGATACCGATGTGGAGGGGATGGGATACGCGATCCCCATTTCATCCGCCGCGGATATTATTCAGCAGATGATTACCCAGGAAGTGGTGGATGAGTCAGAGAGCGCTTACTTTGGCATTGCCGGAGCGGATGTGACTTCGGATTTCGCGCAGCAGTACGGACTGCCCACCGGCGTCTATATTACCCAGGTGGAAGA
>CASECT010000078.1 GCA_949286525.1 uncultured Eubacteriales bacterium | reverse complement strand
TTTTGACAGCGGCAAGGTGCCGATCCCCCTCGTTCCCGATTCCAGGCCGGAGACGATCCGCCGGTCGGTGGAAGGGTCCCTCCGGCGGCTGGGAATGGACCATATCGACCTCTATTTCCAGCATCGCATCGACCCGGCGGTGGAGCCGGAGGAAGTGGCCGGGGTGATGGCGGATTTAATCAAAGAGGGCAAGATCACCCACTGGGGCATCTCGGAGGCAAATGAGGAATACCTGCGCCGCGCCCACGCGGTTTGCCCGGTGACGGCGGTGGAAAACCGCTACTCCATGATGGCCCGGCACTATGAGGGCCTGTTCCCGGTTTTGGAGGAACTGGGCGTGGGGCTGGTGGCCTTTTCTCCCATGGCCAACGGTTTTCTCACCGGCCAGTACGGCAAGGGCCAGCACTTTGACCCCGCCACCGACTACCGCGCCGCCATGCCGCAGTTTACCGATGAAGCGGTGGATCAGAACGCAGCCCTTTTGAAGCTGCTAAACGATATGGCGGCGGAGAAGCACGCTACCCCGGCCCAGATCAGCTTGGCCTGGATGCTCTGCAAACGCCCGTGGATCGTGCCCATCCCCGGCACCCGGAAGGAAACGCGCATGAAGGAAAATGCGGGCGCTGCCGATGTGGCCTTGTCACCCGGCGAAGTAAAGGCGCTGGACGATGCGTTGGACACCATGGAAATGTCCGCCGTGTTTGGAGGGACAAGCCTTCCAAAAAGGTGAAAGGATGAAATTCGATGAGCAATCTACTAAAAATAATGGGATTACTCCTTGCCGCAGTCATGCTGTTATCCGGCTGCTCTGCGGATCAGGACAACACTCCCGCCGTTTCTACGCAGGGAGGGGAAGAATCCATACAGGAAGAAACCGCACAATCTGCTTTACCAGAGCAGGCAGAAACTCCGGGAACCACTGTTTCATCGTTACAGGAGGAGTCAGAGGTGCGGGAAGGCACATCCGACGATACCTTATCAACACCAGAAGATTTTCCTGCAGATTATAACTATGGCAGCGGCTTGGCAAGTGATTGGAGCAGCCAGGCGTCTGCCCGCCTGCCGGAGCCGGAGGGCAACGCCACTGTTTTGAATACCACCCCCGATTTGGCGGGGATACAGGCTCTCTACTTGTGGGAAGAAGGAAATGCCCCGGCACAGACGGAGGTTACGCGGGATGGATATGACCCTGCGGGTTTCCGCCCCTATGTCACTGCTATCCCGGTGCGGGAGGGGACGGATGTAAAAGGTGCGGTAGTTCTGCTGGCAGGCGGGGCATTCCAGGCCAGAGCAAACTACACCGACACCCTGCCTACTGCCGCCCATCTACGAGAGCTGGGATTCCAGACCTTTATCGTGGATTATCGTCTGCGCCCCTATACCCAGCAGGAAGGCGCGATGGATGTAGCGCGGGCGGTACGCTTCATCCGGAAGAATGCGGATGCTTATGGCATCGACCCGGATGACATCGCTGTGATGGGGTATTCCGCCGGTGGCATCCAGGCCGGGGAGTTTTTCTTAAACTTTGATGAGGATGTTCTACCGACTGCCTTAGACCCCGAATATGTTCCCGATGAACTGGACGAAGTGTCTGCCCATGCTTCCGCCGCAGGGATGATCTATTCCTTCTACGGCAGGCTGAGTGTGGCCTCTATGGACGCAGACGAGCTGCGTTCCGGAAACTTGCCGCCCACCTTTTACTGCTATGGCACGGAGGACCCTTTCTACCGCCAGTTCGAGGCGCAGTATGACCTGATGCAGGATGTGGGAGTCCTTACCAAACGGATCGTCCTGCAGGATTGGCCCCATGGCTTCGGCGGGGACGGCGGCTGGGTGGAAGATTACGCCCAGTGGCTGGAGCAAGTTTTTGCGCAAAATGAATGATAGAAAAGAGGGATTACCATGAAAGAAGAACTTTTGAAGGTTTCAGAAGAATTTTGGGATGCCATGGAACACGCTGACGAGGCCGGGATGCGTGCCTGTGCGGATCCTGAATGCAATTTTGTCCATATCGGCATCACCTGCAAATTGGATAAGGAGATCGGCTTTTACACCAGCGGGGCCTTCCAGCCCACGGACATTACCTTCCACGGCAAAACGGCAGAAGTATTCGGCAGCACCGGCGTAGTACTTACCGACTGTGATTACAGCTTATTGCTGGACGGTAAGGAAACGACCCATCATTTTATGGTGACGGAAGTCTATGCCCAGGGAGAAACCGGTTGGAAGCTGGTCACATTCTCTTTTACGGCACTGGTGTATTGAATGGTTGTCTACACACAAATCAGTAATTCGTTTTAAGGAGGTTCAATTTATGGAATACGCAACTTTGAACAACGGAGTAAAAATGCCTATGGCCGGTATCGGCACCTTTATGCTCAGCCCGGATGAGGCGGAAGCGTCTGTGCTCTCTGCCCTTCAGGGCGGCTACCGGCTGATCGACACCGCCAACGCCTATGTAAATGAGAAGGCGGTCGGCAGAGCGATGAAGAAATCCGGTGTTCCCCGGGAGGAGATTTTCCTGGAAACCAAGCTGTGGCCGAGCTTTTATGAGCAGCCGGACGCGGTGGAAAAGACGCTCCAGCGCCTGGACACCGACTATATTGACCTCTTGCTGATCCACCAGCCCGCGGGCAATTATGTGGCCGGCTACCGGCAGATGGAGAAAGCCTACAAGGAGGGCAAGGTGAAGGCCATTGGCCTGTCCAACTTCAATGAAAAGCAGATTAAGGAGATCTTGGACATCTGCGAAGTAAAACCCGCAGTTCTTCAGACAGAAGTGCATCCCTATTCTCAGGAAAAGGAACTGAAGGAATTTCTGAATCAAGAAGGCATCGTCATCCAGGCGTGGTATCCCCTGGGACACGGCGACAAGGCGCTGCGGGAGGAGCCGCTGTTCACGAAGCTGGCAGAGAAATACGGCAAGAGCAATTCCCAGATCATCCTGCGCTGGCACATCCAGAGCGGCAACATTGTGATC
>CASECT010000077.1 GCA_949286525.1 uncultured Eubacteriales bacterium | reverse complement strand
CGTAAACCCCACGTACGTGGGGATGAACCGGTGCCGGACATCACTCTCTTGCCGCTGTCGATGTAAACCCCACGCGTGTGGGGATGAACCGTCGATACCATTTCGCAGAGGGAAGATGTTGGTGTGTGCCCCACAAATGTGGGGATGAACCAATCCAGCGGCTTCACATCTTTTTCTCTCTGCTGTAAGCCCCACGCACATGGGGGAATTTCCAATAAGAGGAGGCGCGGAATGAAAAATTTACAGGAGCTTCCTAAGCTGGGGGATAGTATCAGCTATTTGTACCTCGAACATGCGGTGATTGAGCAAACTGACACAGCCATCGTTGCCATTCAGAAAGAGGGCAGAACCCCTATTCCCATCGCGGCAATGACCTGCCTTTTGCTGGGGCCGGGAACCAGTGTGACCCATGCGGCAATCCGTGCGATCTGCGAGAACGGATGCATGGCCATCTGGTGTGGGGAACATGGGGAGCGGTTTTATGCCGCTGGCGATGGGGAAACCAGAAGCGCCAAAAATCTGCTGATCCAGGCCAAGGCCTGTATGGACCAGGAGCGGCATTTAGAAACTGCAAAGCGAATGTATCAGATTCGCTTTTCCAACATGAAGACCGATGGCCTAACGCTCCAGCAGCTGCGCGGGATGGAGGGAATACGGGTTCGAAAAGCCTATGAGCTGGCATCGAAAACAACAGGGGTGCGATGGAAAAAGAGGTCCTATAAAACCGAAGACTGGGATCGGGCCGACCCGGTCAATCAGGCATTGTCTGAGGCCAACGCACTGCTGTACGGCTTGTGCCATGCGGCAGTGGTGTCATTGGGATATTCGCCCGGGCTTGGCTTTATCCATACGGGGAAACAGCTCTCTTTTGTGTACGATGTAGCAGACCTCTATAAGGTGGAAACAACTATCCCGGCAGCTTTTGAAGCGGTTCGAGAACGAACGGACGGAAATGACCAGAAGAAATTGATTCGGCTGAAGTGCAGAACATATTTTGCCAACGCCCGCATTTTGTCCCGTATCGCCCGGGATCTGGCCTGGATTCTGCAGGGCGGAACCGAAGAGGAACAGGACAATGGACCGCGGGTCGGCACACTCTGGGATGACAAGATGGACACTGCATCCGGAGGAAGAAATTATGCGGACAGTGAGATGGGAAATGACGGTTATTGTCATGGATAACGCGCCGGAAAACGTCCGTGGAGAGCTCAAACGGTGGTTTCTGGAATTAAAACCGGGAGTATTTGTTGGCCGTGTGAATGTGCGGATCCGAGAACTGCTGTGGGAACGGATCTGCAGCACAGACCGTGCGGCTGGTGCGGTCATGGCATTTTCCGCTCCGACAGAACAGGGCTTTGAAATGAGAGTGCAGGGAGACCCTAAACGACGTGTGACGGATTTCGAGGGAATTCAACTTGTCACGCTTTCAAATCAAAACGGTACCGGCGAAGACAATGGAGAGCTTCCAGGATTTTCGCTGAAACTAAATTTACTGGACGAATAAGTTTATGGTTCCATAAATGGAACTGCAAATACCATGATGTATTTGCACCAAAATTTCGACAGAAGATATTTTGTTAAGAGAAGCGGAAGGAAATGGGAGAATACTGCGTAGACTTTGCGAATGGAAACAGGTGGAGATCATAGAGGCGGAGGTATGCCCAGATCATATCCGCATGTAGGTAAGTATTCCGCCAAAGATCAGCGTATCCGATTTGAAATACAAGCATGGGAACCGGATACTATGTAGATGCAGCAGGGAAGAACACAAAAGCGACCTCAGAGCACATCAAGCACCAACTGGGCGAAGACAAGATACAAGACCAGATCACGACCTCATTTCGGGGCCTCATTGCCGCGGGAGCCCTTCGCCGCGGCGACGAAGGCCCGGAACAGGGGGTGGGCGCGGTTGGGGCGGCTTTTGAACTCCGGGTGGAACTGGACCCCCACGAACCAGGGGTGGCCGGGCAGCTCCACCATCTCCACCAGCCGCCCGTCGGGGGACAGGCCGGAGAGGACCAGCCCCTTCCCCGTCAGCAGGGGGCGGAACTCGTTG
>CASECT010000076.1 GCA_949286525.1 uncultured Eubacteriales bacterium | reverse complement strand
GATTACCAGACGGCTGGCGGACACAGCTGCTGCGGTTCCTCTACAGGATGCGGGTCGCCGGGAAGCTGCTGCCACTGAAAAATTTCGAAAATCTCCCTCAGACAATGAGGGGGATTTTTTTTGCGGAAAATGCAGGGATCTCTCCGACGCATTGAGGCCATAGGCATCAGCAGGGCAGGTGAAGCACATGGATTCCTGCATGCCGGTCAGCTATAAAGGAAAGGGGTTCAGCGGTTCCAGTCAGAATGGCGAGCCCCTTTTTCATTTCCTCAAAGATGGGATTACCCGAACATTTCCAAAGTTTTTTTGCACAATATACTCTGTTTTTTCAAAGCGGCAACTGGTATAATTATTTCGTATCATGTTTTGGAGAAGGAGGAATGCCGGAAATGGAGTATGTGAAGATTCCCTATGTGGAGAAGGAGGTTTCCCGGATTTTCTATGGGACGGCCGGACAGCCCTTTATGATGGGCGGAGATGCCGATGATCTGCTGGACGCCGTCTATGCCGCCGGGGTAAACGCTTTTGACACTGCCAGAAACTATATGCTGGCGGAAAAATCCCTGGGCAAATGGATCGCGGATCGGGGGATGCGGGATAAGATCGTGATCTTAAGCAAGTGCGGCCATCCCAGTCCCTTTGGGAGGAAACGTGTCAACGAGAAGGATATCCGCAAGGATTTGAGGAAGTCATTGGGATACCTCGGGACGGATTATATCGATATTTATCTCCTGCATCGGGATGATCCAAAGGTGCCGGCGGGAGAGATTGTGGAGATCTTCAACAGTCTGCATGCCGAGGGGAAAATCGGAGCATTCGGCGGTTCCAACTGGACCCATCAGCGGATTGCCGAGGCCAACGAGTACGCATACAGCCATGATCTGATTCCTTTTACCGTATCCAGTCCGAATTTCGGCCTGGCGGATCAGGTGCAGGATCCCTGGGGCGGCGGATGTGTGACGATCTCCGGGCCGGAAAATCAGGAGGCGAGAGACTGGTATGAGAAAAATCAGATGCCGGTAATCGCTTACTCCAGCCTGGGCAGAGGATTGTTCTCCGGAAAGGTAAAGAGCGGCGAACCTCAGAAGGCGTCAGAAACTATGGATGGAAACGCCATGAAGGGATATGCCTGCCCGGAGAATTTTGAGCGCCTGCGCCGCTGCGAGGAATTGGCAGAGAAGTATCAATGCACCGTTCCTCAGATTGCCATGGCATGGATTTATCGGCAGCCACTGAACTGTTTTGCAGTAGTGAGCACCACAAAACCGGAGCGTATGCAGGAAAATATTCAGGCTATGGGACTGCCGCTGACGAAGGATGAGGTGCTTTATCTGGATTTGAGAAAGGAGGCTCTGTGATGGTGCGTTTGAGTTTGATGACGATGAGTATGTTCATCCCGGTTATTATCAAGATAAAGATGGAGCAGGACATGGAGGACGCCCTGGAACTTTACGGGGAGATGATGGATCTGGCTGCGGACGCCGGATTTGAGGCTGTGGACGTGACATCCATGGAGCTCGACATGATCGGAAAAGAGACGGTTAAGGAATACCTCGAAGCCAGAGGGCTTAAAGTTGGCAGCCTGATTTACTTTAACCAGTTCGCTTCGGCGGATGAAGAGAAATCCCGGGAAGTGGTGGAGGGCGGCAGGAATGCCGTGGAGCAGGCGCTCTATCTTGGAACCAAGGTGCTGATGCTGGTGCCTCAGGCCCAGGAGGGAATCGAGAAACTTTCCGCTGAGGAAATTCACAGGGCGTTGATCAGGAATCTTACCCCGGTAACAGCTTATGCTGTAGAGAAGGGAATTCACAGTGTGATCGAGGATACGCCGGATCTGAGGCTGCATCTGTGCAAGGCGGAAGATCTTGCGAAGGTAGTGGATGCTGTTCCGGGGCAGGAGGTAGTCTATGACAGCGGAAATATGGTGCTGACGGATGAGGATCCTGTGGAATATTATGACAAATTCGCGGAGAAAACGGCCCACATTCATCTGAAAGACATGATGGAAGCGCCCGCGGAGATGGCGCGTTTTGCCGATACCGCGGCAGACGGAAGGAAGATGACAGGAGCGCCCTCCGGAACCGGAATGCTGGCGGAAGCTTTTCCGACGCTTATGGAGCGTATACGGGACAATGGCTACGACGGTTATCTGACCGTGGAGTTCGCGAAGGATGAGGAGCTGGGGTACCTGGAGTCTCTGAAGCGTGCGAGAGAATATTTTGACGGGATCATTTCAGATTCGGAAATATCGGTGCGCCCGTTTTTTGATTCTCTCGAGATGATGGAAGACCGGGAAAATGGCCATTGTTACGGGATTTATATGAGAGAGGCATTGCAGGCCTTTGCGGCAAATGGAACGAAGCAGACGGCAGGAGATGTGTATGAAACCTTTCTGGACTGCTATAAGCGCATGCTGTGCGGCAATGACAATTTCGTGGATCTTCTGGATATTCTGCGCGGATATGAGGAGAACGCGGCGCTTCTGATTGACAAACAGCGAGATCATTATGTGCATTCGGTCAATGTGTTCCTTCTGGGAATCCGCATTTACCAGAGCAGCGAAGCTTTTCGTGAGGCGGCAGCGCAGTTCCTGAAGCGGCAGGGTCCGCTCTCTTTTCCTGATGCCCAGGAGGAATTCTTTTTCCGCTGGGGCATGGCGGCGCTGTTTCATGATATCGGTTATCCGGTGGAAATTACCAACAGCCAATTGCG
>CASECT010000075.1 GCA_949286525.1 uncultured Eubacteriales bacterium | reverse complement strand
ATATATATTATACTGATACGCGAGAAAATACAAGCACTTTTCCCATCTCTGACGTGTCTTTTTGTAAATGGTAAAAATGGAATCCGCATACCTGAACAGATATGCGCGCTGCCGAAATCCGAAATAGGCGGACCGGCAAATAAGATAAGTGCATCATATAAAAAGACAGAACAAATGTCAAGGTAAATCCGAAAAACATTTATCAAACGGTTCTCTTTCCCACCGTCCGGCCACATCCTGTCTGCTGTGTGTGGAGAGGGAAATCTTCTCCTCTCCCCTCAGCATCGGTGTACAAGGGGCAACACGTCTCAAGCTGTACAATTTCGGTCATTTCTCGACCGTATTGTCCCTTTGCACACCGACGCTTACCTTTCTGCCGCTATCTCCAGCACAAATGGTTTCGCCGGAAGGTCCGCCCTGTTGAAGAGATTTACCTTATAGAACGCTGTCCGGGCAAATTCCACCCGAATCTGATTTGCCGAGGAGATCCCTGCCGCGGTAATCACAAGCTGATCCTTCTGTATCTGACAGGTTACTTCGTCTCCCGGAAATTCCTTACCGTCGATCATCAGCGCAAGACCGTTTACCCCGCCTGACACCGGCGGCAACAGATCCTCCGGGATATCTTTCCGCTCAAATCCATTGTACCGGGAGAAATCCTCTTCACGCAGATACAGTCCTTCCCCGAAGGCAAAGGAAATTGTCACAGTATCTCCGGTCACATTCATCCCCGCCGCTTCCGGCGCGTCCGCCAGGATTTCTTCGTCTCCCAGCTCTGTGCCGGCATAGACATACTTTTCCGCCAGCAGGGCAAGCCGCTGACCCAGAGGCGCCTTCTCCTTTGGATGCACATCAAAAATGTTTCCGTAATCGGAACTGCTGATCATAAAAGTATCCGGCACATGCTTTGCCACCCACTCCTGCTGCCGGCGCACCTCAGGAAAATACACACCGGTATCTCCACGCCAGGTTCCGAAGGGCGCCAGCTGCACAAACAGAAACGGCATTCTCTCCATGGCGGCATTCTTTTCCTTCCATGCATCTCTCCAGCAGGCAATCAGAGACGAAAACAGTTTGCCGTACATGGAAGCCTTCTTGTCGTCGGTCTCCCCCTGATACCAGATCACGCCCCGGGCTCCGTAGCCGATGATCTCCTTTACCATATTTTCATAAAGCGCTCCCGGCTCATTGGGATCCCCCGGACCCACAGCCATGATATCCTGTATCGTGAGTGTAGACAGATCCACTCCTCCATCTGCCGGTGCAGGCATCCCGGAAGGAATTTCGGTCCGAGCCTCGGCGGAATCTTCCGCCTGAGCGCCGCCCTCCGCCGCCGCTCCCTGCATCATGATACGGTTCAACTCCTGAGGCAGGAAGGTGTGTTTGAGGATAACATCCATCATTTTCCTGGATTCCCTGCTGGCCATCCCCGGACGGACCATCTTCTTTACCACATAATATCTGTCCAGATCCAGCCTGTCCACGATCTTCTGAAAATCGGTAAGGTATGACCGAAGTTCCTCATCCTTTTTAAGGTATGTCGAGTCCATCCAGGCAGAAGCGCTGGTGCCGCCCCAGGTGCAGTTGATGATCCCCACAGGAATTCCCTTTTTCCGCAGCTCTTTGGCAAAATAGACGCCCACCGCCGACATCTCCGCGGCAGTGTCCGTCCGATAAGGAAGCCAGCAATCCCAGGGATTCCAGTCCTTATATCCCTCCTCGCGCTCTCCCGCAAAGGAATACTGCCCTACCGTGTACATTCTCAGATGTTCATCCTGAGCTCTCGCGATCTCCTCTTCGCCATCGCTGGTATATTGCAGCATAAATTCCATATTGCTCTGACCGCCGGCGATCCATACTTCCCCGACATCCACATGGCGCAGACAGATCTCTCCGATCTCCAACGTCACATTCTCCGCCGCTTCCAGCGGCGGCAGTGTAAGGGAAAAGACTCCCTCGCCCACCTCAGTCTCCATCAGCAGTTTTCCCTCCAGCTTTACCTGCAGTTTCCGGGGTTTCTTGCTGTTTCCCCAGACCACAAGGGGCATATTCCGCTGCAGTACCATGCAGTCACAAAAAATTCTGGCCAGTTCCATGTTGTTTTCCTCCCAAATCTGTTTAACGTGTCTAAACTTTATCACACCCCGCCCCTCCGGTGTTGGAAAATTTTTGTTTTTCCCTATATAATTTTTGTTTCTTATCTGTCAAACGCAATTTCCCGGACATCCACGGCTCCCGTCCCCTGATACCGGAAAAACAATGCCTGTCTCCCGGATAAATGCAATTTGCAGGAGATCTCCTCCCAGTCTCCTGCCGCGCTCTGAAAGGCCATGGCGGCCACAGGTTTTCCGTCAGGTTCCGTGGAGACCAGGATCTTCCCCTCCGCCTTGCATTTATAGGGCGAAAGGGTTTCAAAGTCGCTGCAGTTTTTCAGGGACACCCGCACGCGCAGCGTCAGGCGGCATTTCCCCTCAAAGGCAAAATACTTGTATCCTGCCACGGACCCGTTTTTCATGTTGGAGATAAAGGATACCGATTCCTGGTCTTCCCGATCCTCATCCACACAGACCGGCGCGCTGCTCTTTTTGAGATTCTTCGTCTCAAAGAGATTGCAGCAGATCGCGGCTGGATAGGTCCCCTGTGCCCGCAGCGGCCCGCCGTTGAGACCGCAGGAAGTGATCTCCGCCTGGGCGATCTCACCCTTCTCATCAAACGAAATCGGCTCCGCACACCCCTGTCGGGCATAACTGCTGCCCTGGGTGTGACGGTGGTAAAACACATACCACTGGCCGTCGATCTCCACGATGCTTCCGTGATTGTTTCCGGTGGGCGCCACCGCCTCCTTTTTTCCGCGGCCCGCAAGTCCCACATCCCCGTTGGAGACGATCGTTCCGCCGAAGGTAAAAGGCCCGTCGGGTCGGTCCGCAACCCCATAACACAGTTCATGGCTGAGCATGCTGGAATAGATCAGGTAATATTTCCCGTTGACCTTCCGCATGGAGGATGCCTCAAAGAAGGCGTGGCCGCTGAAGGAGGATCCCTTCTGATGGAGAATGTTCGGGATCGTAAGTTTCGGCTTCGTAAGCACCGTCTTCATATCCCGATCCAGCTCCACCACCGCTCCTCCCAGCACGGTAAACACCTTCCCGCCCATCTGAAAGGCAGAACCGTAGTAGAGCCACACCCGCCCGTCATCATCCACAAAGACCGCCGGGTCAAAATTCAGAAAACTGTTCCCGTTGTCCGGCTCGATGGTTCCGTAGTACTGATACTCTCCCGCCGGGGTGTCGCAGACCGCCACGCCGATTTTATATGCACGCGTCTCATCGCCTGTATAGAAATAGTAGAGATAATATCTCCCGTCCGGCCCTTGTGCCACATCCGGCGCATAGAGATACCCCACCGGCCCGCGGTTGTTGGGATCGTCGATCTTTCGAAAGATCACGCCCTCCCGGCGCCAGTCGGAGAGATCCTCCACCGGCGCCGACCAGCACACGTAGTCCTCCATGCAGAAGGTTGTACCGTGGGAACGGTCGTGGGATCCGTAGATATAGACCCGGTCTCCGAACACATGGGGCTCCCCGTCCGGGACATGCTCCCAGAGCGGCAGATAAGGGTTGTATGCCTGCCCTTTTTTTCCGTCTCGCTTCCTTGTCTCCATTCCTGTAAACCTCCTGATTTCTTCATGAATCTCTCTCATTTATATGCCGGCATCCACATTTTCCGGCGTCAGTCTGTTCCGGCAGCAGCACTCTCCGGATCTCAAACCTCAAATGTATAGCTCCCCGCCTCCAGCACTCGCATCTTCTCCGGCCCCTCTCTGGGCAGTCTTACCTCGGCACGGCAGTTGGCCGGAACGGTAATGGAAAATGTATAACCGTTCTCCGTTTTCTCCCAGCCGCTCTTTACGGTCCCATATACGGAATCATAGGAGAAGGAGATTCGCTCCAGCTGGGGCACCGTATGGGGCTCAATCACAAAGGTATTTTCCCGTCCGTCCAGCTTCACGCCGCAGAGACAGTCAAAGATCCACTGACAGCAGGCCCCCTTGGAGTAATGGTTCAGAGAGGCGTCCGGCGTCCAGTTTTCCCAGACAGTAGTGGCCCCCTGATTTACCTGCTGCATCCAGCCCAGATCCGGATTCATCAGCATCCGATAGGCGTCTCCGCTCTCCCCCGCCTCGGAGAGAAGCTCCAGCACAAAGGGCGTGGACAGAAAACCTGTGCCGATCCGATAGTCCCTCTCCCGGTTCAGCTTTACAATCTTTTCCAGCAGGCGCCGGCGCGCTTCTCCCTTCGCCAGCCCCAGACCGCAGGGCCGCGCGTATTTGCACATGCGATTTGACGTGACATTACCATCCTGAACAAAATAGTAATTGTAGGCTTCCTCCGTATTTTCCTGCACGCGGCGACAGCCCTCCGCCATCTTTTCCTTTCCCAGATATTCCGCCATCTCCGCCATCAAACCAGCCACATAGGAGAGATACCCGGTGGCCTCCTCGGCCATAGGGATCATCATCTTCGACTTTGGCGGAGCGCAGTCGTCGGGCTCCGTCCACTCGCCGAAATCCCTGCCGCAGGCGCAGAGATACCGGTCGTATCTGCTGTGCTTCGGGGAAAACAGAGACAAAAGGTTCCGCTTTCCCATACGCCTTCTGTAAAAAGCGAAACATTTCTTCATGGGCTCCCAGAACTCCCGGATCAGCACATCGTCCCCGTAGCGTTTCCAGTAATAATAGGGGATCATGATCATGGCGTCGCCCCAGCCGGCGCTCCCCTCCACCGACACCCACTCGAACAGGGCGGAGCCGGAGGGGTTGGAAGGATTCACATTGTAGACCAGACCGTTCTCCTTCTGACAGTCCGCCACATCCCGCAGCCACTTCCGGAAAAAGGAGCGCTGATCCATCATATAGTTTCCTGTGTTGAAAAACAGCTGAGCGTCCCCGGTCCATCCGGCCCGCTCCCTGGTGGGGCAGTCGGTGGGCACGTCCAGGAAATTTCCTTTCACACTCCAGAGGGTGTTTTTCACAATCTGATTCAGCCCCGGATCCGGCGACATAAAATCGAAGGTAACGTCCATGTCGCTGTAGACCGCGATGGCAGTAAAGTTTTCCGGCGCAACCTCCTCCGGCCAGTCCAGAAGCAGCGCGTACTGAAAGCCCATGACTGTAAATTTCGGCTTATAGACATGGCGTTTTCCGTCGCAGATCACATCGTTGGTCTGGAAATGAGATTTGTCATACTCCCCCTCGTAGGAGATGTTGGTGTAGGAGAAATTCCCCTTCTCACCAAGGCGCTCCCCGAAGACCATGGAACACTTATGACCCGCGGGCCCCTGAAGGGACACCTCCATATAACCCGCCAGGTTCTGACCGAAATCCAGCACCGTATGGCCGTCGGGACAGTGGATGACTTTCGGATTGGAAAATTGCTCCTTCTCCCGCACCGATACGTTGTCGGAAGCGCAGACGACACCCTCATAGGCGGTTTCCCTGGCAAATCCGCCATAGGACGGCGCCATGCGCAGATCCACCACCTCCCCATCCTTCATGTCCGCCAGCCGAATGGGGCCGTCGTTGGACCAGGAAAATGTTTCATCTGTCCCCAGAATCACTTCTGTTCCGTCTTCATAGTACAGTTCCAGCTGAGCCAGCAGTTTCGGTTCCGCTCCAAAGGGCTTCGCCTTCCCGAACACGCCCTGGCGGCTGGCATAATAGCCGTCCGCCAGCTGAAAGGCGAGTTCCGCCTTCTCTTTTCCCGCAAGAAGCGCCGTCACGTCATAGGTCTGGTAATGCACCCGTTTCTGAAAAGCCGTAGACCCCGGCGCCATGACCTGATCCCCGACTTTTTCTCCATCGACGCAGGCCTCGTAGAGGCCGCAGGCGGTGGCGTAGAGCCGCGCCCGCGTCAGCCCCTTTTTCAGCGCCACCTCCTTCCGGAAACAGTCCACCGGGTAACGGACCTTGGGATTCGCGTCATGGTCATAGTTTCCCATGATCCACTTTGCCTTCCAGTCCGACCGCTCCAGAAGTCCCATCTCGAAAATGGCCGATTCGCTCCAGGGTCCGGTCTCTCCATTTTCATCGGTCAGGCACACCTGCCAGCACACCCGGTCCCGGCTGGACAGCGGCATCTTCAAAAGAACGCGCATCCTGTCCGAATTTACCGGTGCTCTCTCGATCCACTCCCCCTCGTTGACACGAAGGCGGATCTGACAGGCGCTCTGCTTTTTCGCCCCCTGCACCTTCCAGGACAGACGCTGCTTTCCGCTGTCAATTCCCATCGGGTTTGTCATATACTCTGTTTTCAGTGACACCGCACAAATCATTGCTTTCCTCCTTGAGCGTCGGGAAAGGTGTCTGTCCATCTGTCCTCCCGGCGATATCTCTCATTATCCATCGTTCTCTTCTGCCTGTCAGGCAAACGTCAGCCGGATCTCCTTTGGCTCCAGGCCTTCTGCCCTAAAGGTAACAGTTGCCTCCCCCGGCTCCCCGCTGCTTCTCACAAAACATCCCATCCGGCCAAACCAGGTGGTATAGCTGCTGCCGGTAAAGGATTCCGTGGTTACCGGATTTCCGCTTCCCACAGCTGCCAGGACCCCGACGCCCGCCACGGATACCGTGACCTTCCGATCCTCCAGCATTTTCACAATGCCATTTTCATCGGTCAGCTCCACGGAGATAAAGGTCATATCCTCCCCGTCCGCCAGAAGCCGCGTCTCCTCCGGCGCAACCGTCAGCTGCGTCTTCTCCCCGGCGCTTCTTAAAATCTCCTCCGACAGTTTCTCTCCCTGGTCATCGTAGCAGACTGCCCGCAGCTCGCCTTTTTGGTATGTGGCATCAAAAAGGGCCCGGCACTCCTCCAGTGCCTTTCGTCCCAGGCTGACGCCATCCTGATAGAGTTCCACCTCACTGCCCGGGCCATAAACCTCAATCCGGGCCGATCTGCCCTCCATCCCCTTCCAGCTCCAGCTGCTTACCGCGTCGGTCCCTCGCCACATGCCAAAGAAATAATCCTCCCCCATATGATTGACGGGACGCACCGCGATATAGGGCTTTTCGTACTGTCCCCAGGCGATGGCCGCCCAGTACCCTTCCGTCTCCATGTGCCCGATCAGATCAATGGCTCCGCAGCCACCGCTGATACAGGGGTAAGGCCGGTTGAATCCGCCTTTCTTCGTACCGTAAATAGGAACTCCAACACCAGCTTCTCCCAGATAATCTATGGCAGTCCACATGAAATCCCCCACCACAAAGCTGTGGGAGGCGATAAAAGGCCAGCGATGGGCGACGCTCTGGGGGTAGGTCTCCGTTCCCACCATAATTCGCTCCGGATTCCAGTCATGATGGGGCTCGTAACACTGCTCCGCGTAGTTGTAGCCCACGATATCGATAGCGTCAAAACAGGGCTTTAACAGTTTTTCCACCTTTTTCGGTTTTCCCATCCACCGGGAGATAAAGGGGGTAACCGTGACAATCATATTTGCCAGAAGACTGGCGGTGGCCTGAGCATTTGCCTTCTCCTCGTAGGGATCCACCACATCCTCCGGCGTGGTCTTGCCGTTGTTCAAGGCGCCTCCCATGTTGGATACCACCGGATTGATCCCGTTGGTGGTGGGGCGGGTGGGATCCATGCGATGACAGAACTCCGACAGCTCCCGGCTGACGGCTCCGCCGTCCTTGCTTCCCGTGTCCGCGATCTCATTTCCGATGGAGTACATGATCACGCTGGGATGATTTCGGTCCTTCCGAATCATGGCGCCCAGGTCCTTTTTCCACTCCCGGTCAAAATACAGACCATAATCGTAATCGGTCTTCTGCATGCGCCACTGATCAAAGGCCTCGTCCATCACATACAGCCCCAACTCGTCGCAGGCTGCCAGAAAACTTTTGCTGATGGGATTGTGGGCAGAGCGCACCGCGTTGAATCCGGCCTCCTTTAAAATCCTGGCCTTTCGGTACTCCGCTTTATCCGACGCGCAGGCTCCCAGAATCCCGTTGTCGTGATGGATGCAGCCGCCCCGCAGCTTTACCTCCTGTCCGTTGACCCGCAGTCCTTTCGCCGCGCTCCAGGTCAGAGAACGGATACCGGTCGTCACGGACTGTTCATCCATGATCCGCTCCACGTCCATCAGGCAAACACGGATCCGGTAAAGGTTTGGCGTCTCATCACTCCACAGTTTCGCTTCAGGGATTTCGATCCTGCAGTCCATTCCCTCGCCGGAGGCTATCAGTTTTTCCGAGTACCTTTTTTCTCTGGTATTCTCTGCCGTCTCCGGCATCTGCTCGTATACCTCCACGCGGATCCCGGGCTGCTTCTCTCGCTGACCTTTTTCCTGATCCCTGCGTGCCGCATCTTCCACCTGCTCTCGCCCGGTGTCCGCCTTCGCTCCACCGGCCGTCTGACCCGCGTCCTCGATCCGGGTCCTTACCCGGAGCACCGCCGGGTCTGTAGACTCCGTGGTCACACAGATCCCCTCCGGTGCGATATGACGCTTCTGCCCCACATGCAGCCACACGTTTCGGTAGATCCCACTTCCGGTGTACCACCGGCTGTTTGGTGTGCGGGAATTGTCCGCCACCACCCGGATCTCATTGTCCTGCCCGATCTTAAGTTTCCCTGTCAGGTCCACATAAAATCCTGTGTATCCGTAAATCCAGCCTCCCACCTTCTCGTCGTTGAGATAGACGGTGGAACGCATATAGATACCTTCAAATTCCAGGTATACCGCCTGATCCCGGAAATCCTCCTCCCCGTACAGCGTTTTTCGGTAAACATACCTGCCGCCGGGGAAGAACCCCGCAGCCGCCCCGTTTTTCATTCCCTCCAGACGCTTCTCTGTCTGCATGGCGTCGTGGGGCAGGCTGACGGTAACCTCCTGTGTCTTATGTATATCATTCTGAAATTTCCAGTCTCTGTTAAAGCGGATTTTTTTCATACTGTTACACCTGCTCTTCCTTCTGGCTTCCATCCTCATTCAGGCCATTCTCCACACGAAGCTGCTTCAGATCCCGTTCCAGATGGAAGAAACAGAACAGAATGATACAGATTACCAGAAATATCATCGGGATCCAGTTGTAGGCAAAACCGATGCCGGCCCGGGCCGCCTCCACTGTGGCGGTTCCGCCCTCCACATACTGCTCAAAAGCCGCCTCTCCGCCTGCTGCCAGATGCTCCCAATCCTCGAATCCATTGTCCAACACCGCCTTGGTCAGAGCATCAAATCCCGACATGGAAAGAATCACGCCGATCAGCACGGAACTTAAACTGGTGGACATCTTCTGAGCGAAGCTGACAAATGCGGAATACATCCCCTCCGCGATCACGCCCGTTTTGTAACGTCCGTACTCCATGCATTCGTAGTTGATCTGGGATCCCACGCAGGCAACGAAAATATTGGGCAGGCTGACACAGAGATAACCCACCATCTGCGTTGCCAGCAGCTGCGGAAACAGCAGACGGATGATCACACCGATAATAGCAATTACCATACTCGCCGCTATAACCTTTGCCACACCAAATTTCTTACAGATTTTCGGAATAAAGATATAAATAGGCAGCAAAATTGCAGAGGTTGCCATTACAATGGAAAAAGTACTCAAATTTCCAAATACATACTGAAAATAATACTGGCCTGTGGTAAAGGAGCTCATCAGGATCATCATGTACAGGAAATTGATCACGGTATACATCAGCAGGTATTTGTTCTTCAGCACACTCTTTAAGAACTGGCCAATGGGCACCTTTTCCCTGGCCTCCTCCACGCTGTAACCGCCAAATTCCGCCAGTTCCTCCTCGGTGTACTCCTTGTTCAAGGCAAAAGAGCAGATGCAGGCGCTGATGCCAATGGCGCCGGTTACCAAAGACATGATGACAAATCCTGTCTGAGACCCGTGGAAAGCCGCGATAATTGCTGGCAGCGCCATCTGGAGCACAAGAGAGCCGATGGCATAAACTACCCCGACGATCGTCAGTGTTTTGATCCGGTTTTCCTCCTTTACCACACAACGCTTGATATGAGTCTCATAGGCAATACTCGTCATAGTGGAAAATACCGCGCTGTGCAGAATCTGAAAGATCGTCAGATAGATCAGAAGACCTGTATCGTCCAGCAGACCTGCCGGCGCCATGAAGCAGGCAATCAACGTCAGCCACATGGGAATGCCCGCCAGCACCCAGGGCCTTGCCTTTCCAAACCGGGTATGGGTCTTATCCACGATGGCCCCCATGATCAGGTCGGTAACAGCATCGATAGCAGTCTTGATGGCAACACTTACAGAGATGGCTGCCGCTGCCAGTCCCAGGCTGTTGGTGGCAAAATAAGTGATTTCTCCGATCATCAGGCCGGCCAGGATATTGCCCAGCCGCACAAAGGCAAACCCCACAGCGTTCTTCTTTGAAAATTTTTCATCCGCGATATTCATTCGCTTCGTTTTTGTACTCATAGATTTTCCTCCTTATACATTTATCTGATAGCAGTGCACGTCGTTGACATTCAACGTCCCTGTCAGAATCAGTTTTCCATCTCTATAACAGATG
>CASECT010000074.1 GCA_949286525.1 uncultured Eubacteriales bacterium | reverse complement strand
GAAGGGATGCATCTTAAACTTTGCGGTAAAGAAGCCCGCCAGTGTGGTGAAGCAGGTACACAGCAGAATACACATAATCAGCGCGAAAATCATTCGCAGCGGAATCGGCCAGCCGGTAAAATCGAAGATATGTCCGAAGACGCCGCCGGTGTTCACACCCTGGTGCATGATAATGGTAGCCGTCGTCATACCCATACCTACCATACGTCCGATGGAAAGGTCGGTACCAGCCAGCAGGATCAGACCTGCCACGCCCAGCGCCAGGAACATTCTCGGAGACGCCTGCTGCAGAATGTTCAGCACGTTGTTGTAGGTCAGAAGAGGAGTCCCCTTGATAACCGGTGTAATCACACACAGCGCGATAAAGATCAGGATAATCGCTATGTACAGACCGTTCTGCAGAAGGAAAGTTCTGCGGTTGAAGGTGTACTTGTAATTCTCCCACTTCTGGCTCATGGTCTGGCTGAAAGTAAACTTCGACATGCGAAGCATATCAATCAGATGATACTTGTGGGCAAAAGCGGCATGTCTTCTGTCCTTGATCTCCTGCAGAGCCTTCTGATAATCCATCTTCGCGTCAAACTGACGGTTCTTATATACATAATTCTCGTCCTTGATTTCCTGATGGTCGGAGAGCTTGGACATCGCAGCCTGATGCTCCTTCTGAAGCTCTGCCAGCTTCGCGTCATAAGCTGCCTTTGCTGCTTCCTTCTCATACTTTGCACTCTCGCATACCGGCGCATAGTATTCTTTGTCAAAATGCTCTTTGATATAATTCTCAGCATCCGCGATCAGCTTCGCGATCTCATCCTTATTCTTGGACTCGATATCTTTTGCCTTGGAAAGCTCTCCCTGGAGCTTTGCGATGGCGGCTTCGTTCTCCGCCTTGCTGCGGCTCTTGTCTCTCTTCAGAGAATCAATCTTGTTCTGAAGGGAAACCACCCTGTCTGTGCCGTCCACTCTCAGGGCATTGATCTTTTCCTGTATGCCGCCCACATAATCGTCAATCGGCTTGCGCAGTTCCATTTCCCGCTCGGCCGTAAGAATCTTTTCATTTCCTGTTGCCATATCTATCGTTCTCCCTCGTTATAGGTATTTTGCACTGAGTCTTAACAGCTCTTCCTGATTGGTCTCTTTCGTATTTACGATTCCGGAAAGATGTCCGTTCGACATGACGCCGATCCGGTTCGTGATACCCAGAATCTCCGGCATCTCGGAGGATACCACGATAATCGTCTTTCCCTGTTTTGCCATCTGGATAATCAGCTCGTATATCTCGTATTTGGCTCCTACATCGATTCCTCGCGTCGGCTCATCCATCATGAACACCAGAGGCTCACGCTCCAGCCATTTTCCAAAGATAACTTTCTGCTGGTTTCCTCCGGAAAGGCTTGTGATCATATCTTCCGGTCCCATACATTTGGTATGCATGACCTTGATCTCTTTCGTTGTAGCCTTCGTCATCTTCGTGTCGGAAAGAGCCGGTCCTGTCTTGTACTGGTTTAAGTTGGCAATCGTGGTATTGAACGTAAGGTTGCCCTTCAGGAACAGTCCGTTGGCCTTCCGTTCCTCAGTGATCATGGCAAATCCATGTTCCATGGCTTCCTTGGCACTGTTGAAGTTCATCAGGCGGTTATTGAAATATACACGGCCGGCCGCTCTGGTGCGCACTCCAAAGATAGTCTCCAGAAGCTCCGTACGTCCCGCTCCAACCAGACCGTAGAGTCCGAAGATCTCTCCTTCTCTGACATCAAAGGTTACATCCTGCAAATGAGGCTCGAACTTTGTGGACAGGTGCTGAACGGACAGAATCACGTCACCCGGCGTATTATCCACCGGCGGGAAGCGGTTCTCGAGAGAACGTCCTACCATGGCGGAGATCAGCTCGTTCATATTCGTATCCTCTGAGCTCTTTGTCATAACCAGGTTGCCATCCCGGAGTACGGAAATCTCATCACAGATCTCAAAGATCTCATCCATCTTATGAGAAATGTAAATCAGAGCAATTCCCTGCTCTTTCAGCATCCGCATCATCTCAAAAAGCTTATTTACCTCCTGGACGGTCAGGGAAGAAGTCGGCTCGTCAAGTACAATCACCTTGGAATTGTAGGAGATAGCCTTGGCGATCTCGCACATCTGCCGCTGTGACACAGACATTTTCCGCATGGGCTGTGTCAGATCGACCGTCATGCCAAGTCTTCTGAAAAGCTCGGAAGCCTCTTTTTTCATTCTGCCCTCGTCCACGATTCCCATGGAATTCTTCGGGTAGCGTCCAAGGAACAGATTATCAATCACGTTTCTTTCCAGACACTGGTTCAGCTCCTGATGAACCATCGCGATGCCGTTCTCAAGGGCATCCTTCGGTCCGGAAAAACTTACTTCCTTTCCGTCAAGGAAGATCGTCCCTTCATCTTTCTGATATGTACCAAAAAGACATTTCATCATCGTTGACTTGCCGGCACCGTTCTCGCCCATCAGTCCCATAACCGTTCCGCGCTTCACATCCAGATTGATGTGATCGAGAACCCGGTTGCGTCCGAAGGACTTGCACATTCCGCGTATCGATAAGACAACGTCATCCCTCTTATCTGCCATTCTCTTTACTCCTGTATCTATAGATTGGTTGAAAACACTCTTTTCCCCGCGGCAGGCAGGAGCCACGCACGCTCCGGCGGCCGCAGATTCCCTCTGAAAGATTATTAGGGAGAATCTCTTCTCCCCAATAATCTAGTCCGTTATAAATTATTTATTTCACTAAATAATCTTTCTGGATTTTACTGGCTAAGCAGAGATGTGTAGGAAGCTGCATTGTCTGTCTTAACCATGTTGATTGCGAATGCATCATACTGGCTCGGATTTCCGAGACGGTTTGTGATGTTGGACTCTGTCTGTCCGTCTCCGCCGATGTACTCAACGTTCAGGTTCAGAAGGTCATCATAGTTCTGCAGCAGCGGCTGATAAGTAGCGCTCAGGAAGTTATCAGCTGCGTTGTAGATGTTCAGCCATACGTTCTTTGTCGGATGGGTCTCTGCATCAAGCTGGTTGGATACCGGTGCGTATACAACGGTGGAATCCAGGAAGTCTTCATAGTTCTCAGCGGTAACAGCTACGTTCAGTGCGTAGTAGGAACGCTGCTCCTCATTGTAGGT
>CASECT010000073.1 GCA_949286525.1 uncultured Eubacteriales bacterium | reverse complement strand
CCGGATATAGGCCGGGATAAAGTCCATGGGACCGGGACGGTAGAGAGAAATACCGGCAATGATATCCTCCAGGGATTCCGGTTTCAACTCCTTCATGAAGTTCTTCATTCCCGCGCTCTCCAGCTGGAACACGCCCTCGGTTTTTCCGCTTCCGATCAGCTCCAGCACCTTCGGATCATCGTAGTCGATCCGGTCCATATCCAGGATAACGCCTGTACCCTTCTCGGCCATCTTTCTCGCGTTGTCGATGACTGTCAGGGTCCGAAGACCCAGAAAGTCCATCTTCAGAAGCCCAAGTTCCTCTATGGTGGTCATGGTAAACTGAGTCGTTATGGTCCCGTCGTTTGCCCGGGACAGGGGCACATACTCCACCATGGGCTCCTGGGAAATCACGACGCCCGCCGCGTGCATTGACGTGTGGCGGGGCAGCCCCTCCAGACGTCTGGCCATGTCGATTAATCGGCGGACCGTATCGTCCGTATCGTACATCTGCCGCAGCTCCGGATTCATGGTCAGCGCCTTATCGATAGTAATGTTCAGCTCATTTGGAACATTTTTCGCGATGTTGTCCACAAAACCGTAGGGAAGATCCATGACCCGTCCCACATCCCGGATCGCGTTGCGGGCCGCCATGGTTCCGAAGGTCACAATCTGGGTCACACAGTCCTTGCCGTACTTCTCCACCACATAGTCGATGACCTCGCCCCTGCGCTCGAAGCAGAAGTCGATATCGATATCCGGCATGGAGACACGCTCCGGGTTCAGAAACCGCTCAAAGAGCAGATTGTAACGAATTGGATCAATATTGGTAATCCCGGTGGTGTAGGACACCAGGCTGCCGGCAGCGGATCCTCTGCCCGGCCCCACCGGTATCTGATGGGTTCTGGCATAGTTGATAAAATCCCACACGATCAGGAAGTAATCCACATATCCCATGGAGCGGATAACGCCCAGCTCATATTCCAGACGGGGCTTCAATTCCTCCGCCTTCTCTCCGTAGCGCCTCTCCAGTCCCTCAAAGCAGAGCCTGTTCAGATAGGTCCAGGAATCATACCCTTCCGGCACCTCGTAGTGGGGCAGTTTGGTCACGCCAAACTCGATCTCCACCCGGCAGCGCTCGGCGATCTTCGCCGTGTTTTCTATAGCCTCCGGGACATAGGAAAAGAGTTCGCGCATCTCCTCCTCCGACTTGACAAAATACTGGCCGCCCTCATAGCGCATCCGGTTCTCGTCGGAGAGTTTTTTCCCTGTCTGTATACAGAGAAGAATATCGTGGGCCTCCGCGTCCAAGGCATAGGTGTAATGAATATCGTTGGTGGCCACCAGACCAATGCCGGTCTCCCGGGAGAGCCGCACCAGCTGCTGATTTACCATGGCCTGTTCCGCCAGTCCGTGATCCTGCAGCTCCAAGAAGTAATTGCCCTTCCCGAAACAGGACTCATGCCACAGAGCGATCTCCTTTGCCTCCTCATACATACCTCTGGCCAGGTATTTCGGCACCTCTCCCGCCAGACAGGCGCTCAGGGCAATGATGCCCTCATGATATTTCTCCAGCGTCTCCCGATCCACCCGGGGTTTGTAATAATAACCGTCCACAAAGCCGATGGAGACGATCTTCATCAGATTCTGATACCCCTGGTTATTCTCCGCCAGCAGCACCAGATGATAATACCGGTCATCCCCGTGGCTGGGTTCCCTGTCAAAGCGGGAGCCCGGAGCCACATAGATCTCACATCCCAGGATCGGGTTGATTCCCTGCTTTTCCGCCTCCTTGTAAAAATCAATAACGCCGTACATTACCCCGTGATCCGTAATGGCCGCCGCACTCATCCCCAATTCCTTCACTCTTGCAATGTACTCTTTGATTTTATTGGAACCGTCCAGAAGACTGTATTCCGTATGCGTATGCAGATGAACAAACGCCATGTTCTTCCTCCTATCCGTATCTTTTCCTGCTTTTTGCGTTCGCCGGCGCTCTCAGTTAATCGTCCGGGGCATTTTTATTTTTGCCCGATCCGTTCCTCCCCGGTCGGGCTGCACTTTCCGATCAGTATCAGCCCCGCGTAGGTCAATACCATACCCAGCAGCAGGAACAGGAAAAATGTAATGGGACTATTTCCCATGACAACGATCTGCGGGAAAAGCACTCCAACACTGTTAAACACAATGTGTACCACAACCCCCAGTATCAGGCTTCCGGAACGGTACACCACATATCCCAGCATCAATCCGAAGAAAAAGGTGTAAATGCTCTGCAGGGGATTCATGTGCAGAGCCGCGAAAAGGAACGCCTGGGTCACGTTGGCCATCCAGAAAGGAACCGCCCTCCTTCCGTACCCCAGGGTCAACCCCCGGAAGGTCAGTTCCTCGGCAATGGGCCCAAGAATCATGGAGTAAAGCGCCACGAGAATGCCCACGCTTCCTCCATCCAGACCAATCCCCTGCATCAACTGCTGGTAGATTACCATCCAGGAGGGAAACAGCAGCGCCAGAGCGTTCATCAGATACACGCACACATACTGAGCTCCCACACACAGGAAGACAACGCCCGCCGCCAGCAGCAGCGGATTTTTCTTCCAGACACTGACACCCGCATTGTCCGCCTTTGCCGGCAGATAAAATTTTCTGCGGTACCACACTCCAAAGAGTATGCCGCAGATAAGGGCATAGGCCAGAGACACAATCAGATTAAAGGTGGTCCCGCTTACCGTCTCCATAATTCCGTTGACAAAATCCATGTAGCTGTCCCCGGTAAAATGCGCGGCGTCCCAGGCAAACAGGAACTCCAGAGCGATAAAACTCAGGGCAAACTGCACCGCGAAGACTATACCGAAAGGCGCAAGCATCATCCAGCTGTTTTTTACCCGGTTGTCCATGTCAATTTCCGGATTTTGCTTCCGAAATTCCTCCTCCTGCTGCCAGTCATCATCACGATTATCATTTTTAAATTGATTCCAATCCATCCTCGACTCCTTCATTTGCCTTGTTTCCGTCATTTCGTTTTAGTTTTGCAGGAAATCCTTCAGTTCTTCCATGCGCTCCCGGGCGTCCCGCACACCGTTGTCATAGAGCTGCTGCATGACCGCCGGGTCTCTGGTGTATGTTTTTATCTCAATCTCTCCCGAGGGGGCAAAGGTCAGCGCCCTGCCCTCCTGCTCCATTCTGCGGATCCGCTTCATGGAACGATTGTACTGCTCATGCCTGTGGTTTAAGGCCTCCACCGTATTGGGAAACCGTCTTCGCAGAGCGGCGGTATAAACCCGCCGGTGTCCCTGAGGCTTCATGAGAAACCCATCAGGCTTGGAAAAAAGCGCCACGATCTTTGTGCACCCGTCCTTTACCATCTTCTTAACCGGCAGGGAATCCGAGACTCCCCCGTCAAAGTAATATCTTCCGTCGATTTCCACCGGACGGCACATGACCGGCAGCGCGCAGGTAGCCATGATGGTTTCATAGTGATTTCTGCGCAGATCCCTCTTTGTAAAATACCGGGCCCTTCCCGTGGACGCGTCTGTGGCCGGGAACACCAGCTCGCACGGATTGGCCGTGAGAGCGTCAAAATCCAGCGGATCCTCCCCGCCCTCATTGGTCAGATCCCCGTAAATATACTGTAGTCCGAAAAGAGAACCGGTCCTGATGAAATTCCGTGTACTGAGATATCTGGGATCCTGCACATAAATACAGTAATATCTGCGATTGCGGTCCCTCTGACCTGCCAGATAAGATACCAGGTTGGCCGCTCCCGCCGACACGCCGGCACAGTAATCAAAAGCGATTCCCTCATCCAGAAACACATCCAGAACTCCTGCGCTGTACGCGCATTTCATTCCGCCGCCTTCCACCAGAAGTCCGATTTTTCTTGTATCCGTCTGCATACGATTACTTCCTTCTTTTACCTGTCGGTTACACGCCGACACTGTTGCCCCTTCTTCCCCCGGACATCCTTCCCGTATGTCAGATATTCTACCACATAATACCTGGAAACTCAAAAATTTATACAATGAAATCTCAATACCAAAAATCCCCCGCCTGCAGGCCGCAGGACGGGGGATGCGGCACAGTCTCCTCTGCGCCGAAGTTGCTCTTCGATATGAAGCTGTTTTCTATTTTCTCACTGTAATCTTATCCAGATGCCAGATGTCGTCCACATACTCCTGGATCGTGCGGTCGGAGGAGAATTTTCCGACGTTGGCCACGTTCATCATGGCCATCCGCGCCCAGCGATCCTGATCCACATAGGCCTCCTGGACTCTCTGCTGCGCCTCGGCGTAGGAGCGGAAATCCTTCAACACGAAGTAAGTGTCCGCGTACTGGGTACACTGGGTGTTCAGCAGGGAATTGTACAGATCCCGGAACAGCTCGGAATCCTCCGCGCTGTAGAAGCCGTTGATCAGCTGCATCAGCACCTTGCGGATATCCTGATCGGAGTTGAAGATATCCATGGGATTGTAGTCCCGCTTCTGCTCATGCTCAATGACTTCCTGGGCGCTCATGCCGAAGATGAAGGCATTCTCCTTGCCCATCTCCTCCACCATCTCCACATTG
>CASECT010000072.1 GCA_949286525.1 uncultured Eubacteriales bacterium | reverse complement strand
CTGGACCGCTACTTCGGCGGCGACACCTTCTCCGAGAATGAGATCCGCCAGGCGCTGCGCTACAATGTGGTGGAGGGAACCATCATCCCGGTTATGATGGGATCCAACACGCTGGGGCGCGGTATGTACACACTGCTGTCCGATATCGTGAAATATCTGCCTGCGCCGGATCAGAGAACCTGCACGGGCATTAACGCTATCTCCAACGACGTTTTCCATGCGGACTACAATTTTTCCAAACCGAAATCCGCCTATGTGTTCAAGACCATTGTGGATCCCTTTATCGGCAAGTATTCTCTGATCAAGGTCAATTCCGGCGTTCTCAAAACCGATGATATGCTCTACAACCATCATAAGGGCGACGAGTTCCGCATCGGCAAACTGTACGTGATGAACGGTCAGAAGACCGAGGAAGTTTCGGAACTTCACGCCGGCGATATCGGCGCGCTGGGCAAGATCCCGAAATTGCAGACTACGGACAGTCTCTCCACGAAGGCGAATCCGATCCTCTATATCCGCGCTTCCATACCGGTGCCCTACTGCTGTATGCGCTATCAGGCCGCTGACGAGAAGGATGAGGATAAGGCAACCCAGGCCCTTCAGAAACTGGCGGAGGAGGATCTGACTCTGAGGGTGGTCAACGACAGCGAGTGCCGTCAGACACTGCTCTACGGACTCAGCGAACAGCACTTGAAGGCGGTGGCGGATCGGCTCAATGCCAGATACAAAGTATCCATCACGCTGTCCGAGCCGAAGGTAGCGTACCGTGAAACCATCCGGGGCAAGGCGGATGTGGAATACAAGCACAAGAAACAGTCCGGCGGCCACGGTCAGTACGGTCATGTGAAGATCAAACTGGAGCCTTCCGGCGACTATGTCACACCTTACATATTTGAGGAGAGCGTAGTGGGCGGTGCTGTGCCGAAGAACTTCTTCCCGGCGGTGGAGAAGGGTATTGCAGAGGGCGTTGCCAGCGGACCTCTCGCCGGATATCCGGTGGTGGGAATTAAAGTCAATCTGTATGACGGATCCTATCACACGGTAGATTCCTCTGAGGCAGCTTTCAAGACGGCGGCGGCTATGGCCCTGAAGAAGGGAATCATGGAGGCGGATCCGGTGCTTCTCGAGCCGATTGCGGCTCTGAAGGTTACCGTATCCGACGATCAGATCGGAGATGTGATGGGAGAACTGAGCAAACGCCGGGCCAGAATCAACGGCATGACGCCGGACGGAAACGGCGGACAGATGATCGACGCGGAGATTCCCATCGCGACACTGTATGGCTTTGGAACAGTTCTGCGCTCCATAACCGGAGGAGGCGGATCCTATTCCTATGAGTTCCTGAAATATGAGGAGGCACCGGGACATTGAAAAAGCACTCCGTCGAAGAGACAGAGAAAAGAGTAAAAAAAATTTTTACTACCATATGTGACATGATGGAACTGGTGGTTGCGGTTATCGTGGCCATCGGCGTGGCGCTGGCCATGTTGTCCCTGATTCCGGAACTGGGAGGGCTCCTGCGAAGCGATGCCGGGGCCCTGACCCCGTTTCTGGAAGAGGTGTTTATTGTGGTCATCGGCGTGGAGTTCCTGAAGATGCTCTGCAGGCCCAACTCCGATAACGTCTTCGAGACGATTATCTTTCTGGTGGCCCGTCACATGATCGTCAACACGACTACCCCCCTGGAGGATCTGCTCTCAACGGTAAGCATTATCCTTCTGTGCCTGGTGCGCCGATATCTGAAAAGAGACAAAGAGGAGAGCCGGGAAGGCCGGCCTCCTTTTCTGCGGTTTTTGTACAGGCCCCAGGACGCGCCGGCGGGGCCGCACGACAAAAGGGAGCGTGACGAAAGAGAAAACGAGGTGTCTGGATGAATGCGCAGCTTCTGGCGGAACTCCGAGAGATTACGCCCGAGGAAAGAAAGATACTGGAGGGACCGAAGGAAGTGGACAAAGATCTGTACTATCTTCCAAAGTCCCATGTGGTGGACAGCAGAAAACTCCTGGAGAGCGGGAAGGCCATCCAGATTCGAACTCATACCCGGTTTGTGCATTTTCCTGCCCATACCCACAATTTTGTGGAACTGATTTACATGTGTTCCGGCAGTACCACGCATAAAATTAACGGGGATATGATTATTCTGCGGGAAGGGGAACTTCTCTTCCTGAATCAGAATGCTACTCAGGAGATCTATCCGGCGGGAGAGAACGACATTGCGGTCAATTTCATTATCCTGCCGGCTTTTTTTGACTATGCGCTGACGATGCTGGGAGATGATGACAATTATATCCGGAATTTTCTTCTGGATTGTCTGAAGAGCGAACACGAGGATGTCAGTTATCTGCACTTTCAGGTGGCGGACGTTCTGCCCATACAGAATCTCATGGAAAATCTGATCTGGACCCTCCACCATGAGCAGGTCCACAAACGAAGCATTCATCAGGTTACCATGGGGCTTCTTCTGATGCAGCTGATGAATGTGACGGACAAAGTGCATGTGGGCAGAAATCAGAAGGAGCAGGAACTGTTGATGGTAGTGTACCGCTATGTGGAGGAGAAGTACCGGGATGGAGAGCTCTCGGAGCTTGCCGGGATGCTTCACTATGATCTCCACTGGCTCAGCAGGACCATCAAGCGGCTGACGGGGAAAACCTACACGGAACTGGTCCAGGCAAAGCGAATGCGGCAGGCAGCCTATCTGCTGCAGACATCCCGGCTTTCTGTGGGGGATATCGCTCTGGCGGTGGGGTATGAAAATATCAGCTATTTCCATCGGCTGTTTCAAAAGACCTATGGAATGTCGCCGCGCAAATATCGAATCAGACAAAAGGAAGACGCAAAATGAATCAGACAGAACTTCTGACGGAACAGATTGAAAAAAAGGAGCATATCAGGGAAAACCTCAGCATGCTGCGGCAGGAACTGAGGGCGGGGGACGACGAAAAGAGAGGCGGCGTCCTCGCGGTGTGTCTGCGACCGGCGTCTGTGCGTCTGTGGGAACAGTGTCTCCTTGCAGAGGACGCGAAAGCGCGGAAGAACGCGGCGCTGCTGCTGGGCGATCTGGCAGAACGCTCTCCGAAGACCGCTTCCTGGCGCGCTGATGCGGTAAATGCGCTCCGGGAGGCTTTTTCTCGGGAGGAGACGATGTTCGTGCGGCCCTTTTACCTGAAGGCACTTTTGGCTTTTGCGCCGGAAGAGCGGGCGGATTGCCTGAAACAACTGCAAAACAGGGCGGAGGAACTGGAACAGATGGAGGCGGACGGCTTTTTCACAGGAGAGAATGCGAAACATCTGCGGCAGGAGCGGAGAGCCCTGGAAGAGCTTCTGGAGCAGGCGGCGCCCGAAAGCGGAAAATCCCGCTCTATTTCGGAGAAAGGGCTGGAGGGTACGCATCGGGTTCTGCTGACCTGTGAGGAGGCGGTGGCGGAAAAGCTAAAACAGCAGGTACAACCGCTGGCGCTGACAGCGCGCAGGATTTCTCTCGGTGTTCTGGCGGCAACAGACTGTCTTCCCCGCGTTCTGGCATTGCCTTTGTACCGGGAAGCCTGGTTCGCGGTACGCATGAGAAAAGACCGAAAGGCGGACCGGCAGCATCTGGCGGAGGCGGTGGCGTCCTCTGAATTGCTGCCGATCCTGAAACGCTTTTATCCCGGGGAGGAGACTTTTTCCTTCCGCCTGCACCCGGTGGGAATGGACGCGGAAAAGCGAAGAGGAGAGTTTTTGCGAAAACTGGCGGACGAGATGGAGGCCGCCAGCGGTGGGAGGCTTCGCAACCGGAAAGGACCCTGCCAGGCGAGACTGATGCTGCTGGAGAAGAGGGACGGGACCTTTGGCGTGTTTGTGAAGCTGGAAGAACAGAAGGATGAGCGTTTCGCCTATCTGAAGCGCCGCCTGCCAACCTCCATGTCCCCGGTAACAGCCGCTTCCATGGCGGCCCTCTGCGCGCCTTATCTCAAAAAGGACGCCCAGATCATTGATCCTTTCTGCGGCGTCGGGACTCTTTTGATTGAGCGGAACCGGCTGATGAAGGCGGCCTACAGCTACGGGACGGATATCTACGGCGAGGCTATCGCGGCAGGGAGGGAAAACGCTTCTGCCGCCGGAGTGGAGATCTATTTTATCAACCGTAATTTTTTTGATTTTGACAGCGAATATCCCTTTGATGAAATCATCAGCGAGCCTCCCAGATTCACGCCGGGGGAGAGGGCGGCTGCCGCGGAATGTTACCGGAACTTTTTTGCGGCTGCCAACCGGATATTAAAACCCGGAGGCAGGATGCTTTTCCTGAGCGGGGAGGAGGGGGAGATCCGCAAACATCTGCGCCTGGATGCTTCTCTGCGCCTTCTGCGCCAGATTCCTTTCCGAAAGGAGGAAAAGATCTATATCATCGAACGCTCCTAGGAGGAGACAACACGGCCGGAACCGGCCGCTAGGGCTGCGCCTGGGATTTAAAATCAGGCAAATCAGCTCCGGCTGGAATGCGGTCTGGACGAGAACAAAACGCCGCAGATCCGCTGTATGGAGACAACGCTGTATGCGGAGGATGGAAAACGGATATGCCGAAAGACGGAGAAAAGAAAGAGAACTGGATTCCGATAGCACAGGATGTTGACGGCAGTTTCTTGGCTACAGAGAGTTAGAGGAAGAGTAATAAGCATACATCTTTACGTAAAAACCCCCGCAAGCCTTGATTTTACTGGGCTTGCGGGGGTTTTTCGTAACGTGCGTTCCTGCATGAAAAATGCAGGAGATGGGACTTGAACCCACACGACATTGCTGCCACAGGAACCTTAAGCCTGCGCGTCTGCCAATTCCGCCACTCCTGCACGCAAGAAGTATAATACCTCTTTTGCCCCTTCATGTCAACAAAAAAATGAGAAAAATTTAAAATAATTTTTTCCATGAAATGATTGACAAAAAACATGGGTTTTGATATCATTTAAAAGTCGTCGATAGATGACACCATAGGAAATGCGGAAGTGTCGGAACTGGCAGACGAGCAAGACTAAGGATCTTGTGGCAGCAATGTCGTGTGGGTTCAAGTCCCATCTTCCGCATTTTTACTTTAAGAGAAATTTAGGTTTGTGCCGCGGCATATTCCAGGAAGAAACCGTCAGGTTTCTTATTTTTTTGTGAGGGGAAGAGAATGAATCATTACATTACGACTTATACGAAGAAACATTTTGACGTGCAAAATCCACGGGAGGAAGATATCGACATCAACGATATTGCCCATGCTCTGACAATGATTACCAGGGCCGGAGGGCACTTCAGCAAATTTTACTCTGTGGCCCAGCACTGCATCTGCTGCGCGCTGGAGGCGGTTGAGCGTGGGTACAGCAACCGTGTGGCGCTTGCCTGTCTGCTTCACGACGGGAGCGAGGCTTACATGAGCGATCTTGTACGGCCTTTAAAGAACAGTTTTCCCGATTACCTTGCCGTAGAGGAGAGGCTGCAGGATATGATCTATAAGAAATTCCTGGGAGAGGATCTTTCGGAGGAGGAGAGAGAGCAGGTATCGCTGGTGGATGACGCCATGCTCTTTCATGAATTTCGTTATTATATGAACGAAGAACTGGAGGTAAAGGATCGGACGATGCTTTCCAAACCGGTGTTTGTCACGAAAGACTTCGACGATGTGGAGGAAGAGTATCTGAAATGGTTCTACCGGCTTCTGAAGCTGCTGTAGAAACCTTCTTCCGAAGAGGGCAGAATTGCCTGCGGCGGGCACGATGGGAAATTTTTGGTCACAGGACGAAAAATCCTGTGATTTTTTTCGTTTTTTTGAAGATTTTTCTGTGGGAGCTTCGTTTTAATAGATGTAAGAACAAGAGGAAGCAATGTTTTCGGGAGAGGAGGTGGAAAAAATCGATAAGAGCGACAGACTGCAAAGGCTGATGACAGACTATAAAAATCTGATTTTTTCCATCTGCCTGAAGATGAGCGGCGATTACTTTACCGCGGAAGACCTGACTCAGGAGACATTCCTTTCGGTTTATGAGCATCTGGATTCTTTCGACGGGAAAAATGAAAAGGCCTGGATCTGCCGTATCGCTTCCAATCTCTGCATTGATTACCGCAGACAGGCAGCCAGAAGGATGATCCCTACCAGCGAGGAGGAAATGCCTTCCATGACGACGGAGGAAGAACCTTTGGACATATATCTGAACCGGGAAGTGATGGAAGATCTGGAGGAAAAATGCAAAAGTCTGAAGCCGCCTTATGACGCCGTGGCTTTCGCTTACTATCATGAGGGGAAGACGGCGGATGAGATCGCGGCTTTGGAGAACAGGAACAAGAAGACAATCCAGACCCAGATTTACCGGGCGCGGGATATGCTGAAAAAAATGTACGGAAAGGAGCGGGCGGAATATGGATAGAGAACGGGAAATCCCCTACTTGAGTGATGAAGAACTGATGTCGCTGATCGATGGGATCGAACAGACTCCCGGAGAGTATGTGCGTGCTCCGGAGTATATGGAGGGGCGGATTCTGGCGGCTGTCTTTGAAGAGAGGGAAGAGGAGGGCGGCAAGAAGCTAACCGAACCTTTGGAAAGCGTGCCGGCGCCCAGGGAAAAGCCTCCGCAGGAGGTTCCCGCAGAGATACGCTCTTTCGCGGCAAAGAAGAAGGAACTGTGCAGGTATTCCATTCGGGTTATGGCGTCCGCGGCTGCCTCCATTGCTCTGCTGTTGACGCTGCCGGTGGTATCGGAGCTGAGACAGACGCCTGAAATAACGACAGAACAGGAGATTACGGAGGACAGCGGAAAGCTTGGCAGACTGTTTTCCAGCCCTCAGGAGCGGGCTATGGAGAAGAGCGCTTCCAGACAGGAGCGCTATCGGGAGGATAAGAGCAGCTGGGAGGAAGAAAAAGAGCAGCGAAGAGAGGACTATATTCGAAAGAGCGAGGCCGAAGAGGACGGCAATTTTATCGGACAGCTCTCGGAGAGAGCAATAGCCTGGTTTTCCACATTAGGTGGAGATGAAAATAAGTAAGGATTCAGTAAGAGGAGGAATATGTGATGAGAAAGAGAAAAAATGGTTTTTGGACATTTCTGTTTTCCTTTATACCGGGATGCGCGGAGATGTATATGGGATTTATGAAGATGGGACTCAGTCTGATGATTGCGTTTTTCGGCCTGTGGGCGATTGCGGCCTGGGTCGGAGGCGATATTCTGGTGTTTGTGGCGATTGTGGCCTGGTTCTACAGCTTCTTCCACGCGAGAAACATGGCGTCTATGAGCGACGCGGAGCTGCAGCAGACCGAGGACGCGTACCTGTATCACATCCCCGAGGACTTCAAGGGGCCGGAGTTTTCTGATAAAACCAGAAAATGGACAGCGGCGCTTCTGATTATCTTCGGTGTGATTCTTCTGTACCGGAATGTGATCTATTTTCTGGAGGATGTCTTTGAGATTATTCCCTATGAGATCTATCTGATCACGGACCGTCTGCCTCAGGTGGCGGTGGCTGTTGTGATCATCGTTCTGGGTGTGAAGCTGATCTCTGGAAAGCGGCAGGAACTGACCCGCATGGGCGAGGAGACCACCGGTTTTGCGGATGACAGGGAGTGGCGCGCCGCAGAGAACGACGGCGCCGAAAACGGACATGACGGAGAGGAGGATGCGTAATGGAGATGGATACACGTCAGAAGAATGAGCCGATGCGGGTGCATCGGGTGGGGACTGTCACGGCGGGCCTGATGCTGGTAGTGTTCGGGGTGCTGTTTCTGGTGCACATGTTTGTGAGAGATATCTCCTATCAGTTTATTCTTCAGCTCTGGCCGCTGGTTCTGATCTGCCTGGGGGTGGAACTTCTGATTTCCCAGACCCAGAAGCAGTGGAAGCTGATCTATGATAAGGGCGCACTGTTTGTGATGATTCTCATGGTAACTTTTTCCATGGGCATGGCTTTTGTGAATATGATGTTGGAGTACGAGTGGCTGTACCGCTGCATCTGACGGAAAAAGCGGCGGCTGGCGTGCCGTGAAGACGGGAGTAAAAGAAAAAGAGGGATTGCGTGGAAAAAGCGCAGTCTCTTTTTGCTTCCCGGGAGCGAAACAGCCGTTTCGTAAAGTTGAAAACATCGCTTTTTGCAGAAAGTTTCCCACAAATTTCCGAAAAGAAAAGGAAAATGGAGAGAAGCCCGGAATATATTAATTGGGAGTGTTGTTTTGGCACAGGCATCGGGGACCGCCGATGCCGGAAAGAAGGAGTCGTGATATGACCATTAGAGAAACCATCGAGGAGATGGAGCGGCAGACGCTGAGCCCCTATGCGACCCTGAACGAGAATTCCAGGGGGCGCCAGAGGCCGGAACCTCAGTGTGACATCCGCCCGCTTTTTCAGAGGGACCGGGATCGGATTCTTCACTGCAAATCTTTTCGGCGGCTGAAAAATAAGACCCAGGTATTTCTTACTCCGAAGGGGGATCACTATCGTACGCGATTGTCCCACACTCTGGAGGTGTCCCAGAATGCCAGGACCATCGGCAAAGCTCTGCGGCTGAACGAGGATCTGGTGGAGGCCATCGCCCTGGGCCATGATCTGGGCCATACCCCTTTCGGGCATGCGGGGGAACGGATTTTGAACGGACTGTGCGAGGGCGGTTTTGTACACAGTGAACAGAGCGTCCGCATTGTGGAGCGGCTGGAAAAGGACGGACAGGGTTTGAATCTTACCTGGGAGGTTCGGGACGGCATCCGCAACCATCAGACCTGTACGATGCCATCCACGCCGGAGGGACAGATTGTGCGGCTCTCGGACAAGATCGCCTATGTGAATCATGACATCGACGACGCCATCCGGGGACAGATCCTCTCCGAGGAGGACATCCCGAAGGAATTTCGTGATATTCTGGGAAACAGCACCAGAGAGCGGCTGGACACGCTGATCCACGATGTGATTACCAACAGCATGAACCAACCGGACATCCACATGTCGCCCCGTGTGGAAAAGGCCATGCAGGGACTGCGCAGCTTCATGTTCCAGAATGTGTACCGCAATCCGGTGGCAAAGGCCGAGGAGGAGAAGGCCGAGCGTATGCTGACTCAGCTCTTCGAGTACTATATGAAGCATCTGGAGGCGGTACCGGAGAAATATCTTCGGATGATCGACGAGGGGGAGGCAAAAGACCGGGTGGTCTGTGATTACATAGCCGGCATGACGGATCAGTATGCCGTGACAAAATTTAACGAATATTTTATGCCTCTGGCCTGGCAGGTGGACGGATACTGATGGACCGGAGGACAGAAAGCAGGTGGGAAAGTGCCATATTATTCGGATGATTTGATCGAGGAGGTCCGGTCGCGGAACGATATTGTGGACGTGATCTCCCAGTATGTGCATTTACAGAAAAAGGGGAGCTCCTATTTCGGACTCTGTCCGTTTCACAATGAAAAGACCCCGTCTTTTTCCGTGACGCCATCCAAGCAGATGTATTACTGTTTCGGCTGCGGGGCCGGAGGCAATGTATTTACTTTCCTCATGGAATATGAGAATTTTACTTTTGGCGAGGCTATGGAGGCACTGGCCCAGCGGGCCGGCGTACAGCTTCCGGAGCGGCAGATGAGCGGCGAGGCCAGAAGGGAAGCTGACCGGCGGGGGCGTCTGCTGGAGATCAACCGGGAGGCGGCCAGGTATTTTTATATGCTTTTGCGCAGCGAGAAGGGGAGGGCGGCGTATCGTTATTTTTCCGGCCGGGGACTGTCCCCGGAGACCATGCAGAAATTCGGCCTCGGCTACTCGGATAAGTATCGGGACGACCTCTATCGCTATCTGAGGAATAAGGGATATGAGGATGAGATCTTAAAGGACAGCGGGCTGGTTACCATTGATGAACGCCGGGGCGGATACGACAAGTTCTGGAATCGGGCGATGTTTCCCATTATGGATGTCAACAGCAAAGTCGTTGCTTTTGGCGGCAGAGTGATGGGGGAGGGGGAACCGAAATATCTGAATTCTCCGGAGACACCGGTGTTCAACAAGAGCCGGACATTGTACGGACTTCATCTGGCCAGGAAGACCAGAAGGCCCCAGATGATTCTCTGCGAGGGCTACATGGATGTGATCGCTCTGCATCAGGCGGGATTTGACAACGCGGTGGCATCTCTGGGGACGGCTCTGACCGAGGGACATGCCGGGATCCTGCGAAGGTACGCGAAAGAGGTGTACTTAAGCTACGACAGCGACGGGGCCGGCCAGAAGGCGGCGCTGCGGGCGATCCCGATCCTGAGGGACGCGGGGATTACCTGCAAGGTTATCAACATGTCGCCCCACAAAGATCCGGACGAGTTTATCAAGGCCCTGGGACCGGAGGCCTATGAGGAGCGGATCGCCCGGGCGGAGAACAGTTTCATGTACACCCTGCGGATGCGGGAGAAGGATTTTGATTTGAAGGATCCGGAGGGCAAGACCGCCTTCTACCGGGAGGCGGCCCGGATGATTCTGGAATTTCCCGACGAGCTGGAGCGGGACAATTACATCGAAGCCGTGGCCGTGCATTATCAGGTGGGATTTGATCATCTCCGGCAGATGGTTCATAAGATGGGTACTGCCGGAGGCATCGGCGTACCAAGAGAACCTTTAAAGACCGGGAGAAATGAGAAGAAAAGGCGGGAGAATGGGAGAGAAAAGTCCCAGCGTCTGCTCCTGACCTGGCTGGCGGAACAGCCGAAGCTTTTTCGGACCATCAGCGCTTACCTGTCGCCAGCTGATTTTACGGAAGGCGTGTACCGGAAGGTGGCGGAGGAACTCTTTCGGCAGATGACAGAGGAGGGACAGCCCAATCCAGGGCGTATCGTTTCTATGTTTGACACAGAGGAGGATCAGCGAACGGTGGCGCAGATCTGTAACGCTTCCGCCGGAGAGATGGGATCCACAGCGGATATGGAAAAGGCACTGAAGGAGACGATCCTGCGGATCCGGCAGGGGAGCCTGGAGGAGGAACGAAAGGCCCTGGACCCGACGGATATGGAAGGATTGAAGCGCATGATCGAGCACAAGCGGCTTCTCCAGGAACTGGAAAAATTGCATATTTCAATAGATTAGGGACAAAATACGTTTGAGAGGACAAAGGAATGGCTAAGAAGAAAGAAGAAAACAAAACAATGACGCCGGAGGAGAGAAACGCGCTCTTCGAGAAGAAGCTGAAAGAATTGCTGACCCTGGCAAAGAGCAAGAAGAATGTGCTGGAGTACCAGGAGATCAGCGACCATTTCAAGGAGCTGCAGCTGAACGCGGAGCAGTTCGAGAAGATTCTGGATTACCTGGAAAAGAACAGCATCGATGTGCTGAAGCTTCAGGAGTCGGACGATGATGTATTGCTTCCGGAGGATGAGGATTTGGAGGATATCGAGCTGGAAAAAATCGATCTGTCCGTACCTGACGGCGTCAGTATCGATGATCCGGTGCGTATGTATTTAAAGGAGATCGGAAAAGTTCCTCTGTTGACAGCTGAGGAAGAGATCGAGCTGGCGAAACGGATGGAGCAGGGCGACCAGGACGCGAAGAAGCGTCTGGCGGAGGCCAATCTGCGCCTTGTGGTCAGCATTGCAAAGCGCTATGTGGGGCGGGGAATGCTCTTTCTGGATCTGATCCAGGAGGGAAATCTGGGTTTGATTAAGGCGGTGGAAAAGTTCGATTACCGCAAGGGCTATAAGTTCTCCACCTACGCTACCTGGTGGATTCGTCAGGCCATTACCAGAGCCATTGCGGATCAGGCCCGGACGATTCGTATTCCGGTGCACATGGTGGAGACCATCAACAAACTGATCCGGGTTTCCAGGCAGCTGCTGCAGGAGCTGGGGCGTGAACCTACCCCCGAGGAGATCGCGGAGGAGATGGACATGCCTGTGGAGCGGGTGCGGGAGATCTTAAAAATTTCCCAGGAACCGGTTTCCCTGGAGACGCCCATCGGCGAGGAGGAGGATTCCCACCTGGGAGACTTTATCCAGGACGATAACGTACCGGTTCCGGCGGACGCGGCCACCTTTACGCTTCTGAAGGAGCAGCTGGATGAGGTCTTGAGCACCCTGACCGAGCGGGAACAGAAGGTGCTGATTCTCCGGTTCGGCCTGGAGGACGGAAGGGCCCGGACATTGGAGGAAGTGGGCAAGGAGTTTAACGTAACAAGAGAGCGTATCCGTCAGATTGAGGCGAAGGCGTTGCGGAAACTCCGTCATCCCAGCAGAAGCCGCAAGCTGAAGGATTATCTGGAGTGATGAGATCGGATGCTGCGGTAACATCACGGCTGTCTTTGCGGATGAGGGCTCTGGCGGAGCTGGTCAGCCCCTGCGAAGTGCTGGCGGATGTGGGATGCGATCATGGATTTCTCTCCATCTTTTTTGTACAGTCCCAAAAGGCGGGGCGCGCCGTTGCCATGGATGTCCGGCCTGGGCCGCTGGAACGCGCCCGGGAGCATGTGAAATCTTACGGATGTGAAAATCGGATCACACTGCGGCTGTCAGACGGGCTTGCGGCGTTGAAGCCGGGGGAAGCGGACGCTGTGCTGATTGCGGGCATGGGCGGCGGCACCATATTACATATTCTCGGAGAGGGATGGGAGAAAGCGAGGGAGACGCGGGAGCTGATCCTGCAGCCCCAGTCGGAAGTCTCCAGGGTTCGGAAGTTTCTTCTGGAGAGAGGATACCGCATTGAGGCGGAGGACATGGTAGAGGAGGACGGCAAATTTTATCCCATGATGAGGGCCGTTCCCGCAGACGGTGTAAAGAACCGGAAGGAACGTCCGGATCGGAAGGAATCCTGGAGCCGGGAGGAACTGCGCTTCGGGAAGAAACTGATCGAGGAGCGGCACCCGGTGCTGGAGCGGTATCTGCGGTTGGAGGAAAGACGCTGCATGGGGCTGGAGGAGAATCTGGCCAAAATTCCCGGCGAAAGATCCGCCGCCCGAAGGGAGGAGATCTTGGCGGAGCTTGCGGATGTGCGCAGGGCACTGAGGCGGTTTGACAGGCATCCGGCATCGGATCCGACGGCAGATCTGCCGTTTGATCCGGCGACAGATTCAGCGGCTGGTCCGGCGGCAGCGGGTGGAGAGGAGGATTATGAGAGTTAAGGATATCACAGAGATCATTGAGTGGGAGATTCCCCTGGACAAAGCTTTGGAGTGGGATAATCCGGGGCTTCTCGTGGGAGATGAGAACGCGCAGGTCGAGAGGGTGTATCTGGCGCTGGACGCCACGGACGGTGTGATCGCCCGGGCGAAGGAGGTCGGCGCTCAGCTGCTTCTGACCCATCATCCCCTGATTTTCTCCGGTGTCAGGAACGTGACGGAGAGCACCTTTACCGGACGCAGAATCCGGGAGCTGATCCGCAGCGGGATTTCCTGCTATGCCATGCACACCAATTTCGATGTGTGTGTGATGGGCAAACTGGCGGCCGGAAAGCTCGGACTGCAGCAGCCCCGTGTGCTGGAACCCTGCGGCGGGGAGGAGTCCGGGATTGGCAGCGTGGGTACTCTGCCGGAGGAGATGTCCCTGGAAGAGCTGGCAAAAAGGACGGCGTCAGTTTTTGGCATCAGCCATGTGAAAGTGTTTGGAGATGCCGGAAGGAAGGTAAAACTGGCGGCTGTCTGCCCGGGTTCCGGTAAGAGTACGGTAAAATATGCTCTGGCTCAGCAGGCGGACGTATATATTACCGGGGATATCGATCATCACACCGGAATTGACGCGGCGGCCTCGGGGATGGCGGTTATTGACGCCGGACATTACGGGATCGAGCATATCTATACAGCCTACATGAAAGATTTCCTGGAGAGAAGGATTCCGGAGCTGAATGTGACGGAGGAGCCTTTCGGGGAACCTTTCTGGATTGGCGGAGTGTGAGGTGACAGTGATGGAGAAGATTACATTTCTGTACAATGGCAGGGAGTATGCGTATCCTTCCGGGATGACTTTCCTGGAGATCGCGGAGGGGATCTGTGAACCGGAGGACGGCGATATTGTGCTGGGACAGACCGGAGGGCATCTTTTTGAGCTTACCCAGGTGCTCTCCGAGGATTTTTCCGGGAGAGAGGTGCGTTTTATCTCCACAGTTGACAAGGACGGGAGAAGGGCCTACCGCAGGAGCATGGTGTTTCTGATGCAGAAGGCGCTGGACAATCTTTACCCGGATCAGTGGCTGGATGTGAGCGTTCATCACTCTCTGGGACAGGGATATTACTGCAGTATTATCTCCCTGGAGGACTCGGATGTGAAGACCTTTGGTCAGGACTCGGAGGAGAGACAGAACTGTTCGGTGGTTCCGGCCACAGAAGAACTTCTGGAGAGGCTGAAGCAGGAGATGCTGCGGCTGGCCGGAGAGGATCTTCCCTTTGAGAAGATTACAGTGAGAACCAGGGACGCGGAGACGCTGTTCCACAGTCAGCGCATGATCAACAAGGAACGGCTGCTGCACTACCGGATCAGTTCCCACATGAATGTTTATCAGCTGGATGGCTGTACGGATTACTATTACGGGTATATGGTTCCATCTACCCGGTATCTGAAATATTTTGATCTTCAGCTCTTTTCGGACGGCTTTATGCTGCTTTTCCCGGATCGGGATCCCCATGAGACGGCGCCTTTCGCACCGTCCATGAAGCTCTTTTCCGTGCTGCAGAAGACGGAGGACTGGAGCGGGCGTATGGGGATTTCCACGGTGGGGGCTTTAAACGACGTGATCGCCGCCGGCAATGTGCGGGATCTGATCCTGGTGCAGGAGGCCTTTATGGAACAGCAGATCGGGCGTCTGGCGGAGAAGATTGCCTCGGCCAGGACAAAGAAGTTTGTGCTGATCGCGGGGCCCTCGTCCTCCGGAAAGACCACCTTCGCCCACCGGCTTTCCGCCCAGCTGCGGGCTCTGGGGCTGACGCCGAAGCCGCTCTCACTGGACGACTATTACCTGGATCGGGATCTGATCGCGCCGGATGCGGACGGCAAGCGGGATTTTGAGAATATCGAAGCGCTGGACGTGGAGATGTTCAACCGGGATATGCTGTCCCTGCTGCGGCATCAGACCATCGATCTTCCCTCTTTCAATTTCAAGACCGGAAGGAGAGAGTACCGGGGCCAAAAGATGACGCTGGGGGACAAAGACGTGATGGTTATCGAGGGCATTCACGGTCTGAATGACCGTATGTCCGAGGCCATCCCCGACGATTACAAATTCCGTATCTACATCAGCGCGCTGACCCAGCTTCGAATTGACGAGCGGAATCCCCTTTCCACCACGGACGGAAGACTGATACGGAGAATTGTGAGGGATTCCAGAAGCAGAGGAACCTGCGCGAAGGATACCATTGGCATGTGGGATTCCGTGCGCAGGGGCGAGGAGAAAAATATTTTTCCCTATCAGGAGCGGGCGGACGAGATGTTCAACTCGGCTCTGATCTATGAGATGGCCGTGCTGAAGATCTACGCGCAGCCTCAGCTTCTCGCCATCGATCGGGAGTGCCCGGAGTACGCGGAGGCGAAACGGCTGCTGAAACTTCTGGACTATTTCCTGCCGATGCCCCCGGAGGATATCTGCAATAATTCCATTCTGCGGGAGTTTATCGGAGGAAGCTGTCTGCCGGTGTAAAGTAAAAGAAAGGGTAAAGGAGTTATGACACTAGATGAGTTAAAGACAGGCCAGGATGCCGTCATCCAGATGGTGGGAGGCAAGGGAGAACTCCGACACCATCTGCTGGATATGGGCCTTACGCCGGGCACGGAGGTAACCCTGCGCAAGATCGCACCCATGGGCGATCCCATCGAGCTGGAGCTGCGGGGATATGAATTGACGCTGCGTCTGGCTGACGCGAGGAAAATCGAGATTGAGGGAGTACATACCACGGACCGGGAGGCACGGGAGGAAAAACGTCACGCGCCCATCGCGCACCCGGGTGTGGGAGAGATCGGGAAGGCCAAGAATTACCGGGCAAATAAAATCGGGGAGAGCATCCCGAAGGGGCAGCCTATGACCTTTGCCCTGGCCGGAAATCAGAACTGCGGAAAGACCACCCTCTTCAATCAGCTGACCGGATCCAATCAGCATGTGGGAAATTTCCCGGGAGTTACGGTGGACCGCAAGGACGGAACCATCCGCAATCATCCCGAGGCTACGGTAACGGATCTGCCGGGCATTTATTCTCTGTCCCCCTATTCCAGCGAAGAGATTGTTACCAGAGATTTTATTCTCAAATCAAAGCCTACGGGTATTATCAATATCGTGGACGCTTCCAACATCGAGCGGAATCTCTATCTGACCATTCAGCTGATGGAACTTGGCGTGCCCATGGTACTGGCGCTGAACATGATGGATGAAGTCCGCGCCAACGGCGGCACCATCATGGTAAATGAGCTGGAGGAGATGCTGGGGATCCCTGTGGTGCCCATCTCCGCGGTAAAGAACGAGGGAATCGATGAGCTGATTGACCATGCGATCCATGTGGCCAGATACCGGGAGGCGCCGGGGCGCATCGATTTCTGTCAGGAGGGCACGGATCCGCAGGATCCTTCCGGCGCGGTGCATCGCTGTATTCACGCCGTAGCCCATCTGATTGAACATCATGCCCGGGAGGCCGGGGTGCCCAACCGTTTCGCGGCAACCAAGCTGGTGGAGGGAGACGCGCCCATTACCGAGAGCCTGCAGCTGGACGATGAGGAGACGGCCCTGGTGGAGCACGCCATTGTCAATATGGAACAGGAGACCGGAATGGATCGGGAGGCGGCTCTGGCGGATATGCGGTTTACGTTTATCGAGAAGCTCTGCGAGGAGACGGTGGTCAAACCTTCCGAGAGCAGAGAGCACAAGCGCAGCGTGGCCATCGACCGGATTCTGACCGGAAAATACACGGCGATTCCCTGTTTCATCGGCATCATGGCGCTGGTATTTCTCATGACCTTCCACCTGATCGGCGCCTGGCTGTCGGACCTGATGACTCAGGGCATTGATCTTCTGGTGGCTTGGATTGACCAGGGCCTGACGGCTTATCAGATCAACCCGGTGGTGCATTCCCTGGTGGTGGACGGCGTCTGCAGCGGCGTGGGAAGCGTCCTGAGCTTCCTGCCCACCATCGTGACGCTGTTCTTCTTCCTGGCGATTCTGGAGGATACTGGGTACATGGCCCGGGTGGCTTTTGTGATGGATAAGCTGCTGCGGCATATCGGACTTTCCGGGAGAAGCTTCGTGCCCATGCTGATCGGTTTCGGATGTTCCGTGCCGGCTATTATGGCCACCAGAACCCTCTCCAGTGACAGGGACCGGCGCATGACCATTCTGCTGACTCCCTTTATGAGCTGCAGCGCCAAACTGCCGATCTACGCCCTCTTTACCACGGCCTTTTTCCCGAGACAGTACCGGGCTTTGGTCATGGTGGGGCTCTATTTCCTGGGGATCGTCTGCGGTATTCTGCTGGCGTTGATCCTGAAGGAGACACGTTTCCGGGGCGAGCCGGTGCCCTTTGTCATGGAATTGCCCAATTACCGGATGCCGGGAGCCAAGAGCGTGCTGCGGCTGATCTGGGAGAAGGCCAGAGATTTCATCCAGAGAGCCTTTACGATCATCTTTGTGGCCACGGTCATCATCTGGTTTTTGCAGACCTTTGATCTGCGGTTGAATGTGGCGGCGACGCCGGATCAGAGTATCCTCGCCCTGGTGGGCAATCTGATCGCGCCGGTTTTCGCGCCTCTGGGATTCGGGGACTGGAGAGTGTCCACCGCCCTGATTACCGGTTTCACGGCGAAGGAGAGCGTGGTGTCCACCCTGACGGTGCTTCTGGGAGGAGACACCGGGTTGCTAAACACCTTATTTACCCCATTTACCGCCTTTGTATTCCTGGTGTTCACGCTGCTGTACACCCCCTGTGTCGCGGCCATCGCCACGGTGCGTCGGGAGATGGGAACAGTCCGGGCAGCCTTTGGTGTGGTAGTGCTCCAGTGCGCGGTGGCATGGGTCGTAGCTTATCTGGTACACTGGATCGGAATTTTCGCCGGGCTGGCATAGGAGGAGAAGGATGAATCTTCAGAGTTATCTGGTGCTGGCCGTTGTGCTTCTGTTGGCTGCGGCCGCATTGCGGCGGATGCTGCGGCATCGGGGCTGCGGTTCCTGCGGAGGCTGTTCTTCGGCAGAATGCTGCGGCTCCTGCAGAAAAGAATTGAAAAGAACCTCCAAAAGTTATATGATAATAGAGACCGTTTCCCAAAAGGAAACCGATCGGAGCAGGACAGGTAATCGCGGCTGCAGGGGCCGAAAGGCCGCAGACGAGGAAAGTCCGGGCTTCACAGGGCAGGATGCCGGATAACGTCCGGTGGAGGCGACTCCAAGGAAAGTGCAACAGAAAGAAACCGCCGGCTTTGGCCGGTAAGGGTGGAAAGGCGGTGTAAGAGACCACCGCTCCCCTGGCAACAGGGGAGGCTCTGTAAACCCCATCCGAAGCAAGACCGAACAGAAGCGATGACGCGGCCCGCCAGCTTCAGGTTGGTTGCTGGAGGCGGCTGGCGACAGTCGTCCTAGACAGATGATTACCCGCGACAGAACCCGGCTCATCGTCCTGCTCCGATATACTTACGATCCGATATCTTTGAATATGAGAGGAGGAACTGCTATGGCAATTACATTTGACGATTCCCTGATTACGGGAAATGATATGATCGACACACAGCACAGAGAACTGATCGAGCGGATCGCGTCCTTTGTGGCCTGCTGCGAGAGGGGAGACAGCAAGGTGCAGGCCATCAAGATGCTGGACTACATGGATGAGTACACAAACTTTCATTTTTCCGCGGAGGAGAAGCTTCAGGAGGAAGCGCAGTATCCGGGCATCAGCGAGCACCGTCAGAAGCACGAGGAATTCAGGAACAATATCGCTGAACTTTATGACTATCTGGACGAGGCGGAGGGACCCACGGATGAATTTACGGAGATTGTCCGCAAGAAAGTCGTGGACTGGCTGATGTATCATATTAAGACCTTTGACCGTTCCGTTGCGGAATACATCAATATGAGGGATAATGCGGATCGGCTGTAACAGCGTCAAGGGCTGAAAAATAAAGACTTTCTAAAATGTTTATTAAATGAAAACCAGCTATATTGACATTGGATTTTGAAACAGATACAGTATTATTTGACGGACCGGTGAGGGGACTCGGTGAGGAAGCTCGCCGGTACTTTTTGTTATCTGGAGACGCTGGCATCTGCTTTTCCAGGAGAGATAAGGAGAGAGAAATATGCTGAGAGAGAAATTGATGAGATTTATGGCTGGCAGAAACGGCGCGGATCAGCTGGCGAAGACGTGTCTGTGGGTTTCGCTGGTTCTTATGATTATTACGATGTTTACCCATCAGTGGTGGGTATATTTGCTGGCGCTGGCGGCATTGATCTACTCCTATTTTCGTATGATGAGCAGAAACACTTCCAAGCGCTATCTGGAAAATCAGCATTTCCTGCAAAAAACATATAAAATACGCGTCTGGTTTACGGGGCTTGGTACGAAGGCCAGATACCAGAAGAGCAAGATGTCCTATGACCATGAGCAGCGGAAGATTTACCGCATTTTTTACTGTCCCGCCTGCAAGCAAAAGATTCGGGCGCCGAAAGGAAAGGGAAAGATACAGATAACCTGTCCGAAGTGTAAGACGGAGTTTATCAGACGCACATAAAGGAGACAGGGCTATGTTTGGATATATCAACGTGAATCGAAAGGAATTATCCAAAGAGGACGAGGGAATTTATCAGGCATATTACTGCGGACTTTGCCGACAGCTGAAGGATGCGGCGGGTGTAAAGGGGCAGATGCTTCTGAATTATGACATGGCGTTTCTGATTCTGCTCCAGACCGGGCTCTATGAACTGGAAAATGAGGAGATTACTTTCAACTGTGTGATCCATCCTTCGGGAAAGAAACTGGCCTACATCAATGAGGCTACTGCTTATGCGGCCGATATGGATATTCTGCTCAGCTATCACAATTTTATGGATGATTACCGGGATGACGGCAGCAGGACGAAACAGCTTCTGGCTTCCGTCCTGAAGAAGGACTGCGAGAATATTCGGCGGAGATATCCGCGTCAGGTGCAGGCTGTGGAGGAATACATGCGCCGTCTGGGGGAGGCCCAGGCGCGCAATGAAAAAAATCTGGACATTGTCTCCGGATATACCGGCGAAATGCTGGGAGAACTGTTTGTCTGGAGAGAGGATATCTGGGCAAAGGAGCTGCGCAACATGGGATTTTATATGGGGAAATTCATCTATCTCATGGACGCTTACGATGATCTGGAGAAGGACACGCGAAAGGGCAGCTACAATCCTCTGCTCTATCTGAAAAAACAGAGCGGAAAGGACTATGAGACCTTCTGCAGGCAGACTTTTACCAGCCTGATGTCGGAGTGCGCCAAGTCCTTTGAGCGGATGCCGATCCTTCTTCACTCGGAGATCATTCGCAATATTCTGTATTCCGGCGTATGGACCAGATATGAGTATCTGCAGCTGAAGCGCAGGAGAGACAGAGAGAAGGAACAGGAGCGGACAGCGAAAAAAAGCAGGGGGCAGGCCGCATTGGCCAAAGAACATAGATAAGGAGGAACACATCCATGACAGACCCATACAGGGTGTTAGGAGTGTCGCGAAACGCATCAGATGATGAGATAAAGAGAGCGTACCGTACGCTCAGCAGGAAGTATCATCCGGATGCCAATATCAACAACCCGAATAAGGCCCAGGCGGAGGAAAAGTTCAAGCAGGTACAGCAGGCCTACGACCAGATCATGAAGGAGAAACAGCAGGGAAGCGCTTACGATGGATTTGGCTATGGCGGAAACGGCGAGTCCTGGGGACCCTGGGGCGAGTATCAGAACGGCTATGGAGGCCAGGGAGGCTACGGTCAGAGCAGTTATCAGGATGAGGCTTCAGAGCCCCTGGAGATGCGGGCGGCGGCCAATTATCTGGCAAATCGTCACTACCGGGAGGCTTTAAATGCTCTGAACGGAATCGCGGAATCGGAACGCGGTGCGAGATGGTATTACTACAGTGCGGTTGCCCATCAGGGACTTGGAAATCTTGTCACGGCCAGAGAACATGCGGCGCGGGCTGTGGCGCTGGAGCCCAGCAATTTCCAGTATCGCCAGTTTCAGCAGCATCTGGAGTATGGCGACAACTGGTATGAGGCCAGAGGAGAGGCTTATGAGCAGCCTTACGCGGGGGTAACCCGGTGGTGTCTCAATCTCTTTTTTCTTAACCTGTTCTGCAATCTCTGTTGCTGCGGTCCCCGCTGCATCTGAGATGCGCTGCGTTTGAGACAAATGTGAATATGAGACGGATATCGATATCTGTGCAGAAAGAAAGCCCCGGAGGTCTGTGCCTTTGGGGCTTTCTCTCCGCAGATCCGGCTGCGGGAACGATCCGGTTCCTGCCCGCCGCCGCAGGCTTACTTACCGGAATATTTCTCTTCGCAGTATTTGCAGCGGTAAATTTCTTTTTCTTCATCTGTCAGAATGAAAATCTGATCCAGCTGCTGTTCCACGGAGGTAATGCACCGCGGATTTTTGCAGGAGATTACGTTTTTGATCTGCTTGGGAAGGCTCAGCGTCTTCTTTTCCACAATATGGTCTTCCTTGATGATGTTGACGGTAATATTGTGATCTATGTAGCCTAAGATATCCAGATCCAACGCGTCGATGGGACATTCTACCTTGATGATGTCCTTGGAGCCCATCTTGTTGCTTCTGGCATTCATGATGACCGCTACGGTGCAGTCAAACCGATCCAGATGCAGATCGTGATAGATTTTCATGCTCATACCGGCCTGAATGTGGTCCAGCACAAATCCTTCATGTATTCCACTGATATTTAACATACTTTTACCTCCAGCAGTGTGAGAATCAGAGCCATGCGGATGTAGACGCCGTATTGTGCCTGGCGGAAATAGGCTGCCCGCGGGTCGTCATCCACCTCCACGGAAATCTCGTTGACCCGGGGAAGGGGATGGAGCACCAGCATGTCCTCCTTGGCCAGCGTCATCTTGTCGCTGTCGAGAATATAGAAATCCTTCATGCGCAGATAATCCTCTTCATTGAAGAACCGTTCCCTCTGGACGCGGGTCATGTAGAGGATGTCCAGATCCGCCATGGCGTCCTCCAGCTTTTCCACCTCCACATAGGGGATGTGGTTGGCGTCCAGGACATCCTCCCGGATATAGTCGGGAATTCGAAGTTCCTCCGGGGAAATCAGGACAAAACGGATGTTGGGATAGCGCACCAGGGCGCTGATCAGAGAGTGGACGGTCCGACCGAATTTCAGATCGCCGCAAAGCCCGATGGTAAGATCCTGAAGCTTTCCCTTGAGGGAACGGATGGTAAACAGATCCGTCAGAGTCTGGGTGGGATGCTGGTGTCCGCCGTCCCCGGCATTGATGACCGGAATGCCGGAATGCAGGGAAGCCACAAGGGGCGCGCCCTCCTTCGGATGGCGCATGGCGCAGATGTCGGCATAACAGGAGATGACCCGGATGGTGTCGGAGACGCTCTCCCCCTTGGCCGCTGAACTGCTGTCCGCGGAAGAAAATCCGAGAACAGATCCCCCGAGATTGAGCATGGCGGCCTCGAAACTCAGGCGGGTGCGGGTGCTCGGTTCATAGAAACAGGTGGCCAGTTTTTTCCCTTCGCAGCTTTTGGCGTATTTTTTCGGGTGCAGCCGGATGTCGTCCGCCAGATCCATCAGCGCTTCCAGCTCCTCCGTGGAAAAGTCCAGAGGACTCATAAGATGACGCATAACTCTCCTCCTTCTCGTGTAAAACAAATTACTATTTCTATCATCATAGTATACCGGAGGGGAAAATTCAAGGAAAGTTTAGGCGGTTTCCCGGAACCTGGCCAGCAGAATTTTTTCAAAGATTAATCCGGCCGCTGCCCAGAAAGGCGCATAATCCAGACGGATCACACCGTTGATGTTGTACCTGGCGCCCTCGTAATTCCAGGGACAACAGGAGAAGCGTTTCAGTATCATGCCGCTGGCGTATTCCACGGAAAGGATGCCTCCGCTGTAGAGCATGCCCCGCAGCCAGACGGGAAAGTGTTTCAGCACGCGGTTCAAAGGATAGATGCAGGCGGCAAGGCCGTAGATGGGAAACATCCACAGGGAAGTGTGGCCCATCAGGCGGCTGTCTTTTGTAATCAGACAGCGGGCGGAAGTAAAGACGATTTCCATACACCATCCGAGAATTCCGCAGAGAATGAAGCGCTCTTTCATATATTTCATGGTCTTTCCTCCCAAAATCGACATTCTTTTTTCTGAGATTATTGTTATCCTTTGTGACGGTTTTTATCCCGATAAAGACCACTTAGGGAGAAAAAACAACCACTTTGGAAAAGAGTATTGTAAAAAAATTACAGAAAAATTAAAATTGCAACATCAGAAGTTGTATAAAATCACAACGAGAAAGGAGAACGAATGGACAAGAAGGAATGGAAGGCCAGAAAAAAGGCCTACAGGAAAGCAAAACGCAGGGCAATCCGTCCATGGAAGGGATTGTCTATCCTGTCCGTCATTCTGACAGTGATCCTCTTTGCGCTGTATTCGGTGCTTGCCATGTTTGACAACACCCTGGCGGCATTTGCGGGAGGAACCTTCTGGGAACTGGAGAATGAGGACGAGAACGCACAGTATTACACATCGGATTTTGATTCTGTGGAGGAGATGACGGACTATGGTCTGGAGATCTGCCAGCAGGTAGAGGCGGAGGGCGCCGTGCTTCTGATGAACGAGAACAATGCCCTGCCTCTGGCGGAAGGGTCCGCGGTAAGCTGTTTCTCCAACAGCAGTGTAAACCTGGTGTACGGCGGAACCGGATCCGGAAATGTGGACGCTTCCACAGCCAGCACGTTGAAGGCCGCGCTGGAAAATTCCGGATTTTCCGTAAATGAGACGCTCTGGGATTTCTATGCGGAGGGCGATGGAGCAGAGTATATGGCGGACCGGGGCGGTCTGGTAACCACTACCAGCGCTTCTGTATCTGAGGTTCCCTGGGACGCGTATACGGAAGATGTGACTGCTTCTGTATCCGCATATGGAGACGCGGCCATCGTGGTTCTCTCCCGTGTGGGCGGCGAGGGCGCCGATCTGCAGTATGACGGGACCAATTATCTGGCTCTTGATCAGAATGAGAAGGATATGCTGGACAACCTTGCGAGCATGAAGGAGCAGGGCGTTGTGAAGAAGATTGTTCTTCTGATCAACTCGGCAAACCCCCTGCAGGTGGATTTTCTCAAGGATAATACTTACAATGTGGATGCATGCCTCTGGATCGGCGATGTGGGAATTTCCGGTATTGACGCGGTGGCTGAGATTCTTGCGGGCAACGTGAATCCTTCGGGAAGCCTGGTGGACACTTACTGTTATGACAACTATTCCTCCCCGGCGATGCAGAACTTCACGCCGGTAACCTACGCAGGTTATGAGGAGGGACTGATCCCGGAGAATGCCAGCACATACATGATTTATCAGGAAGGCATCTATGTGGGATACAAGTACTATGAGACCCGGTACGAGGACACCGTGATGGGACAGGGTAACGCCGGCGATTATGTCTACAGCGACGATGTGGCATTTCCCTTCGGATACGGCCTGAGCTATACGGATTTTGCCTACAGCAATATGAATGTGGCTTACAATGAGCAGATGGACCAGTTTGAAGTACGAGTTACCGTTACCAATACGGGAGACACCTATTCCGGAAAGGAGACCGTGCAGGTGTACAGCCAGTCTCCCTACACCCAGTATGACATTGACAACAAGGTAGAGAAGGCATCCGTGGCACTGTGCGGATTTGGCAAGACCGATATCCTGGCGCCGGGAGAATCCCAGGAGCTGACCATTACGGTGGACAGAAGAGATCTGGCCTCCTATGACGCTTACGGCGCAGGCACTTACATTCTGGATGCGGGCGATTATTATCTGACGGTAGCCACCGACGCCCACAATGCGGTCAACAATGTTCTGGCGGCAAAGGGTTATACCACAGCAAACGGAATGGACGCTGAGGGCAACGCGGCTCTGACTTACCGCTGGAACAACCCGACGTTGGATACCACTACTTACGCGACTTCCCAAAACGGGACAAAGATTGAGAATCAGCTGTCCGACGCGGATATTAATCTCTATGAGGGCAGCGACGATGAGATTACCTACCTTTCCAGAAGCGACTGGGAGGGAACCTTCCCGGATGGTTCCGTGCAGCTTACGCTGACTGACACCATGGTGGAAGATTTGCAGGATCTGCAGTATGACCCCGCCGATTACGAGGATGTGGAAATGCCCACCCTGGGAGCTGACAACGGACTGACCCTGTACGACATGATCGGTCTGGCTTATGACGATCCCCAGTGGGAAGAACTTCTGGATCAGATGACTTATGACGAAATGGTAAGCCTGGTGGGCGACGCCTTCCACTGGACCATGCCGGTCAAATCCATTGAGGCGCCCGGCTCCAGAGATGAGAACGGTCCCCAGGGACTGACGGCTTCTCTGCTGGGATCCGACGCGACCCAGATGGATGCCACTGCTTTCACTTCCGAAGATGTGATGGCGGCCACGTTCAATGTGGACCTGATGGCGGAGATCGGAAAAGTGATCGGCAACAACTGCCTGTCGGCAAACGTGGCGGTTCTGTACGGCCCCGGCAACAACATTCACAGGACGCCTTACGGCGGACGTAACTTTGAGTATTACAGTGAGGATGGTTTCCTTTCCGGCGAGATGAGCGCTGCTGAGGTGGAGCAGATTCAGGCAAAAGGCGTGCATGTGGTAATGAAACACTTCGCCTTAAACGACTGCGAGCAGGATCGTATCGGTCTTGGTGTGTGGGTTGGCGAGCAGGCAGCCCGGGAAATTTATCTGAAAGCCTTCCAGGCGCCTTTCGAGGAGGGCAATGCCAACGGAACCATGGTAGCTTATACCCGCTGGGGATGCACCTGGTCCGGCGCCAACAAGGGCCTGATGACCGGTATCATGCGAGGCGAGTGGGGAAGCCAGGGACTTACTATTACTGACAATGTGCTGACCACCTATGTAAACGGTGTGGACGGTATTCTGGCAGGTGTATCTACCTTTGACGCGATGCTGCCCTATGTGACCGACCAGCTTGCGGACTACGAGAATGATCCGGTGGTTGTGACGGCTCTGCGTGAGGCAAGCCACCATACGCTGTATGCGGTCGCGCATTCCGTGGCCATGAACGGCGTAGGCGAGGACACCACCATCAATCTGACCAGACCCCTGGTACTGACAGTGCTGCAGGCAGGCTACATTATCTTCGGTATTCTGTTTGTGGTTTCTCTGGTTCTGTTTATTCTGCGCAAGCGCAAATTTATGCAGAGTCCCGAGTATCTGGAGTTTAAAACGCTGAAAGCCCAGAGAAAACAGCAGTCGTGAGATTGACATTTTTGGAAAATACTGTATAATAAAATCCTAAAACCCGAGAGGGCGTGGACTTTTCAAGAGAATTCTTTTTTCGCCACACAGTGATCTTTTGATCGCTGTGTGGCTTTTTTGTGGAAAAGGAGAACCGAACATGAACCAGACATTTATGAAAGAGAAGAAAATACTGCCTTTGGTATTGGCCATGTCGCTGCCAATGGTCATATCCATGGCAGTCAATTCTCTTTACAACATTGTGGACAGTTACTTTGTGGCACAACTCTCCGAGGATGCCATGACAGCATTGTCGCTGGTGTATCCGGTGCAGAATTTCATTACGTCGGTAGCGGTGGGATTTGGTATCGGTATCAACGCCGCCATCGCTCTGTGCATGGGGGCCGGAGATGAGGAGAGAGCGAGTCGGGCCGCTTCCCAGGGATTGCTTCTGAATATTCTGCACGGTGTGATCCTGGCGGTTATCTGCATTCTTCTCATGCCTTCCTTTCTCTCGCTGTTTACAGAGCGGGAGGATCTGGCGGGGATGGCGGTATCCTACTCCAACATTGCTTTTGCTTTCTCTCCGATCATTACAGCCGGCATAACTTATGAAAAAATTTTTCAGGCAGTGGGACAGATGAAATTTACCATGATCAGCATGCTTTGCGGCTGCGTGACAAATATTGTGCTGGATCCGCTGATGATCTTCGGTATCGGACCGTTCCCGCGAATGGAGATTGAGGGGGCCGCCTTGGCCACCGGCATCGGACAGACGCTGACGCTGATTATTTATCTCATTTTTTACTGTCGCAGTTCCTGGCAGATTCAGATCTGTCGGAAATACATGAGACCGGATCGGAAGATGGCTGTAAGACTCTACGGAGTGGGGATTCCGGCTACGCTGAACATGGCGCTGCCCTCCTTTCTGATCTCTGCCTTAAACGGCATTCTCGTGACATTCTCCGAGTCCTATGTGCTGGTGCTGGGAGTTTATTACAAGCTGCAGACCTTTATTTATCTGTCCGCCAATGGCATTGTTCAGGGCATCCGCCCTCTGATCGGATACAACAGGGGGGCAGGAGAGCGGGGGAGAGTGCCAAAAATTTATCAGACCGCGCTGATTCTCTCCGCGGCCATCATGGCGGCAGGAACAGTTCTCTGCTGGCTGATGCCGGCGCGGCTGTTCGGACTCTTTACCTCCAGTGAGACCACCATCTCCATGGGCGTGACGGCGCTACATCTGATCAGCCTGGGATTTATCGTCTCCGCGGTTTCCGTGACCTCCTCGGGAGCCCTGGAAGGAATGGGAAAGGGAACGCCCTCCCTGATGATCTCTCTGCTCCGGTATGTGGTAATCATCATACCGGCAGCCTTTCTCATGAGCATGCGCTTTGGCGCGGCAGGTGTCTGGGGGGCTTTTCCGGTGGCGGAGTTCGTTACCGCCCTGGTCTCCTGGCTGATCTGGAGAAGATATCTGGAGAAGAGCTGAAAACATCTTTCGTGAAAAGGAGTTTCGGGTTATAATAGATCTGAATGATTGGAAAGGAGTCTTGTTTCATGAAGAACCTGAAACAGTTACTGGAGAGAATGGAATACACTCTGATGCAGGGGACACTGGACAGAGAGATCACGGAGCTGATCTACGATTCCAGAAAGGCGGCGGAGGGAGCCCTGTTCGTCTGCGTCAAGGGCACCGCGGTGGACGGCCATACCTTTGCGGGGGAAGTGGCAGGCAAGGGCGCTGCCGCCCTGGTAG
>CASECT010000071.1 GCA_949286525.1 uncultured Eubacteriales bacterium | reverse complement strand
ACGGATCTGAGCAGTGTGCTGGAACGGCTGGAGGCGGGAAATCCTCTTTCGCCGGGAGAACTGCTGCGGATCTGCGACCTGCTGGACACGGCTGCAAGGGCCAAGAAATATGGCTGCCGGGAGATCCCGGAGGAGGAGCGGGATCTTCTGGACGCCCGGTTCAATCAGCTCTCCCCCTTGCCGAAGGTCAGTCAGGAGATCCGCCGCTGTATTCGCTCGGACACGGAACTGTTCGACACCGCAAGCCCGGGGCTGGAGAAGGTCCGCAAGAAGATCAAAGATACCCAGGACAAGATACAAAACCAGCTGCGCTCCTTTATCAGCGGAAAATACCGCAATTATCTGACGGATACTTTCATCAGCCAGAGGAATGGCAGCTACTGCCTCGCGGTGAAATACGCCTGCCGCAATAAGGTGTCTGGGACCGTGGTGGGACAGTCCGGCTCTGGCGGGACCGTGTTTATTGAACCAAAAAGCGTGGCAGATGCCAGCGCGGAACTGCAGGACTACCAGTATCAGGAGAAAATCGAGATCGCAGTCGTCCTTGGCGAACTCAGCGACCTGGTAAAAGCGCAAATCAAATATGTGAAAAAGGACTACGCAATTTTAACAACGCTGGATTTTATCTTTGCGAAAGCGTACTTGTCTGAGCAGTATCGGGGGACGGCACCTCTGCTGAACAGCAAAAAAATCATCAGCATCAAGCAGGGGCGGCATCCCCTTCTGGACCCGGAAAAGGTCGTGCCCACGACGCTGGAGCTGGGCCGGGACTATGATCTGCTGGTCATCACCGGCCCCAATACCGGCGGGAAGACGCTGACGATGAAAACAGTCGGCCTGCTGACCCTGATGGGGCAGGCGGGATTGCATATCCCCGCCGAGGAGGGCTCGGAGCTCTCCGTATTCCGGGAGGTCTTTGCGGACATTGGCGACGAGCAGAGCATCGCCCAGAGCCTCAGCACCTTCTCCGCCCACATGACCAATATCATCCGCATCCTGCGTGTGGCGGATCAGGACTGCCTCCTGCTGATCGACGAGCTCGGCTCCGGCACCGACCCCGCGGAAGGCGCGGCGCTGGCCGTGGCCATCCTGTCCAGGCTGCACAACCAGCATATCCGCACATTGGCCACCACCCACTACGTACAGATCAAGACATTCGCCCTGACAACGCCGGGCGTCCAGAACGCCTGCTGTGAATTTGATGTGGAGACGCTGAGCCCCACTTATCGGCTGATGATCGGCGCCGTGGGCGCCAGTAATGCCTTTGCGATCTCCAAGCGACTGGGGCTGGAGGACTCCTTGATCCAGGATGCCCGGGAATACTTAGCGCGTGAGCAAGAGGAATCAGGGGGCCATTAAAAGCAACCCCTGTGTTTCGTTCGGCTGGGATAGGGGAGTGATCGCGCCAAAAACTGTGGGAGACATCCCAAAGGGGATCGGCAGCAGCTGAGAACAAACAGTTTGCGATCATTCCCTTATCCCAGTCGGATGTGAGGATACATAGAACATGAGAGTCATCGCAGGAAAAGCAAAGGGACGAAATTTGACCGCGCCAAAGGGCCTCCGGACGCGGCCGGTTCCCGCCATGATCAAGGAGGCCCTATACAATATTTGGCAGTCCAGAATTGACGGCGCAAGGTTTTTGGATTTGTTCGCCGGCAGTGGAAGCATGGGGATCGAAGCACTCAGCAGAGGCGCGGAGCATGTCGTTTTTGTGGATCGGGATCGGAACGCGATACAAGCCATTCGGAGCAATCTGGCCCTCTGCAGATTTACAGAGGGCTGGGAGGTTTTTCAGGATGATGTCTTTCGCCGGATCACGCGGCTGAAAGAACAGGGACAGCAGTTTGACATCATCTACGCCGATCCCCCCTTTACCGTAGAGAAAATATTCCTTCCGCTCATAGAGGCGCTCTCCGATGCCTATCTGCTTGCGGAAGACGGGCAACTGGTGATCCGCACAAAGAAAGAAATGCGGATGCCGGACGTGCTCCAACGGTTAGAGCAATCTCGCATGAAAACATATGGCATTTCCAATGTTTATTTTTACAGCAGATCTGAATAGCAAAATTGCGGCCCAAATGACTGCAAATAAGGTCAGGACAGGGGGCAGACATGAGACAGACAGCCCAAGAGGAACTGAAGTTGGTGATCCAACAGATCAATGAATTGACGAAGATCTATCACAATGCGGTGAGCAGCCACCACATTTCAGAAAATGAGTTCTGGATTTGGTACATTTTGATCCTGACGGACGGCGAGCACTCCCAGCAGAGCATCTGTGACGCCTGGTTCCTCACAAAGCAGACGGTCAATACAATCGTCAGCAACATGGCCAAAGAAGGCTACGTCATACTTGCACCGATCCCAGGCACAAAAAATCGTAAAAGCATCCGCCTGACAGAACAGGGAAGGCAGCATGGAGAACAAATCGTGCTCCCGATCGCCTGTGCGGAACAAAGGGCTTTGGGGCGCATCAGGGCAAGAGAACTTGCGGCCTGCACCTCCGCGCTCAGGAAATTAACACAATTCTTAAAGGAAGAGATCAGTCATGCAGAATCAGAATCAAATTCGGAAGGATGAGCCTTCCAATAAAATCATCACCATTCCCAATATCCTCTCCCTTTTCCGCCTGTGCCTGATCCCGGTCATCCTCTGGCTCTATCTGGGGCAGCAGCGGAATCTCCTGGCGGGATGCGTCCTGGTTCTCTCCGGGGTCACCGATATTGTGGATGGGCTGATCGCCAGGCGGTTCCACATGGTCAGCGACCTGGGTAAGATTCTGGACCCCATCGCGGATAAACTGACTCAGGCGGCGATGCTCCTCTGCCTGCTGATCTCCTTTCCTCTGATGCTCTTCCCCCTTCTCCTGATGGCGTGCAAGGAACTCTTCATGGCGGTGACTGGAGCCTTGATCATTCGGAAAACCGGCATGGTGCCAGGAGCGGTCTGGCATGGGAAGGCCGCCACCGTACTTCTCTATGCAGTGATGCTGCTCCATGTGTTCTGGCAGGCGGTGCCGCCGCTCCTCTCCATCGCGTCGATTGCCGCCTGTGTCCTGATGATCACGCTGTCCTTTCTTCTGTACGCGATCCGCAATCTGAAGCTCTTATGCCAATAGGAGGGGAAAGGGACTATGTCAAAGTATTTCATGGATTGTGTTTTCTACATCGCCCTGATCGGGATCGTCTTTTTCCTGCTGGGGCGCCTGCTCCCAAAAGGCTGGTTCCGATATGACCAGTTTCCCTTCCGCTCCTTTTCCTTTGAAAAGGACGGCGAAATTTACGCCGCATGGGGCATACGTCGCTGGAAAGACCAGTTCCCGGATATGAGCGAGATCCTGCCCAGCCTCATGCCGTCCAAAAAACTGCCGCGAAGGGCGTCCGGCGAACAGCTCACGCTGATGGTGCAGGAGACCTGCGTCGCGGAGGCAATCCATGTCCTCCTGTGTATTGCCGGACTGCACTGTATACAGCTCTGGCCCGGGATTGGCGGGCTGGCCGCCGCTGTCCTCAACGTATTGGGCAATCTTCCTTATATCATTATTCAGCGGTTTAACCGGCCCAGACTGATCCGGTTGCTGGCTGCTCACAGTAAAAGAACCATTATGAGGTGCGAAGACTATGCGTGTGCTGATACTCAGCTGTAATACGGGGGAAGGGCATAATTCCTGTGGGAAAGCACTGAGCGAAATGTTTATAAAACAGAATATTCCCTGCCGGATGGACGACGCTTTCCGCTTTCTCTCCCCGTCCATCTCCCGCATGGTCACGGTTGGCTTTACTTTTATGTACCGGCACCTGCCTGAGGTCTTTCGGTTCGGCTATCAGTATTCCGAGCAGCACCCCCGTTTGTTTGAAGGGAACTCCCTGGTCTATCGTTTCCTGTCCTCCGGCTCAGAAAACTTATATCATTTTATCCTGCGGGAGGGCTTCGATACGGTGATCTGCACCCATGTGTTTTCCGCGCTGATCGTCACAGATGTCATGCGGCGACACAATCGTTTTTTGCGGACTTATTTTGTCGCCACCGACTACACCTGCAGCCCCAGCTGCGCCCAGAGCGACCTGGACGCCTATTTCATTCCCGACGCCGCGTTGGCGTACGAGTTCATCCGCTGCGGGATCTCCTCTGAGAAACTGATCCCCACCGGCATCCCGATCCGGAAAGACTTTCTTCACGCCAACAGCAAAGAGGAAACCAAGGTGCGCTTCGGCCTCCACCCCTATGCGCCTCACCTACTGATCATGGGCGGCAGCATGGGATGCGGCCCCATGAAATACCTGGTGCG
>CASECT010000070.1 GCA_949286525.1 uncultured Eubacteriales bacterium | reverse complement strand
TGGCAATCATTCCTTTCACTCGGTTCTGTGCTGTCACGGACAGTTCCACCGGTTTCATGCGGCTGTTTTCCCGGTAATAGATCTTCCCATCATAAACCGTATAGGAAAAGTTCGCCACAGACGGATCAGCCGGGATCGAATAATCCTCTTCCTCCACCAGCTCCTCCACCTCATAATCCGTGATCTCCGCCTCAAGGTTTTCTACTGCCTGTTCCAGAAGTTCCTTTAAATCCCTGTCCGGATAAGGTTTGCAGATCAACTGCGGACCATAAGGCCCGGACACGATCTCCTGCTCGCCCAGTACCATTTCCGGATGATGCTGAAAATAGGGATTGATACTGACCACCCGGTGTCGGCTCTCGCCGTGTTCATTCACATGGTCATTTTCATAGAGACGCTCCACTTCCACCCAGTCCGGCAGATCCACATTTAAGTCTCTCGGCGTCTCCCGCTTCTGGAAAAAGAGAATATCCGTATTGATCTCTGTTCCGGCATTGGCAAGGAAAGCATTGTTTGGCAGGCGGATTGCCCCTAACAGGTCGCACCGCTGGGCGATATATCTCCGCACCCGGTCATCCCGCTTATCCATTGTTCCGCCGCTGATCCCGTTGGACGTAATCAGCGCAAGCACACCCTTCGGCCTCGTCTTATCTATGGATTTGGCGATAAAATAGTCGTGGATCAGAAAGTTGTACTTATCATATTTCCTGTCCAGTACTTTATAACTTCCAAAAGGTACATTTCCTATGACCACGTCAAAAAAGCTGTCTGGCAGATCTGCGTTCTCAAATCCCTGGGCGGCAATGGTGGATTTCTGGTAAAGCTGTTGTGCGATCCGGGCGGAAATGCTGTCGATCTCCACGCCGTAAACCTTGCAGTCGGACAGGCTCTCCGGTTTCCGTCCGATAAAATTTCCCGTTCCGCAGCTTGGCTCCAGAATGTTCCCGGATTTCAAGCCCATGTTCTCCAACGCCTGATACATGGCGCTGATGACCACCGGCGGCGTATAAAAGGCGGTCAGCGTGGACTGTCTTGCAGCAGCATACTCTTCCTCCGTCAGAACGGTCTTTAATTCCAGATATTCCGTTGACCAGGAAGGTTTCGTCTCGTCAAATGCGTCAGATAAACCGCCCCAGCCAACATATCCGGCGAGGATTTCCTGTTCCTCCGGTATGGCAAAACGGTTTTCTTCCTCACACTTCTTCAATAGCTGGATTGCCATGATGTTGGCACGGAACTTTTCTTTTTCGGTTCCCTCCCCTAAATGCTCATCCTTGATCTGATACTGGTTGCGGCTCTCCTGCGGGATCTCCGGGTGCAGATCAATTCCTCTTACCCTCCCGACAGGTTTCTTCTGTGTCCATGCCGGAGCCAGATCTTCCAGAAGTTCTTCCGGCTTCTTTTCAAAGGGATTTTCTTCCGGTATAACTCTGGTAAATTCGCCCTCCTGCACGGTTTCCTTTGGTAGATCAAGTTCCTCTTTGTTCTTTTCGGCAGGTTCCTCTGAAATTTTTTTATCTGCCTTCAAATGATCGTTAGCAGGATTTTCCCGTATCCGGCGGTCAAACACCTCCCGCTGCATTTCCTCAGTAAAAAGCGGATACATCTGATCACGTAGAACCACCATCTCATCGGATATGAAATCAATGGAATAATCCTTTGTTCCTATCGTGACAATCGTATCCACCTGCAGGTCATAAGGCGGATTCATGGCAGGCAAGGCCGCAATCCCGGCTATCAGTTCAGACACTTCGGAATAGTTTTCATCCTCCGTGTCCATCCCTTCCCGGACACTGATCAGATAGCTGTAAATTTCCTGCACAGACTGGGGATCGGCCAACTGTTCC
>CASECT010000069.1 GCA_949286525.1 uncultured Eubacteriales bacterium | reverse complement strand
CTGGCAGATCGCCTATCCCATGGCGGTCTATTATCTGATGTATCATTTTCTGCATATTCTTTTTCTGGTGGTAACCGGAGGCCGTCTGGGTTCACTGGAGTGCCTGGCGCTGGCCTCCGCCATTACCCTCGTGGTCATGGTAATCCTCTATCGAAAGCTGCCGATTACCAGGGCGGTATCGGAGACGCTGTCCATCTCCCGGGTTCTGCAGTGGACCGGGGCGATCCTTCTGACGGTGGCGGTGGGAATCTTTTTGAATATCCTGATTTCCAACACCCCTCTTGCAGATCTTTCCGTGGGATATCAAGAGGCAAACAGCACACTGTTTTCGGGCGGACTTTTCATCAAGATTGCAGCCAACGCCCTGTTAATACCGATTCTGGAGGAGGTTGTCTACCGGGGGATCGTCTGCGGCCAGCTGCTGTTGTGGTACGGTAAATGGAAAGCAGTGCTTATCTCTGCCTTTTTATTTGGCATCATGCACTTTAATGTGGTACAATTTCTATATGGGTTTGTCATGGGGCTTGCACTGGGGAATATCTATGTGAGATATCGGAGGCTCTGGATACCTATGGCGGCTCATGGACTGGTAAATCTTGTGGTAATCCTTGTTACCACAGCGTTTTAGTTGTTAAGGGAGGTAAGAAATGGACAACAGCCGGATTACATTGACCATTGGAAAGCAGAAGAATATCGCTTTGATTGCCCATGACGGGAAGAAAGCGGAGATGATCGAGTGGTGCGCGAAACACAAGGAGCTTTTGAGCCAGCATTTCTTGTGCGGAACAGGTACTACGGCCAGAATGATTACTGAAAGGACAGGACTTCCGGTTAGGGGATACAACAGCGGCCCTCTGGGCGGAGACCAGCAGATCGGCGCAAAGGTTGTGGAGGGGCAGGTGGACCTGATCATCTTCTTTTCCGACCCGCTGACAGCGCAGCCCCACGACCCCGATGTAAAGGCTCTGCTGCGTATCGCCCAGGTGTATGACATTCCCATTGCCAACAACAAGGCGACTGCGGATTTCCTGCTCACATCCAGCTATATCAACGAAGAGTATAATCATGAAGTCATTAACTTCAGAGAAAATATTCAGCACAGGGCGGAGACACTGTAAATTGCAGTTACTCTTAGGCGTATATATTCTCTGACATCGGAGGGAAGCGATGGCAAATATATCTGATTATCTTGACTGGCGGGGAGACCTGGATTTCTCTGTATCTCCTTTCTGCGAGGTAGACAATCTGATTCTATCGGAACTGGCTTACGTAGATTTTGACGGGATTGTTCCCGGGGAGGAATCACAGGACAGAATTACCATACAGAAGGCCTGCAGAGATTTCTTTTCTCTGTATTCCGAGGAGGAGATCCTGGCGAGAACCAGCACTACCAAGATGGCTCCCTTCCTCATGAAGAAACTGGTAGCAGGCAGAAGATTTGGCAGCATGATGCTGGGCAGTTATGTCAATGAGATTGACATGGACAATCAGCGTCAGTTTTCCGCTGTCTGCTGCTATCTCGGGGATGGAACCGTCTATGTGGCGTACCGGGGTACGGATAATACGATAGTCGGCTGGAAGGAAGACTTTAACATGGGATTTCTCTGTCATACGCCGGGACAGCGGCGGAGTGTCAGGTATCTCAATGACAATTTCAAAAACAGTTGCAGCCGCCTGCGGGTGGGAGGTCATTCCAAGGGAGGAAATCTCGCTGTTTACGCGGCGGCTTTCTGTGAACCCGAAATACAGCGAAAGATACAGAAGGTGTACACTAACGACGGACCGGGTTTTTTGGCAGAAATTCTGAAAGACCCCGGGTACCGGCGAATACTGCCCAGAGTAGTCAGCACGATTCCCGAGTCTTCAATTGTCGGCATGTTGCTGGAAAATGATGTGGAACATACTGTGGTAAAGAGTTCACAGACCGGCGCGCTCCAGCACGACGCGCTCTCCTGGGAGGTGCTCGGAAAGGAATTTGTCCGGGCCAAATCCCTGTCAGAGAGCAGTCTTCTTCTGGATCGGACGCTGAAAAACTGGCTGCTGGGGCTTGATCAGGAAGAGCGGGAAGAATTTGTAGACGTGCTCTTTGGGGTTCTCTGGTCCACCGGCGCAACAACCCTGGAGGATCTTAGAGATCTGGATCTTCGGGATCTGGCGGATGTGCACAGCTATATTGTCAGTCTGCCGTCGGAGACACAGCGGTCCGTCCGGAATGTGCTCATGCGCCTGGCTGTCTGCAGTGGAGAGTCAGTAAAAGAGAAACTTTTGATGCAAATTTTTGGAAACAGGAGAAAAACAGAGGAAAAATGAGAAAAACAGAGGATTTCGGAAGAAATCCTTTTTTTTTCGTTTCTAAATCAAGTTGCAAGAAACCATGTGAAATCCTATGATATGACCTAGGGTTAGCACTCAAATAAGTTGAGTGCTAACAGAATCCAAAATCGCAATAAGGAGGACATCAGTCATGAAATTGGTACCTTTAACAGACAGAGTTGTGTTAAAACAATGTGAAGCGGAAGAGACGACAAAATCCGGTATTATTCTGGCAAGCGCTGCTCAGGAGAAGCCCATGGAGGCAGTGGTTATCGCCGTTGGCCCCGGAGGAATGGTGGACGGCAAGGAAGTTACCATGCAGGTAAAAGAAGGTCAGAAAGTTATTTACTCCAAATATTCGGGAACAGAAGTAAAACTGGAGGGCGAGGAGTACATCATCGTCCGTCAGAATGATATCCTGGCAATTGTAGAGTAATCGCCGAATTTCATGTGATCATTCAGATAGAAAGAAAAATAGAAGATAGTAAAAGAAAAGAGGTATAGGAATTATGGCAAAGGAAATCAAGTATGGCGCAGAGGCAAGATCAGCTCTGGAGGCCGGTGTAGATAAACTGGCAGACACGGTCCGGGTTACCCTGGGACCCAAGGGAAGAAATGTAGTATTGGATAAGTCCTACGGAACGCCGCTGATTACCAACGACGGCGTGACCATCGCGAAGGAAGTGGAGCTCGCGGATCCCTTCGAGAATATGGGAGCGCAGCTGGTTAAGGAAGTTGCCACCAAGACCAACGACGTGGCCGGCGATGGTACTACAACGGCGACGGTATTGGCACAGGCTATGGTTAAAGAAGGAATGAAAAACCTGGCTGCTGGAGCAAACCCCATCATCCTGCGGAAGGGCATGAAGAAAGCGACAGACGCTGCTGTGGACGCTATCGTTAAAATGTCCCAGAAGGTAAGCGGAAAGGATCAGATCGCGAAGGTTGCAGCCATCTCCGCCGGAAATGAGGAAGTTGGCGCTATGGTTGCGGATGCAATGGAGAAAGTGTCCAACGACGGTGTCATTACCATTGAGGAATCCAAGACCATGCAGACCGAGCTGGATCTGGTAGAAGGAATGCAGTTTGACCGTGGCTATATCTCCGCATATATGTCGACGGATATGGATAAGATGGAAGCGGTTCTGGATGATCCCTACATTCTGATTACCGACAAGAAGATCAGTAATATTCAGGAGATCCTGCCGCTGCTGGAGCAGATTGTACAGTCCGGCGCGAGACTTCTGATCATCGCTGAGGATGTGGAGGGCGAGGCTCTTACCACATTGATTCTGAACAAGCTGCGTGGAACCTTCAACGTGGTTGCCGTAAAGGCCCCCGGCTATGGCGACAGAAGAAAAGAGATGCTGCAGGATATTGCAATTCTGACCGGCGGCCAGGTAATCTCCGAGGAGGTTGGCCTGGAGCTGAAGGATACCACCATCGATCAGCTTGGCCGCGCGAAATCCGTAAAGGTTCAGAAGGAGAACACTGTGATCGTGGACGGTATGGGAGACAAGGAAGCGATCAACGCGAGAATCGCTCAGATCCGTGCGCAGATCGAGGAGACGACCTCCGATTTCGACAGAGAAAAACTTCAGGAGCGTCTTGCAAAACTGGCTGGCGGCGTAGCTGTTATCCGTGTGGGCGCTGCTACCGAGACTGAAATGAAAGAGAGCAAACTTCGTATGGAGGATGCGTTAAATGCTACGAGAGCAGCTGTGGAGGAAGGAATCATCGCCGGAGGCGGTTCCGCTTACATTCACGCTACCAAAGAAGTGGCAAAGCTTGCTGACACCCTTGAGGGAGACGAGAAGACCGGTGCCAAGGTTATCCTGAAGGCCTTGGAGGCTCCGCTCTACTATATCGCTGACAACGCAGGTCTTGAGGGATCTGTGATTATCAACAAGGTAAAAGAGTCTGATCCTGGTGTCGGATTCGACGCTTACCGCGAGACTTATGAGGATATGGTTTCCGCAGGTATTCTGGATCCCGTAAAGGTAACCAGAACTGCTCTGCAGAACGCCACCTCCGTCGCATCTACTCTGCTGACCACAGAGTCCGTTGTGGCGGATATCAAAGAGCCCGCACCGGAGGCACCGGCAAATCCGGGAATGGGAATGATGTAAAAGATTTTTCCGGGCGCCGCCTTTCGCGGCGTCCTTTTTTTCTGCCCTTTTTCCGTTCTTTTTCGCTGAAATCATTGTCTGAAAAGGGAAGTTATGTTATCATGGTAAACGTATGTGAGTCAAATACATACCTACATATTGGAAAGCGAGGAGAGAAGATGAGCAGAGTTGCAGTTATGACAGACAGCAACAGCGGCATTACCCAGTCGCAGGCAAAGGAACTCGGTATTACCGTCGTGCCGATGCCCTTTTATATTGACGGAAAGCTGTATTATGAAGACATTGATCTGACACAGGAAGATTTTTATAGAATGCTGGAGAAGGGCGGAGAGATTTCCACGTCCATGCCGGCAGTGGGCGATCTGATTGATCGCTGGGAGACACTTCTGAAGGATTATGATGAGATTGTGTACATTCCCATGTCCAGCGGACTCAGCAGTTCCTGTGCCACGGCTAAGGTATTGGCTCAGGACTACGAGGGAAAGGTTTTCGTGGTAGATAACCAGAGAATTTCCGTTACCATGAAACAGACGGTTTTCGAGGCCATGAAGATGGCGGAGCACGGAAAGACGGCGGCGGAAATCCGGGATATCCTGGAGGCCACCAAGTTTGAATCCACGATTTATATCATGGTAGATACCCTGACCTATCTGAAGAAGGGCGGAAGAATTACACCGGCAGCTGCGGCCCTGGGAACTCTTCTGAAACTGAAACCGGTTCTGCAGATCCGGGGAGAGAAGCTGGACGCTTTCGCGAAGGCAAGAACCATCAAGCAGGCAAAGCAGATTATGCTGGATGCCATCAAGACGGATATGGACCAGGTTCTGCACGATGCGGATGGAAAACATACCAAGATCGCTATGGCCCATACCCACAATGAGGAAGCGATCATGCAGTTTAAGGAGGAGGCACAGGCCATCTGGCCGGATCATGATATTATGGTAGATCCGCTGTCACTGAGCGTGTCCTGCCATATCGGACCGGGAGCGCTTGCCATTACCTGCACAAAGATGCTGGATGTGTAAAGAGGACTTTCGTCTGAAGGACAGGCGGTTGTTAATAGAGAGCAGGAGGAGAAGAACATGGTAAAAGCAGTTGTCGGCGCCAACTGGGGCGACGAGGGAAAAGGAAAAATTACAGATATGCTTGCGAAGAACGCCGATATCATCGTGCGTTTTCAGGGAGGGGCGAACGCGGGGCACACAATTGTGAACAATTACGGCAAGTTTGCGCTGCACACACTTCCGTCCGGCGTGTTTTACAGTCATACTACCAGCGTAATTGGAAACGGTGTGGCGCTGAATATTCCGGTGCTGTGCAATGAGATCAAGTCCATTACCGACCAGGGTGTACCCATGCCGAAGATTCTGGTGTCCGACCGGGCACAGATTGTGATGCCCTACCATATTCTGTTTGATCAGTACGAGGAGGAGCGTCTGGGCAAGGCATCCTTCGGATCCACGAAATCCGGTATTGCGCCGTTCTATTCTGACAAATATGCGAAGATCGGTTATCAGGTCAGCGAGCTTTTCGATGACGAACTCCTGAAGGAGAAGGTGGAGAGAACCTGTGAGACCAAGAATGTACTGTTGGAGCACCTGTATCACAAACCTCTGCTGGATCCGAAGGAACTTCTGGAGACGCTGCACACCTACCGGGATATGATCGCTCCTTACGTCTGCGATGTATCTTCCTTCCTCTGGAACGCGCTCAAGGAAGGAAAAGAGATTCTCCTGGAAGGTCAGCTGGGAACGCTGAAGGATCCGGATCACGGAATCTATCCGATGGTGACATCCTCCTCCACGCTGGCCGCTTACGGCGCGGTGGGAGCCGGCATCCCCGCACAGTCCATCGAGCAGGTGGTTACGGTCTGCAAGGCATACTCCTCCGCAGTGGGGGCTGGCGCGTTCGTCAGCGAAATTTTTGGCGATGAGGCGGATGAGCTGAGACGTCGTGGAGGCGACGGCGGAGAGTTCGGGGCCACCACAGGACGGCCCAGAAGAATGGGATGGTTTGACTGTGTGGCCAGCAAGTACGGCTGCCGGATGCAGGGAACCACGGATGTGGCTTTCACGGTCCTGGACGTGCTCGGATATCTGGATGAGATTCCCGTATGCGTGGGATATGAGATCGACGGAGAGGTAACCACCGATTTCCCGGTTACCTGGCGTCTGGAGAAGGCAAAGCCGGTATACAAGACGCTGCCGGGATGGAAGTGCGATATCCGCGGCATCCGCAAATACGAGGATCTGCCGGAGAACTGCAGAAACTATATTGAGTTTATCGAGAAGGAAATCGGATTCCCCATTACCATGGTTTCCAACGGGCCGGGAAGAGATGATATTATCTATCGATCCTGATGATTGAAATGGGCAGGGAAAGGTTTTTATTTTAGCAAGAGAACACCTGAGACACAATGGAAGTTGTCTCAGGTGTTTTTGCGTTGAAGTTCATAAAAAAGTCACAGGTTCTTCATATAAAATGCATAATTTTTCCATAGTATGTAGTGGTATCGGGGATATGTCCGACAAAATTTTTCGTGAATCCCCGATGCTCACAATGACGGAAAAGGAGGAACGCTTGTGATT
>CASECT010000068.1 GCA_949286525.1 uncultured Eubacteriales bacterium | reverse complement strand
ATCCGGCGCGGAAAAGGCAGCGCCGATCTTCTGGAATTTTCTCTGGAGACGCAGGGCCGCAACACAGATGGAAAAGAAAAATACCTATAAGAACTGGGAGGTTTGTACATATGTCTGAAAACAAAAAAGCCGGTCTCCTTCACGCCAGTGAGCGGGACGGCGTAGATTACCGGAAAGCACCTTTACTGCAATTGATCGCCGGCATGTCCGGAAGCGGCACCATGATCGTCCTCTATCTGATCCTCGGTTTCGCCACGCTGATCGCGCCGGAGGGATACGGCATCCCCACGGCAGTAGCCGGCGTCATCCTGACCGTGACCCGATGGGCGGACGGTCTGTCCGATGCCGTTGTCGCTGCAATATATGAAAAATTCAATCCGAAAAAGGGTAAAATCCGCATCATGATGCTGATCGGCTGGGCGATTGCCGTCCTGGCATCCAACCTGATGTACAACTGGGCCGCCGGCGTCTTCGACGGTATCTGGGGTATTGTGGTCTTCGTCATCATCTATCTGCTCTTTGATATCGGTTACACGACCTTTACCACTTCCTCGGGAACCATCGCCATCGTCATTACCAACGATCCGACGCAGCTTCCCATGACCAGCATGATCAGCACCATTTTTTCCTACACGGTACCGCTGATCTGCACCAACCTGATTACCTTCGTGATCCTGCCGAAATATGATATGATTTACAATATCGACATGCTGTCGGAGACGATGATCTGGTTTTCCGTCATCTCACTGATCTTTGTACTGACCTGCTGCTGGGGCGTGCGCAAGGTGGATGTACATGAAACCTTCGCGAAGATACCGAAAAACAATCAGGAGACAGAAAGCAAAACTTCCCTGAAGGATATGTGGTCCGTCATCAAGGACAACCGCAATGTCCAGATGTATATGCTGACCACGATCTCCGACCGTTTTGCCCAACAGACCATGAGCCAGTCTGTCGTCAACAACCTGTTGGGCGGCGTCCTGATCGGGAGCTACGCGGCAACCACCACCGCGAACAATTTTTCCCAGATTATCGGCGTGGCTTTCGCTTTCCTGGGCGGCGTCCTGATCGCAAAATACGATGCGAAAAAGATTACCACCCAGTGGTCCTGGCTGAATATTCTCTCCGCCGCGGTTACCGTCGCCATGTTCGTCATCCTCTGCATGACAGGCGGCGGCGTAGACGGTATGAAGCAGCTCAGCGCTTTCGGCCTGCCTTTTGTGATCTATGTAATCCTGAATATTTTCAAAACCGGAGCCAACATGGTTCTGACCACCGCCGGCGGCGCTATGAAGGCGGACCTGGTGGACTACGAATACGAGCGGTCCGGAAACTATTTCCCCGCCGTCCTTACCGGCGTTTATTCCTTTGTGGATAAAATCGTAACCTCCTTCGCCTCCGCCCTGGCTATGGTATGTATTGCGCTGGTTGGCTACACCGCTACCGTTCCCCAGCTTGGCGATCAGGCGACCTGGCCCATCTTCTGGATCGCCATGTTTTTGAATTTCGGCCTGGCTGTCATCGGATGGCTCTGCAATGTCGTCGCCATGAAGTTCTATACGCTGGATCGTGAGCGGATGATTCAGGTCCAGAAAACATTGAACGAACGAAAAGAAGCTGCAAAAATGTCCGCTAAAAAACAGTAAGCAAATTACAACATCAAATTCGTTAGCCATAACAAGAGCTGCCGCCTGGACGATCTCATATCCCAGGCGGCAGCTTCCCTCATTGGTAAGGCAAATCTTCCCCCTGCTCATTTCCGCCCCTCTCTTTCCCTATCTTAGCGTCTGTGTACAAGGGGCAACGCGCATCAAACCGTGCAATTTCGGTCATTTGCCGCGTTATCTTCCTTCGCTCGATACCGACGCTGTGTTATTCCCATATTTATTGCAAGTACCGCGGATGATCATTGCATAAACAGTTTCCAGGGCTTATAATAGAATTGTTAGATAATATTTTTATTGTCTCGAAATTATTTGTCATTTCAAGAGGGGGGATTCTTATGTCGAAACGTGTAAAAAACGCTCTGATCATCATCATCCTGCTGGTCATCGTCCTGGGCGGAGGCGCGCTCTCTCTGTTCGATGTCTTCGGGTACCGGACCTGGACGACCGAGAAACTGACTTCCGATTTCCGCGCCATGGCGCAGCAGAAATTCGGGGAGGATGGCGAAGCGATTGTCCTGATCGATTACAATGATGACGCCATCGCCCTCCTGTGCTGCAACGCTGCCAGAGATAACGGTTATTTTGAAATTCATAAAAGGGATCTCATCTCCGGGAAATGGGAGAAATCCATGGGCGCCGGAAATCTCGGCGAGGAAGCGGGTATGTACAGCTATTCGGCAACCTATCAGCGCCCAGACAATTCCGAGGGAACCGCCTATTTTTCTCTGGACGGGAAAGACAATGAACCCTCGCTTCGGCTGTATTAATGGCAATGACCGGGAGGAGGGAAAGCCATGACGCAGAATAAGAAAAATGTGATGGTTCTCATCGTTCTGGCAGCTCTGGCGCTGGTGTGCGGAGTTCTTTTATACTTGGATCCGATGGGTATGCGCAGCTGCACCACCGGGCAGCTGGAGCAGGAGTTTGCGTCCCGGGCCCGCCAGTTTCTCGGAGATCAGGGAAAGATAACGATCCTGCAGGAATCCAACGACGATGTGATCGTCTTCTTCTGCTGCAACGCCAGCAGAACCAGCGGTCTGATCCAGATCCATGAAAAGGCATCCCTCTCCCTCCCGGACAGATGGGATCGATCCTCCCGGGAAATCCAGATGACCCGGGACTACGGCGGAGAATACTCACAGCCAATCCCACGGGCTGACAAGACCTACGGATATGTCTATGTCTCTCTGGGAGACAGGGACACCGAACCGACCCTTCGGCTGGAGTAGGGAAATGGTAGAGATCTCACAATACAAAAGAAAAACCGGACGGCATACTTTCCGGTAAGTACGCCGTCCGATTTTCTATTTTGTCTTATTCTCTTATCTTATTCTCATATCCCGGAAAATCTTTGCGTTTTTGCCTTCACGCTCAGGCTTTCGCGCTCTCCTTCTCCGCGATCTCTCTGGCCATTCTGTCCACATCGTCCTTCTCCAGTTTATATCCGAAAAGGAACACGATGCCGCCGATAATGCCAAGCACAAACGGAACTACCAGTACGCAGGCGATAATACCCGTGTGAACACTGGCAGGCTGTTCCGCCGCCCCGTTGATATAACCGCAGGCTGCCAGCACATAACCCGGGAAAGCGCCCGCAATACCCTGGCCCACCTTGGTAATAAAGGAGCTTAAGGACGCGATAGCCGCCTCAGCGTGCTTTCCGGTAGTGTACTGCACATACAATGTATTGTCCGCCTGCACGCCATAATTCAGCGGCATGATAAATCCGGCGCCAAGGCTTGCCACAAAGGTTCCCACATAGGCCATTGTCAGAGACGTGGGCGCGAACAGACGCAGCGCCGGTCCGATGGCGCAGATGAAGATCCCCGCCGTAAACACTTTCTTCTTGCCGATCTTATTCGCCAAAAGCGGAGCAACGATCATGCCGGGAACCATACCAATCATGGACACACCGGAAACGCCCGCCATCAGTGAAAGATCGCCCATAATATAGGTAAAGTAATAAGTACCCGCTCCCGCGGCCCCCTGATATCCCACAAAGTACAGCAGCGAAGCCAGGAAAGTGACAATTACCGGCTTAGTAAAGAGGAATTTAAACAGATCTTTGATCTTATACTTCTCCTCCTCCGTTCCGTCAAACGCCACGCGTTCCTTCACGCCCAGAGCTCCCACGATGGAGCAGACCAGCGTTACCGCCATAGCCCCGAAGATCAATACATAATAGCTCTCCAGCGTACCGGAAGCGACAATAATCGGCCCTACCACAGACAACCCCATACCGCCGATCGTATAACCAATGGCCTTGATCAGAGACAGCTGATTTCTCTCCTTGTTGTCTGTAGTCATAACCGGAAGCAGGCTGTTCAGGGAAATGTCCATGATATCAAAGGTCCATCCCAGAAGAATATAGGTTATGTAAACGATAGCGTATTTTCCCACTGGAGACCATACCGCGCCAAACCACAGCAGAATGTAGTTGATCACGCAGATGACCGTGCCCAGCATCAGCATGGGACGGAATTTTCCCATCTTGGTAATGGGAAATTTATCCAGGAAAAATCCCATCAGCGGATCGCTGATACCGTCCACCACCTTGGAGATCAAAAACAGTGTCGCCAGCGCTCCCGCGTTCAATCCCACCACATCCGTATAGAAAATCAGGAAGAAGGTGGATAACAGTGTCATCAACGGAATATTACCGATATTTGCGAGGAAGTAGCTGACCTTCTCGCCCACTCCAACTTTTTGAGAATTATTGTTCATTCGTATGTGCCCCCTTTTCTTTTTTCATCAACTTTTCCTGTAAGTTCTGATAACCACATTTCCGGTCATGCCGTAGTCCCGCACGGTGGAGGAAATATTCATCGCCGCAGCCATGGGAGATTCTTCTCCGCCGGATTCCTTCAACGCGTCCATGACATCCCCGGACTCCGCGGCCTCCTCTGCTCCGGCATTGCCGTTGCTGGCCCCCGCCATCAAAATCAGAGAGTTCTGCAGGGAAGTATCATAGTAGCCCCTCGCCAACAGGCGGTTGTTCAGTGTACTGGACACCTCCACCCTGATCTCGTTGTAGCCTCCGTGGAGAAGATCGCCGATTTCCATTGTCCGACGGTTGATGTTGTATACGCCGGCCTTCTCGCCGTTCACATACACCGCCGCCGTGCAGCCGTTGGTGGACGCAATGGAAAGCAGAGCGCCGTCCTCCTTCGACCAGTCCGCGGGAAGTTCTGCCGTAGTGGAATAGTACCCCACACCGGAAACCTCCGGTCCCACTGCCGGGATATCTTTCCAGGGAACCGTCTCCACAACGCCGGCGTCGATCTTCGTCTTCTTCGTCTCGTAGTAAACTTCTTTCGTTACAATGCCGAGCCCTCTGTCCTCGATGATCTCCTTCTTTTCGCCCTCGTTCCAATCCTCCACGGTAAGACTCCATTTCTTCAGCGGAATCTCTTCGCCGTACACGCGGTCCGCCGACAGTTCTCTGGCCTCTTCCTTCCGATCAAGAATCAGCATAGTCGCCTCTCCGGGGTTTAAGGTCAGCGTCACTTCCGTCACACCATCTGCCGTCTTTCCGGAGATCTCCGAGATCTCCCCGTTCCAGCAATCCGCCTCATAGGGTCTTCCGCCGCCGGCTATCTTCAGCGTAACCGTTACCGGTTTCTCCTGCGTGTAAAGCATATTGTAGACAAAGAGATTTGTCTCGCTCTCCGTCTGGCGCATACAGGTCAGAATGTTCCTGCTGTCATCGGCAAAGGCTGCTCTCGGCTCCACACCCAGCTCCCGCAGCATCTTTATGGTGTCGGCCTGTACATCCGTCTCCCGCACATTGGGCAAAGCCTTGATCTCCCTGATGATCTCCGCCAGTTCCTCATCGGATTCCATCACAAACGGCGTCTTTGACGCTGCCTTTCTGTGAGTTGCGCAGATGCCCATGGGACGGATCTGCTCGGTAACGCCGTTGACAAAGATGATTTTCTGTCCGGCCTTTGCCAGTTTCAGAATCTTCTTCGCCGAAGCGATTGGCATCGCCTCCTGATAGATGACGAGGGCCTGATAGCCTGGTCCTTCCGGATACAGTTCCTTTCCGTTTGTGGAAGTAAAATCTTCCTCCAGTATCTGGGGGGCGAAATAATCCCAGGTATACCCTGCGTGCTGCAGATTCATATCTTTCCAGTAGATGCCCTCGTCTCCGCGCATCAACTGGTGTTCGTAAAGATCACGCTCTCCGCTTCCCCCGAAAACCTGATTGTTGAAATAGTAATCCAGACGAAGAATTCCGAGATCCATTCTGGGTTTGCCCGCCCGCAGCAGTTTCTGATATCTGGCGATCATCGCCGTCCAGTCCGGATAGTGCTGATATGCCGGCTGTCGGCTGCCGAACCGCTCGGAAAAGATGGGCCACATGCCCTCATGGCCAGGCCAGTAGGTGGACGCCTCCGAACCGCAGATACTGGAGTATCCATGGAACACCGTTCTGGTCACGCCGGCCGCGAACTGCGTAAAGATAATTTGATTATAAAAATCAATCGGCATCATGTAATTTAGCAGGGTCGCTCCTGTCTCGCTGGAGTAAATCCGGTTGTAAATATGCGCCGAACCCGCCAGCCCCCGGTAGCTCTCGATCTGAGAAGCAAATTCCAGAGACTCCGTCTCAATGCCGTCCACATATTTTCCCGGCTGAGAGATCTCAAAAGGAAGGCCGTAGGAGATCTCCGCCCGCAGCGTCATACCCACACTGTGAAGCCATTCCTGCATAGGCTTTAACATGTTGTCCATGTACAGATCCGTCATAGTCTGGTAGAGATCGTTGTGGAATTTTTCCACAAACCCCTTATCCTCACAGATATAGTGGTAATCGTGCACCAGGGGCATCATACCGCCTTTCTTTACCACAAAGGGCAAATACGGAGCGATGTCATATCCCCTTCTCTCCTCGAACTCCTCGTTAAAGTGGTAGCCCCAGAACTGACCGCCGGCTCCGAAAGTGGACAGTTCCAGCGAATCCATATACATCATCGCCCGCCCGTCCCGCAGGATATCCGCCCGCAGCTCATCGGTCAGCACCACTTTGTCCCAGTAGTCGATAAAAGCGTCGATTCCATAGTGATCAATATAATTGATCGTGTAGGAAATCGCGCAGGAAGGCCCTGCCGTCTGTCCGGTTCCGTGCAGCCAGAAGAAAAAGAGACGATAGGTTCCATCCTCCGGCGCTGTCCACTCCAGTTTTTCATCCTTAACCTGGTCCGTCAGGACAATTGTGTCCTTTGCGAGCATCGGTTTTCCCTCTTCCTCGCCCACAACCTTCGCCGCCACCACAGCTACCAGCTCCTGAACGCTGACATGATCGATTTTGATGACACACTTCGGAATTTCGCCGCTCCTTGTCTCTCCGGGGCCTAAAATTTCCTCCACATAGTCCAGTTCCTTCGCCGCGGCCTTATCATCCGGCGTGATGGAAATCAGATTCGCGTTGGACCAGTTGGTTCCGCTGGTCATGGACACGCCCATCTGGCGGTCCGCCGACTCCTTTACCAGCGTATGGGTATCGTGCACCCACTCTTCCGCCCCCCAGCCGTAAAGCTTCGAGTCCGCGCCGGGATCCTCCATGGCAAGGAATTCAATGGCCCCCATTCCCATGTCGTCCAGCATCCGCATCTCGTTCTTCAGCGTCTAATCCGTGTGCATGCCTTCCGCAAGCCACCAGCGGACATCCGGCCGGTACTGTTTTTCCGGTACCTGCTTGAAATTCTTATCCATTTTTCCTCCTCCTTTTTGAATTTTTCGTCCATTCTGACAGAATCTACAAAAAATTCTATTTGTATTTTTATTTTATTGTGATAATATACAGATAACAATTTTGGTTACTGCTGAATTTCTTCATGATCCTGCTGTTTTTTTCAAGAAACGAGGTGAAAAATGCTTCTTTTTTCCGGCGATATCACAAAAGAGGGTTCCCTGACACAGGATTTTCAGGAAAAGATGAAACTCTTTTCCGAGCGAAACGGCATCCACCTTTTTCCGAGTTTTCCATCTTTCGAAAAGATCTCACTGAAGACGCCCAGCATCTTGGAAGCGGATATCCGTATACAGTCCAGCGCTTATAATTATGACTATCTCCCGGACGAAAATGTCATGGAAGCGCTGCTGTACCCGATTTTTATCAGCCGCTGGTCTGTGTCTTCCACCCATTACACCAAACGTTCCGGATGGAAAAACTACGAACTGATTTACACACACTCAGGATCCGGTATCCTGAATATGAACAACCAGGTCTATTATCTGCGCCCGGATACTCTGTGTCTGCTGGACTGCCGGCCCTTCCACTATTATTTCGCGACAGATAAAGACGGATGGGGATATTCCTTCATTCACTTCTGCGGACCATCCGCTGATTTTCTCTATCAGCAAATTATGGAAAACGGTATTGTGTTCGGCAATCTGACAAATACAAGTCTCAAACAGAAGTATGACGCGATTCCTGCCCTGGCGAAAAAAAATCCGCAGGATTTTGACCTGCGGTTTCATATGCTTCTCACGTCTCTTCTCGTGGAAATGGCCTGCGCTCATCCGGCAAAACCGGAAGCCGTCGTCCCGGAATGGCTGTCGCTGATCCAGTCCTATATAATCGAGAATTACAACAGGGAATGGACCGTCAAAGACCTGGCCCGGCAATCCTGTCTGAGCGAAAGTCGGTTTTCCCATGTATTCAGGGAAATCATCGGTCTTTCCCCTATAGAATACCGGGATTATCTGCGGATCGAACACGCGAAAGAATATCTGCTGCGCACCTCCTGGTCCATCGAACGGGTTGCGGAGGAGACCGGTTTTGCGTCGATCCCCGGCTTCTACTCGGCCTTCCGCCGCCGCACGGGGCTTACGCCGGGCAAATACCGGAAGGAGGCAGGAAAAGGCTGACCCCGAAATTCCGGGGACAGCCTTTCCTGTCTCACTAGTATAGTGTTCACGAGTTTATACTTAACCCGGCCGCCGCTGACGCTCTCCCGTCCTGTTATGGGCAGGAAGCGATTTCCGGCGGACTCAGGGGGAGACCTCAGGAGGAAACCAAAGCCTTTTTCTCCCATTTGCGGCTTCGCAGCCGCGCGATCATCCAGAGGCAGCGAATGCACTCATCGCAGGCCATACCGATCCAGGCCCCATATACGCCCAGGCCGAAGTGAAGGCCCAGAACATAACTGCCCAGAATCGCGCAGGTCGGCATGGAGCAGATCCCCCAGAGAAGTTCCGATCTCCTCCGATTTTGGGATCTCAATCGCCACCCCGGACGATATCCTGCAAATCTTTCAGATATATCTTCTCCGCTCTCGCTGCCTTTTTCATACCATCCGAAAATCCGCTCTTGGAAAAGAGATAGTAAAAACATCTGGCATCTTTGTCAGCAGGAGAAAACTTTTC
>CASECT010000067.1 GCA_949286525.1 uncultured Eubacteriales bacterium | reverse complement strand
GCGAAACAGTCGTATGTATAGATGGCGAACATGATAATCAGTGTGAAGCGGGAAATTGAGACAAACAAATGTACCATTATTTCACTCCTCTTTTCCAGTGTCCCTTCGTGGCGTCCTCCGGTTCTTTGAAGGTCATACCGTCCAGGGCATCTGTCCAGTCTTTCAGTATTCCGACGCACTCCTCGCCCGTCTCCAGGGTAAAATCAAATCGCGCGCCGCAAAATCCCATTTCTCCGATCCGCTCCGCCTCAGAAAAGAGACAGAGGGTTCGAGAATTATATATCTTATTATAACAGTATCTGCAGTAATTTTTCACAGGGAAGAGGTTCTGATAGCGATCACACAGCCGATAGAGACTCTGTCGTTTCCGGCATCCGGCGATGTTTTTTTCCAGGCAGTTGGCGGTAATCATCAGCGCCGCCCTGCCGTACACTGTCAGGTAGGAATCCCCGTTGTCCCGATGCCAGAGTTCTCCGGCGTTCAGTTCACATGGCGCGCCAAACCTGCGGTAACCGAGACTGCGAAAGGCCCGAAGGCTGCGGTTGTTCCAGGTATAGATCCTCGGATCCAGCAAAACCTTCTCTCTGGGATATCCGATGCTCTCCAGAAACTGCAGTCCGTCGTATGAACATGCTATCACGCCGTCTGCCTCCCTTTTGTCGAACAGCCACGAAAAACTGCGAAGATCCCTCGCTGTCCTCTCCCGCATAATCTCCGGAAGGACAAGCAAAAACCGCTTGCCGTACTTTTTTGCCTCCTTTAGATAAAACGAATCAGATAGGCTTTTGTCTTCATCTGTCAGAAGTTCCGCACGAACAGCAATCTCGTCCACACACTCCTGCCGGACGCAGGCTACAAACTGTTCTCTGGTCTCCACCACCACAAGACAACTGCCGGACTGCCCCGGCAGATTCCCCGGCCTGATGCTATCATCTTTTATGACAGGCAGGAAGGGCTCAGGTTCCCGGCGGTTCTCTGGAAGCAATGCCTCCTCCAGGGCGCTCAGCGCCTCCCTTCGCAGCTCATTCAACTGGGTCATGGGAATGAAGAGCCCCGGCTCCAGATCAATGACCAGATCGGAAAAGACAAAGGGCGTATCCCCGGTCTTTTTCAATTTTTCCGTCACAACCGCTTTGTCGGTGGTCCGTTTTTTGGCTCTCTCCGGTCTCTGGGAAGACGCCCGCTCCAGCGTGATCCCGTCACAGGAAACGGACAGGCGCATGGGACGGCCCTCCCGGGCAAAAAAGCGCCCGCTGATCGGCCGCCGGATCTCCGCTGTCCCTTCCGAAATCTCCGCCTGTTCTTTTCTGTGACTGCCCTCGGCGAAGGACATCATCTCCCGTCCGGTGTGTCCGGCAAGATACCCGTCGGTAAAGCCGCTGCGATTGCCAAGATCCAGCAGCGCCTGCCGGTCCTTTTCGCTGACATGGTAGCCCTCCCGTCCCTTTTCGAGATACCGGTCCACATACTTCCGATAAATGGATACTACGCCCGCCGCGTAAGTTCTCTGCTTCATCCTCCCCTCGATCTTCAGGGAATAGACGCCGACCTCCGCCAGCTCCGGGATCCGCTCGATTGCGCACAGATCCTTCGGGCTGAGCACATAATCTCCCGGCAGCGACATCCGCCCGCTACTCTCATCCAGCACCTGATAGGGAAGCCGGCAGGGCTGCGCGCACCTTCCCCGGTTGCCGCTTCTCCCTCCGATCAGACTGCTCATCAGACACTGGCCGGAGTAGCAGACGCACAGCGCCCCGTGGACGAAAGTTTCTATCTCGCAGCCGCAGCCCTCGCGGAGCAGACGAATCTCCTCCAGGGAAAGTTCTCTGGCCGTCACGATCCTGGTCGCTCCCAGATCTTCGAGAAATTTTGCCCCGAGGCCGCTGCAGACGGTCATCTGGGTGCTGGCATGGATGTGAAGCTCCGGGAAAAATTCCCGCAAAAAGGAGAACACGCCGAAATCCTGTACAATGGCCGCGTCCACTCCCGCTTCATAATACTGCCGGATATAGTCGTAAAGTTTTCGCTCCGTCTCCGTATTTTTCAGAAGGGTATTGACCGTCAGATAAGCCTTCTTCCCATATCGATGGGCATAGCGGATGGCCTCCGCTCCCTCCCGAGCGGAGAAATTATCCGCGTAAGCACGGGCGCCGAAAAGCTCCCCGCCGAAGTACACCGCGTCCGCTCCGGCGGAGATGACCGCCTTGAAAATGTCGAGATTCCCTGCCGGCGAAAGCAGTTCCAGCCCTCCTGGCCTCATCGTTTTCTCCATCCGCTATCTGTCCTCCCTGATGTCATCTCCCGATATCGTTCTCCTGATACCGTCCTCCTGATATCTATGATGCCTGAAAAGTGAAATACGGGACAGTAACCCGCTGCCCCGTACTCTGTTTACTTTTTCTCAGGTCCGCCTTTATCTGCATTCTCCGTCGAAACACTCGTTCCGGCGCTCTGACGCGTCTGCGCCTTTCCCTTTTCTTCCTTCAGCTGTTTTGCCTCTTTCAACTGCTTCTCCGCCTTGATCTGACTGTTGATCAGATCATGCTTCAGATCGTAGATCTCTTTCTCCTTCTGTTCCAGAGTAAGTTCCAATTCCTCGATCCGATCCCGGGCCTTAAAATAATCGTCTGCGATATTGAGCTCCACCAGCGTCGCCTTTGTATCTGAGGAAAACCGCCGGTAGCTGTCCATCTTCTGCAATTCTCCGATCTTATTGTTGATGTAGGAGGCTACCTTCTGCAGGTACCCCTCCTCCTCGTAACCGCTCAGGGTGTATACCTTTCCGTCAATTATTACTTCAGCGCTCTTTTTTGCTGTCATAATCTCATCCTCCGTATGCGTCCCCGCTCAAATCTAATGCTATTATAGCGGTATTTGCGAGAATTGACAATGTCTAAATGCCAAAATGCCTGTAAGCCAGCTCTGTAGCCACACGCCCTTTTGGGGTCCGCTGGATCAGTCCGCTCTTGACCAGATAGGGCTCATAGACCTCCTCGATGGTGCCGGAATCCTCCCCGATGGCTGCCGCAAGAGTGTCCAGCCCCACCGGCCCGCCGGCGAATTTTTCGATGATGGTCAGCAGCATGGTCCGGTCGTTAACATCCAACCCCATGGCATCCACCTCCAGCAGATCCAGCGCTGTGGAGGCCACTTCCTTTGTGATTTTTCCGTCAAAACGCACCTGGGCGAAATCCCTGACTCTCTTCAGAAGTCGGTTGGAGAGCCTGGGCGTTCCTCTGGATCTTCTGGCCAGTTCCAGTGCCCCTTCCTCATCGATCTCCACCCCCAGCTTTTTCGCCGACTGGAGGACGATAACTTTCAGTTCCTCGGGGCTGTAAAATTCCAGATGATGGATTACCCCGAAGCGGTCCCGCAGCGGCGCGGAGAGAAGTCCCGCCCTGGTGGTGGCCCCCACCAGCGTGAATTTCGGCAAATCCAGGCGGATGGATTTTGCCGTGGAACCCTTTCCGATCATGATGTCGATGGCGTAATCCTCCATGGCCGGATAGAGCACCTCCTCCACCTGGCGGTTCAGCCGGTGAATCTCATCCACAAACAGAAGATCTCCCTCGGAGAGATTAGTCAGGATCGCAGCCATCTCCCCGGGCTTGGCGATGGCCGGCCCCGAAGTAACCTTCATATGCACGCCCATCTCGTTGGCGATAATGCCCGCCAGCGTCGTCTTTCCCAGTCCGGGAGGCCCGTAAAAGAGCACATGATCCAGCGCCTCGCCTCTCTTTTTCGCCGCCTCAATATATACACGGAGATTCTCCTTCGCCTTCTCCTGTCCCACATATTCTTCCAGGGTCTTCGGCCGCAGAGCGGCCTCCACAGGGATATCTTCCTGCATGACCTGGGTAGATATCACACGTTTTTCCATTCTATGCTCCTGTCTCTATCGAAATCCTTCCCGGGCGCCGAACGTCTGTCCGAACCCCTTTCAGAGAAATGCCATCTGCTTTAAGGTCTGTTTCAGCAGTTCCTCCACAGAAATATCCTCCGATATGTCCATCTGCGCCATGGCGGAAAGCACGTCGGAGGAGGTGTATCCCAGGGCTGTCAGAGCCATGACCGCCTCGTTTTTCACGCCGGCCAGGGCACTCTTCTCCTCCCCGCCGCCGTGGCTGGCCAGCCGTTCCTCAAAGGCCTCCAGAAAGTCGATGCGGTCCTTCAGGTCGAGAATGACTCTCTGGGCTGTCTTGACACCGATCCCCGGCGCCGCCGCGATGGCCTTGGCGTCCCCGGAGAGGATGGCAAATCGCAGGTCGTCCACCGAAAGTGTTCCGAGAATCGCCAGCGCTCCCTTGGGTCCGATGCCGGTAACAGTAATCAGACGCTTGAAGAGCTCCAGCTCCTCCTTTGTCAGAAAACCGAACAGCACCATGGCGTCATCCCGCACCGAAAGATAGGTGTAAACCTTTACATCGCCTCCCGCCGACGGAAGCCTCTCCAGTGTCGACGAGGGCACCAGAATTCGATAACCGATGCCGTGATTGTCGATGATGACCGCGTCCTCGGTAACACCCTCCAGTTTTCCGGAAATATATGCGTACATTTCTGCAAATTCTCCCTTCTATCGTTTGTCCGTCAGATTCTGCAGACGGATCAGAACTTCCCTTGCCGCCACACCGATCAGCACTCCTGTGACAATGCCGGCCGCCATAAGCACCGGGAAATACAACATCAGATGATAATTTTCCACCACGCAGACCGCCACGAGAATCTGTCCCAGATTATGGCAGATTCCGCCCACCGCACTGACGGTCACAATCTGAAATTTCCTTGTCCGCTTCAGCAGCGCCATGGCAAGAAAACTGAGCAGCGCTCCCGCCAGGCTGTAGATAATGCTGAAGGCGTTGCCAAAGAGAAATCCCGCCAGGACGACGCGCACCACCGAAATAACCAGGGCGTCCGCCGGCCCGTACAGGTACAGCAGAATCAGAACAATCACGTTGGTCAGGCCCAATTTCATTCCGGGCACACCGAAATAGAAGGGGATCAGCGATTCCACATAGGACAGCACCAGCGCAAGCGCAAGAAACACACCGTAATATCCAACTTTTTTCTTCATATGCGGAAATCCTCCTCAGCCGGACATCCCGTCAAGTTCCGCCTCATCCTCGGAGATGACCTCCACCACCACGCGATTTGGCAGGCAGACAATGGAGGCGTACTCCGAGGAGATCTCTCCCTGCCGGATGCAGAGATGATCCGGGCAGTCCGCCTCTTCCATGTGCACCTTTCCATCTGAGATGCACACCACATTGGTAATACTGCCGTTCTGCTCCACGGGAATCTCCTGATCCTCCGCCAGCGAATAAGTCCCGTAGGTCTCCCCGTCCAAAGTAATGACCACCCGGTCGCCCTGGGATCCCGACAGGAAACGAAAAATGACAAACAGAACCAGACAGACCGCCGCCAGCGCTCCCAGCAGAATCCAGTCATTTTTTCCCAGCTTCCTTCTCATGAGAGCCTCTCGCCGATATAGTAAAATCCCCGGCACTCCGCCAGCCGAACGGGAATGTAATGACCGATGTCCGCCTCACTCCCCTTCAGGTGCACCACGGAATTGTTGTCCAGCCGTCCGGTAACCATGGCGGGATCCTGGGCGTTTTTTTCCTCCACCAGCGCCACCGCCTCGCTGCTCTCCAGGGCCTTGGCCTTTTTCCTGCCGATCTCCTGCACCAGGGCAAGCAGGCGGTCAAACCGATCCTTTGCCACATCCTCCGGCACCTGATCCTCAAAGGAAGCGGCTGGCGTTCCCGACCGCTTGGAGTACAGGAAGGTAAAGGCGCTGTCGTACTCCACCCGGCGCACCACATCCATAGTCTCCAGGAAATCCTCCTCGGTCTCTCCCGGAAAACCGACGATAATGTCAGTGGTAAGGGCTATGTCCGGCATTGCCCGGCGGATGTCCTCCACCAGGCGCAGGTACTGTTCCTTGTCATACTTGCGATTCATGCGCTTTAAGATCCGGCTGCTTCCCGACTGCAGGGGAAGATGCAGATGGCGGCAAATCTTATCGGAAGCTGCCATAGTCTCAATGAGTTCCCTCGACAGATCCTTCGGATGGCTGGTCATAAAACGGATCCTTCGGATTCCGGGAACCGCCTCCACCTGACGCAGCAGCTGAGCAAAGGAAATTTCCTGGGGCAGGCCTCTGCCGTAGGAGTTGACGTTCTGCCCCAGCAGCATGATCTCCGTCACGCCGTCATCCGCCAGCTTTTTGATCTCCGCGATGATCTCCTCCGGCCGGCGGCTGCGCTCCCTGCCCCGGACATAGGGCACGATGCAGTAGCTGCAGAAATTGTTGCAGCCGAACATGATGTTTACACCGGACTTGAAAGCATATTTGCGCTCCACCGGAAGATTTTCCACGATCTGGTCTGTCTCCTTCCAGACATCCACCACCATCTTCTCATCGAAGGTGCGGGCCAGCAGCTCCGCGAACTTGTAGATATTGTGGGTCCCGAAGACAAGATTCACAAACCGGTAGCTCTTTTTTATCTTTTCCACTTCCTCAGGTTCCTGCATCATACAGCCGCAGAGGGCGATCTTCATCCAGGGATGATTTCGCTTCCGGGATTGGGCCTGTCCAAGCCTTCCATACACTTTATTGTTGGCGTTCTCCCGGACGGTGCAGGTGTTGTAGATCACAAAATCCGCGTCCTCCTCACTGCCCTCCTGATATCCTGCCTCCCGGAGGATTCCCTTCAGTTTCTCGGAATCCCTGGCGTTCATCTGACATCCGAAGGTAACGACCGATGCGGTCAGCGGACGTCCCAGTTCTTTGCTCTGGTCCGCCACCAGGCCGCGGAGTTTTTCCATATAATAATACTGCCGCGCAGGCTCCTCCACAGGCGGAGCCTGCGTCAGGTCAAAGGTTCTGTTCTCACTCATTCTCTGATCTGTCCATTTCCGTAAATAATATATTTTGTGCTGGTCAACGCTTCCAACCCCATGGGGCCTCTGGCGTGCAGCTTCTGGGTACTGATGCCGATCTCAGCGCCGAAGCCGAACTCGAAACCGTCGGTAAACCGAGTGGAGGCGTTCACATAGACGCAGGCGGCGTCAATCTCGTCCAGGAACTGTCTGGCATGATCGTAGGAAGTGGTCACAATCGCGTCGGAGTGGCCGGTGTTATAGCTGTTGATATGGCGGATGGCCTCGTCGATATCCGACACCGTCTTGACCGAGATAATCAGGTCAAGATACTCTTTTCCCCAGTCTTCCTCTGTCGCCGGCACGCTCTCCTTTAAGTACCGTCCCGCTCTGCTGTCGCTGCGGATTTCCACCTGCTTCGCCCGAAGCCTCGTCTCCAGCATGGGCAGGAAAGCTCCTGCGATATCCTCGTGCACCACCAGAGACTCGCAGGCATTGCATACTCCGATCCTCTGGGTCTTCGCGTTCTCCACAATATCGCAGGCCATGGCAAGATCCGCCGTCTCATCCACATAGATGTGACAGTTTCCCGTACCGGTCTCGATAACCGGAATCGTGGCGTTCTCCACCACCGTGCGGATCAGTCCCGCGCCGCCCCGGGGAATCAGCAGATCCACATACTCGTTCATCTTCATAAACTTCTCCGTGGTGGTCCGGCTGGTATCCTCGATCAGCTGGACGCTCTTTGGCATCAGACCGCAGCTCTCCAGAGAGCGCTGGATGGACTCCACAATGGCTTTGTTGGATGTGATGGCGTCGCTGCCGCCCTTCAGGATCACGGCGTTTCCGGTCTTAAAACACAGGCCGAACACATCCGCCGTCACATTCGGTCTGGCCTCATAGATCACGCCCACCACGCCAATGGGTACCCTGCGTTTTCCGATCTCCAGACCGTTGGGGCGTCTCGTGCTCCCCAGCATCTCCCCGATGGGATCCGGGAGCGCCACAACCTGCCGAAGTCCCTCCGCCATCTGATGGATCCGATCCTCCGTCAAAAGAAGGCGATCCAGAAGGCCCTGGGGCATCTGCCTGTTTCTTCCATTCTCCATGTCAACGGCATTGGCCGCAAGGATTTTGTCAGCGTCCCGCTCCAGACCTTCCGCCGCAGCCAGAATACCCTGATTCTTTTTCTCCGTGGAAAGCTTTGCCAGCTCGTATTTCATCTCCTTGGCTATCTTTCCGATTTCCATCAGTTCCATAGTTCGCTCCTTTCCATCCGATAAATATGTTGTTCCGTCACAATCGCGTCCATATAAATATCCCAGGGATCCGCGGGAAGCTGCCCGCAGATCTGTCCCTGATAGCAGATACCGATCTTTACCATGCCGGTACGATCCGCCAGATACCGGTCGTAGTAACCCCTGCCGTATCCGGCCCGGGCGCCCGCGGCGTCAAAGACCACACCGGGAATTAATGCCAGGGCTCGCTTCCCGCAGAAAATCTCCTCCCCCACAGGTTCCGGCACACCGAAAGCCCCGGGGATGAGATCCTCCCCAAGATCCCGCACCCGCACAAAATCCATCTCCTCCCCCCGCACACGGGGAAAATAGAGTTTCTTTCCATTTTCCAGCCATCTCCGGCAGCACGCCGACAAGTCCGCCTCCCCGCGCACCGCGGCGTAGGCGAGAATCGGCATCTCTTTTGCCCATGACTCCTCAAGAAGCTCCATCAGCCTGTCGCAGAGCTTTGCGGACAACGCCTTTGCCTCCTCGAGCTCCAGACTCCTTCTCCAAGCCAGCGTTTGGCGGCGGAGGGTATCCTTTTTCTCTTTGAATCCGACCGGCTTTCCGCAGTCAGTCGGGCTGTTTCCCGTCATATTTTTCTCCAAGATTTTCCACGCTGCCGTCCTCGTTTACCATGTCGATGCGGTTCAGCTGACTTTTCAGATTTCTCCGGACAGCGGCCACATACTCCTCACGAAGTTGTTTCTGCTCCTTCTTCTCCTCGAAGGTCAGGCCCACAGATTTCTGTTTCCGATACAGCTCGTTGATGCGGGCAATCTTTTCCTCTGTCATCTGCTCCATCTCATTCCTCCTCCAGAAGATCGAGAACATCAAAATTCTCGTCGTAATTGGCTTTGAAAAAAGTTCCGGTAAACCGGTTTTCAAAGATATGATGCAAAATACCGAAATCCTCCCCGTTGGCGATAATCATATCCACACCGGATGCGGTAGCGATCCTGGCCGCCTTGATCTTAGTAACCATTCCTCCCGTCCCCATATCGGATCCGGGCGCGGAGGACGCCATCTCCATGTACTCCGGTAAAAATTCCTCCACATAAGTAATCAATTCGGCGTCGGGGTTGACTTTCGGATCATCCGTGTAAAGGCCGTCGATATCCGACAGAAGAATCAGCAGATCCGCCCCGGTCAGAGCCGACACAATAGCTGAAAGCGTATCGTTATCTCCAAACCGGATCTCGTAGGTGGAGACCGTATCGTTTTCATTCACGATCGGGATCACGCCCATTGCCATCAGTTCGTTGATGGTGTTCTGGGCGTTTTTCCTGGACACATTGTCGATCATGGTCTCCTTGGTCATCAGGACCTGGCCCACCTTCTGATTATATTCCGCGAAAAACTTCTGATAGATAGACATCAGCCGTGCCTGTCCCACGGAGGCGCAGGCCTGTTTTTCGGCAAGGCGGCGGGGTTTCTCGGCCAGTCCCATGGACTGCTTGCCCACGGCGATGGCTCCGGAGGAGACCAGGCAGACGTCAATCCCCTGATTCCTCAGATCACAGAGTTCCCGCACCAGCCGCTCCATCTTGATATAATTGATATTGCCCGTGGCTGCATGGGTCAGCGATGACGACCCGATCTTGATGACCACACGCTTCTTTTTCTTAAAATCCATTCCTCTGACTGTCATTTTCGATTCCTCTTCTCTCAGATGCCGAAAACCCGACATCTGGCATACATGAACTACTTTATCACACTTTGTCTGAAAAATCCATCTCAAGAGAAACCTTTTGCTCTCCTCTCTCGCCCATGCTATAATGTGGAGAGCAAACCTCAGGAGGAATCTGTGTTTTGAATACAAGAAAAAAGATAAAAAAATTGTTTGCCCTTTTGACGGCAGGCGCTCTTCTGTGCCCGCTTCTGACAGGCTGTGGAAATACCGATACAGAACCTGTTACCAAAACCGGGCTCTATTTTGACACGGTCATCTCCGTAACCCTCTACGGAAGTGACAAAGAATCCTATATAGACGAGTGCTTTGCGATGGCGGACCGATATGAGTCCTACTTCAGCGCCACCCTGGAGGACAGCGATGTCTCAAAGATCAACGAAAATGTGGGTACACCCGTGACAGTCCATGAGGAGACTGCAGAGCTGATCCGCAAGAGCCAGGAATACTACGAGATCAGCGGCGGCAAATTTGACATTACCGTCGGGGCACTGACCTCCCTTTGGAACATTTCCCACTCCGACGGCACCGTGCCCTCCCCGGAAGCCATCTCCCAGGCTCTCGCCACCGTAAACGCGGAAAATGTCATCATCGACGGCAACCAGGTAACCCTGACCACCCCCGGCAGCGCCATCGACCTGGGCGGCATCGCCAAAGGATACATCGCCGATCAGATGAAAGCCTATCTGAACAGCCAGGGCATTACCAGCGGTCTCATCGATCTGGGGGGAAATATCCTGGCTCTGGGGCCGAAAGAGAATCAGGACGCCACCTCTTACACTATCGGCATCCAAAGACCCTTCGCCGACGACGGGGATCCCATCGCCGCCATCGAAGTTACCGATCAGTCCGTAGTAACCAGCGGCATCTACCAGCGGTATTTTGAGGCGGACGGCGTTCTCTACCACCACATTCTGGATACGGCCACCGGCTACCCCTGCGACAACGACCTGGCATCGGTAACCATCATCAATGACTCCTCTGTGGACGGAGACGCCCTAAGCACCACCTGCTTTGCCATGGGCCTTACGGACGGGCTGGCCTTTGCGGAATCTCTTCCGAACACGGAAGCTATCTTTATTACCACCGACGGCGAACTGCACTGCACCTCCGGCATCGGTACCTCGATCCCCTTCAGGAGTCTGTAAAATAAAAACCATGAGATGTTTTAAAATCTCATGGTTTTTTCGTTTTCATTTTATTATGTATTGGTTTTATCCGACCATTGTAATGATCTTCTTCGGACATTTCGCCGCGCAGGCGCCGCATCCGGTACACTTTTCCTGATCGATATGGGCCACATTGTCCAGCACATGGATCGCGTCGAACTGGCACTGTTTCTCACAGAGCTTGCAGCCGATACAGCCGACCTCGCAGACTTTCATGACCTTCGGTCCCTTGTCCTCGGAACTGCAGGCAACCGCCAGCTTCGCCTCATAGGGAATCAGCTCGATCAAATGCCGCGGACAGGTCTCCACGCACTTTCCGCAGGCCTTGCAGGCTTCCTTATCCACCTTCGCGATACCGTCCACAATGTGGATCGCGTCAAAGGGGCAGGCAGCGACGCAGCTTCCATACCCCATACAGCCGTAGGTGCAGGCCTTCGGTCCGCCGCCCGGCACATAGGCCATAGCCCGGCAGTCCTCCACTCCGGTATACTCGTAATCTTTCTTTGCCTTCTCACAGGTTCCGGCGCATTTTACAAAAGCAACTTTGCGGACGGTCTCCTCCGCCTCAACGCCCATGATCTCTCCAATCTTGGCGCCCACCGGCGCGCCGCCCACCGGACACCCATTGACAGGAGCTTCCCCCTTGACGATGGCAGCAGCCAGGCCGGAACAGCCGGCATAACCGCATCCGCCGCAGTTATTTCCGGGGAGAACTTCCAGAATCGCGTCCTCCCGCTCGTCCACTTCTACTTTAAACTTTTCTGATGCGAAACACAGGAAGAATCCCATCAGACATCCCGTGCAGCCTACAATGGCAACGGCTGCAATCACTCCTACGATACTAAAACTCATCTGTCAGCCCTCCTAAATCACACCGGCAAATCCGCAGAATGCCATAGCCATCAGTCCGGCCGTTACCAGAACAATGGCGGAGCCGCGGAAAGGACCGGGAATATCGTTAAACTCGATCTTCTCCCGGATACCCGCCATGATCACAATCGCAATGGTAAATCCGACTGCTGTGGCAAAACCGTTTACAACGCCTTCCAGAATGTTATATCCGTCAGTTACATTGTTCAGGGCCACGCCGAGAACCGCGCAGTTGGTGGTAATCAGCGGAAGATACACGCCCAGCGACTGATACAGCGCCGGAACCTGTTTCTTCAAAAACATCTCCACAAACTGCACCAAAGCTGCGATGACCAGAATGAACACAATGGTCTGCAGATAATCAAACCCTGTGGGCTGAAGAATAAACTTATAGATACATCCGGTAGCAAAACTCGAGATCGTGATGACGAAGATCACGGCGCCGCCCATTCCGGCAGCGGTCTCAACTCTTTTGGATACTCCCAGGAACGGACAAAGCCCGAGGAACTGGCTAAGCACAACATTATTTACGATCGCGGAAGAAACCAAAATCAACAATAATTCACTCATATGTACTTACCCTCCTACGATTCCTTCTTGTCTTCATTTCCGGCCTCCGGCTGGGATTTCCCAACGCAGCAGCTCATGCTGCACCCTGCACAGTCGCCGGCAAAGCATCCGCTGGGCTCAGGCAGCGGTTTTCCAGCTTTCGCTCTCCTATCGCGTACCTTGTTCATAATAGCCATCAGCATAGCAAGCACAAAGAACGCGCCAGGCGCCATAACAAAAATCGTGATGGGCGTATAACCGATCTTTTCGGTAGCGGCGTCCGCCAGCGGCAGAAGCTGATAGCCGAAAATCTGTCCCGCGCCCAGAATTTCTCTCACGGAACCAATGATCGTAAGGCTACAGGTAAAGCCCAGCCCCATTCCGATACCGTCGAACAGGGAGGGGATCACGGGATTCTTGGAAGCATAGCTCTCCGCCCGCCCCAGAATGATACAGTTTACCACGATCAATGGGATGTAAATACCCAGCGAATCGTAAAGGGCGGGCACATAGCCCTGCACCAGGAACTGTACAATGGTCACAAAGGATGCCACGACAACGATGAAAGCCGGCATACGCACCCGATCCGGAATAATATTCCGAAGCATGGAAATCAGCATATTGGACATGGCCAGCACTACCGTGGTGGAAAGTCCCATGCCCAGACCGTTCATTCCCGACGTGGTAACCGCCAGCGTCGGACACATACCCAGCATCAGAATAAATGTGGGGTTTTCTTTTATAATACCGTTCTGCAGACGCTCTACAATCTTATTCATCTGCCGCACCTCCTTCTATGCTGGTAAAATACGCGATTCCAGCATTTACTCCGTTCGTCACAGCATTCGATGTGATCGTCGCGCCGCTGATGGCCTCGATCTCCGTCTCGGAAGCCGCCGTCTGCTTTGTCACCGTAAGAGTCTCGGCCGGGATATTCTGGAACTGACTCATAAAGCCGTCCTCATTTGCTTTCATTCCAAGACCTGCCGTCTCCGAAATCGATGTGACGGAATAGCCGTTGAGTACACCGTCCGTGGTCACACCCATGGAAAAGGCAATATCTCCGCCGTATCCCTCATGGGAAACCACATTAAACACATACCCCAACAGATTGCCATCCCCGTCCAGAGCCGTCATGGTATCGGTAATCTCCGCGCCGCTGTATCCAGCCGATGCCGCGATCTCATTTGCCGCGTCAGCGTCAAACTCCGCGTACTCCTCAAAGGACGCCGCGTCCGGGAACACCGTGCGGTACGCCTCCTGGGTAGCCGCCTCGGATGCCTGGGCAATGGGCTCCTTTGTGATTTCATAAACCGCCCCGAGAGCAAGCCCGGAGACAAGGGTAATCGCTGTCAGAACCAGCGCGTCTTTTACCAGTTTGTTCATGATTTGTCTCCTCCTTTCTCCCGTACAATTCCAAAGGCCTTCGGAATCGTGACTCTCTCAATCAGAGGAACGAGAATATTGCTGAAAATAATTGCGTAGGACACACCCTCGGCGGAAGCTCCAAAAATCCGGAAAATTCCCGTCAGAACGCCCAGCACAATACCGTAAATAATTTTTCCTGCCGGCGTGATCGGGCTGGTCACATAATCCGTTGCCATAAAAAAGGCTCCGAGAATCAGACCGCCGCCGCAGATCTGTGCCACAAGGTAAGTGCCATCCAATCCATGTCCGCCGAACAGCAGCACAAAAACAGCGAAGGTCACAATATAGGCGCCGGGAATTCTCAGATCAATTACACCGGTCAGAATCAGGAAGATCGCGCCGATCAAAAGGGCGATGACAGAAGTCTCGCCGATGGTTCCCGCCTCCGTTCCCAGAAGCATGCTCATCACATCCACGCTCTCCCCGTTTTTCAGAAGGGCCAGAGGCGTCGCTCCGGTTACCCCGTCATAGGTAAAGCTCGTCATGCTGCTGGTAAAGGAGATCAGAAGGAAACATCTGGCTCCCAGCGCAGGATTCATAAAGTTCTGGCCAAGTCCTCCAAAGAGCATCTTTACAACGATAATGGCGAATGCTCCACCCAAAACCGCCTGCCACCAGGGAAGCGTATGCGGGAGGTTCAGCGCGAGCAGAAGGCCGGTAACCACCGCGCTCAGATCGCCTACGGTACTCTTTTTATGTACAATCTTTTCAAAAATCCACTCCGACGCCACACAGCTCGCAATCGTGACGAGAATCAGAATCAGCGCCCTGTATCCGAAATTAAAAATTCCGAAAAGCGATGCAGGCAAAAGAGAGATGATCACATAAAGCATGATTCTCTGGGTGTTGTCCTTTTCTCTTACGTGCGGCGAGGATGTAACATTTAACAAATCACTCACAATATTCACCTCTTCCTACTTTTTCTTTCTCTTGTCTGCCAGGACATCTTTCTTCATCGTCTTGACAGCCTGGGCCAGAGGTCTTCTGGCCGGGCAGACATAGCTGCAGCTTCCGCATTCCACGCACTCCAGACCATACCACTTCTCGAACATGTCCTTCTGACCGTGAGCGGAGAAATCCGCAAGTCTGGAGGGAACCAGCTGTTCCGGACACGCCTCCACGCATCTTCCGCAGTTGATGCAGGCTGTGGTCTCATACTTGGACGCCTCGTCCTCGGTCATGCACAGCAGCGCCGACGTGGTCTTGGTGGTGGGAACATCCAGATCAAACAGGGCAAATCCCATCATCGGGCCGCCGGATATCATCTTCTTTGCAGGTTTGATCAGCCCCCCTGCGGCTTCCAGAAGTTCCTGATAGCTGGTGCCGACACTGATATAGAAGTTCCGCGGTTCGCAGACAGCGTCTCCGGTAACGGTAAAAATCCGGTTTGTCAGAGGCTGTCCCAGCTTTACAGCGTGATAGATCGCCACAATCGTCTCCACATTATCCACAATACAGCCCACATCCGCCGGGAGCATCTTTGAGTTGATACTGCGGCCGGTAACCGCGTAAATCAGCTGCCGCTCTCCTCCCTGGGGATATTTTGTCATCAGCGGGGCCACCGTCATCCGGTCCTCTCCCGCCGTCAGCTCTCTGAGCTTCTGAATGCAGTCCGGCTTATTGTCCTCGACGCCGAACACGCCCTTTGCGCGGGGGAACAACTGCAGAATGATCCGCATGCCTTCCACCAGCTTCTCCGGCTGCTCCACCATCCTGCGATAGTCCGATGTCAGATAAGGTTCACACTCCGCGCAGTTGGCGATGATGTACTCAATCTTCTCCGGTTCCTTCGGAGAGAGCTTCACATGTGTCGGAAATCCGGCTCCGCCCATTCCCACAATACCTGCCTCCCTGATCTTGTCGATGATCTCCTCTTTGGACAGGCTGGAGACATCCTCTGTCTCCTCATACTCCATCTCTGTGTAATTTCCGTCGTTCTCGATGATAATGGCATCCACCATATCTCCGACAGCTGTTCTTCTAGGCTCTATCGCCTTGACCGTACCAGAGACAGAACTGTAGACCGGCGCGGAGACAAAACCGCCCGCCTCTGCAATCTTCTGCCCCTTCTTCACGGTATCGCCTACAGCCACAATCGGAACCGCAGGCGCTCCGATGTGCTGTGACACCGGAAAGACCAGATCCCCCGTCGGCAAATACTCCTTGATCGGCTTTTCCTTGGATAAGTCCTTGCCGTCCTTCGGATGAACGCCGCCCTTAAATGTCTTCAGGCCCATGAACAGTACCCTCTCTTTCTTTCCTTTCTTTTTATGTGCTCGAAAACACATTTTAACCATTATAACACTTTTCTTAATAAATAAAATCAATAAATTGCATATTTTTAAAAAAATGTAGCAAAAAGGAGATTGTAACTTTTCCCACCCTTCTGTAAAATAGAAGAAAACGAAAGGGACAGCGAGAAATCATGCAGACATGGAAGACAGATATCACAGATAAAAAGGAGACATTTTCAGCGGAAGCCATGGAACTTCTCTGCCAGAAGAAGGCTCTTTTCGTGGATATCGAGACTACAGGGCTTTCCCCCAAATACCATTTCTGCTACCTGATCGGCTGTTGCGGCAGGCAGGAAGACCGTCTGATTCTCACTCAGTTTTTCTGCGACTGCCCGGAAGATGAAGCCGTTATTCTGGAAACCTTCGACACCTTTACCCAAAGCTATGACCGGGTCATCACTTTCAACGGAAAACATTTCGATCTTCCCTTTCTCGAAAAGCGATGCCTTTCTTACCGCCTGCCCGCCTCTTTTTCCGTTATGGAGCACACGGACATCTACCGGGAATGTCAACGTCTGAAAAAACCGCTGGCTCTGATCTCCTGCCGTCAGAAGGCCATCGAGGAGTTTCTTGGCATCCACCGGGAGGATTCCTTCGACGGCGGCAGCCTCATTCCTGTGTATGAAGAATACGTCAAGGAACGGGATCCCCGGCGCCTGAATCTTCTGAAGCTGCACAACTTCGAGGATGTTCTCGGTATGATCCGTCTGATTCCCATCCTCTCCTACCAGCGTACGCCGGAGGAGATCCGGGTTACTGACGTGGAAGACTGCGGCAGTGAGCTCCTGATCCGCGGCAATCTCTGCATACAGCTCCCCACTCCGATCCGCCTGCGCCAGGAGGGCATTTACTGTATTCTGGAAGGAGGGACTTTCCGGATTTCTCTCCCTCTGATCCCCGGACCTCTCCGATATTATTTGAAAGACTACCGGAAATACGACTATCTGCCACTGGAGGACCGCATCATACCAAAAACACTTTCAAAATACGTGGACGCCTCCCGGAAAACGCCGGCGACACCCCAGACCTGCTGTCTTTCCAGAGAAGGGCGCTTTTTCCCTCTCCTTGCGGAGTTTCAGCCGGAGAAAGGCACCTATCTGTTTCGCAGATCCTATGAAGACCGGCGGCAGTATCTTCTCTTAGACGATACCGCCAAAAACGTTTCCTTCCTGGAACGGTATATCGCAGACTTTTTATTGCATTTTTTCCCGCCAGAAGTATCTGAGCCATCTTAAAAATTACCATACCCTCCCTTGACAAAGGCGCACACGCCTCAAACTATGAGAATTTGGCCATTTGCAGCGTTATCCTCAATCGGCCGATATGTCAAAAAAAGAGATATAAAATCTTCATCTGAAGATTTTCATATCTCTCTTTTCTACTATTTCATGTCTGGCAATCTGATCCTCACAGATTCTGAAGCTGCCCCGCAAAATTACTCCTCGTCAGCTGCCTCCATCTCTTTGCCAACCGCCTCGATATCTACATCAGCAAAATCCTCGTCGCTCTCCGCTGCCTTCTTTTCAGATTTCTCCGGAGCGAGCAGGGCTTTCATGCTCAGGCTGATCTTCTTCTCTTCCTCGCGGAATTCCACAACCATAGCTTCGATCTCCTGTCCGATCTGCAATACGTCAGAGGGCTTGTCCACATGCTCTCTCGCAATCTGGGACACATGAAGCAGCGCATCCACGCCGGGCTCCAGCTCAACGAAAGCGCCAAAATCTGTCATACGGGCCACACGACCGGTTACCACATTGCCTACTGCAAATTTCTCCGCAGCGTCGTTCCAGGGGTTCTCATCCGGGAACTTCATGCTGAGGGCAATCTTCTTGTCATTGATATCCTTGATAAAGACTCTTACCACATCCCCGGGCTTGAAGACCTTCTTCGGGTTCTCCACGCGTCCCCAGGAAATCTCGGAAATATGTAACAGACCGTCTGCACCGCCCAGATCGATGAACGCGCCGAAATCTGTCACATTCTTCACAGTACCTTCCATCACGTCGCCAATCTGAATTCTGGAGAAGAGTTCCTCCTGCATCTTTGCCTTCTGGGCGATCAGAAGCTGTTTTCTGTCGCCGATGATTCTTCTTCTTCTCGGATTAAACTCGGTTATCACAAAGCTGATCTCCTGTCCGTTATACTTGGACAGATCTCTCTCATAGGTATCGGATACCAAGCTGGCCGGAATGAAGATCCGCGCCTCATCCATCACAACGCTCAATCCACCGTTGACTACCTGAGCAACCTTTGCGGTCAGCACTTCCTGATTCTCAAAAGCTTCGCGCAGTCTCTGGTTTCCTCTCTCCGCCAGCATTCTCTTGTAAGAGAGAAGCACCTGTCCCTCGCCGTCATTTACCTTGATAACCATAGCCTGCATAGTGTCGCCCGGCTGAACCATTGTAGTCAGATCCGCGTTAGAGTCGTTCGTGTACTCACTGCGGGTAATAATGCCATCCGATTTATAACCGATATTTAACGCAATCTCATCAGGTTTCACATTGATTACGGTACCTTCGACTACCTCTCCATTTCGTATTGTTTTAAAAGAATCTTCCAGCATTTGTTCAAAGCTCATTTCTGACATTTCTTTTGAACCTCCTCAATTATTTTGTTTGGGGTGGACGCCCCTGCGGTAATACCTACATTACTAATGGATTGAAGTACCGACAAATCTAAATCATCTTTTGTCTGTATATAGTAAGTATCTGCAC
>CASECT010000066.1 GCA_949286525.1 uncultured Eubacteriales bacterium | reverse complement strand
CGGCATCCCATCCAAACCGGGCGACACGAACTTGACTGCCATACCGCCGGCATTCCTGACTGCCGCCCGGAATTTCTGTTCTATGATTTTTTCTTTCACGAAAACACCTCCGATTCCTTGTATTCTCGGCATTCCAGGTATTCAGGGTGCAGGTCGGTGCAACTCATACCTAAAACTCCTCTATAAGTGATTTTTTCTGAAAAACTGCCCTAAAGGGGGTTTTATACCAAGACCTGCACCGACCTGCACCTTTTCAGAAAACAGGATGGTTTTATGGACTTTCGTTTTCCTCTTTCAGCCGTAGGCCATACACGATCATTCCAGCCTTTGACTTTCTCCTGGAAAAGCCCGCCAGCTCCAGCGCATTATAAAAATCCGCCGTGCTTCTGGCATATTCACCCGTCCGCATACAATAACTGCGGTATTCCTGATACAATTCGCCCGACTTTTCCCGGTAAGCCTTATCCACCTCACAACACTCGCCCAGGAAATGCCCCAGCCAGTCATTGTCCTCCCGGTAGGATTTGATGGCCTCCTCCACGCAGGCAGGCACAGGGATATGGAAATTCCGGCTGATTGCCTTCTTCGCTCCTTCGATAATCCAGGCCATGATTGAAGGCGCGGCTTCCGACACAAGGTAATCCGCATAATTCTTTATATCGCCGCTGCCCTCGATTTTGGCGTTGAAGGGAATCACGATCAGCCTGCGCCACGTCCCCGGATCATTGGCACCCACCCTCGGCAGATGGTTGGTATACAACACCAGCGTATGGCTCGGCGTAAAGGAAAACGGGTCTTTGTACTTCTTCTCCGCAAAAATCTCATCTGTAGAACACATCTGCTTTACCACAGAAGTATTCAGACGCATCCCTTCCTCCAACTCAGCCGCAATGATCAGCCGCTTTCCTTTGGCCTCAGCGAGTTCCGGCTTCACATTCCGCTTGCAGCCTACCGTCAGAGTATCAGCGGACATATTTCCACTGTAGGTTCCAAGCACACGGGCAACTGCGTTCCAGAAGGTAGACTTGCCGTTCCGTCCTTCCCCATAGGCAATGATCAGCGACTCCAAATACACCCGTCCGACCGCCGCCATGCCCACGATCTGCTGCACATAGTCGATCAGCGCCCGATCCTGGCAGAAAATCGTGTCCAACGCATCCAGCCACAGTTTCTTTCCCTGGTCACCCGGTCCAGCCGCTGTAATCTTTGTGATATAGTCCTCTGGGCTGTGGTCGCGCCGGCCTTCCAGACCGTCCGGCAGGTAATAGGTTCCATCTGGCGTATTCAAAAGGAATCCGTCCCGATCCAAGTCGGAAACACTGATTTCCAGCATGGGCTTTGCCGCCTGCAGGGCAGACACCACATATTTCATGTCTCGCCGCTTCATTACAAACGCCTGATAGGCCAGTGCGGATAAATAGGAAAGGTAAGCATTGGTCTGGCCGCCGCTGATTTTCTTTTCCAACGCCTTGCCGCCGGCCATGATATCATCCTCCGCAACGCCTACATCCAGAAGCGCCTGTCTTGTCCACCGGACATCATCCTTTGCGTCTGCAAGCTGCAGATCCAGAAATTCTTCCGCAGCACCGACCGCCTGCTGTTTGGATTCCACCCAGTATGCGCCGCAGAATCGGATGTAATCGGTAGCTGCCGTATAGCGCAGCTCCGCGCCATATTCCTTCGCCAGCACCTTGGCCTGCCCGATGTCGGAGTAGTCCGCCGGCTTTAAGGACTCCCGGAAGAACTCACCATTATAATCCTCCGGGGGTACATATCCCTCCTGGTTCTGCACCTTCTCAGCAAACCGGCAGGCGCTACGCCAGATGGAGGCAATCTCCTCTTCCGGGAGCGGCGGATTACACTTATCCGCCTCCTCCATAAAAATCTGATACGCCCTTTCGGTTGCTCCATATCGTTTCACCACCCGCCCCGCAAAATGCGACAGAGTGGAATTGCGCTGCCCCTGGGGGATGCCTTTCTCCTGGGGCTTCACAATGCAGTCAATGGTAATCTCTCCTTCGTGCCAGAAAATTTCTTCCGTGGGATTGCCGAAGATAAACCGGGCAGCATCCAGAGCGTGGGAGTCAAAGAACGGGAACTTCTGCTGGATCGCCCGTTTCAACGCGGAGCAGGCATCGCCGTCCGTAATCGGGTCATGCGGGAAATAGACATGAAACCTGGGTCTTACGGATTTCCCGTCCTTCGGTTTCATATGATTTCGGCTCGGTACGGCAAAGAAAGCCACATCCGCCCCCAACAGACCTTCCAGATCCTCTGGATAAATCCAATCCTCCGGAGCATCGGAGTGATCATTATCACAGTCCATCACCTCCACATCGGAGGAAAGAAAGTTCTCACCGCTCCTGCGGAAGTCCTTAAATTCCCCGCAGACATGGTCAAATGCCATGACCTCCCGGCTGTCATCCTCATTGTCCACCACACGTTTATTGGGATACAGATTGTTCTTCGCATTCCCCCGGCAGTTCGCCGTATAAAACGTCATTCGCATTCCCTTTTAACCTCCTCCAATTCCTCTGTGAAATACCGTACCGGTATCTTTTTCTTTTCCGCCTTTGCGATCTCCGCCGCCATCCCGGCGGAGATAACACTGCCGAACACCCATACCTGTTCGCATTTCGTGAGCAGCACCATTCCCATAAAAAGAGCAAGCTCCCGCTCCGCCGGGCTGCCATCATCCATAAACTGCGGATAAAGCAGATGCGGGGTCAGAGGAATACAGGTGTTTTTTACAGCGAACCGGCTGTATACCCTTGCCATGTTTACATTCTGCTCTATATCTCCCGCATAGGGGGAGCAGATATAGACCAGCGGCCGGTACACACGCCTCGCCGCTTTTTCTTCTTTTTCGATGTGGGAGAGGGCTTCATAGACCGTCGGGTCATGGTAGCCCTCGCTGTTGTATTTACTGATGCCCATAGGCTGCACCTCCTTCTAATCCTTCTGGTAAAATTCACATTCATAGCCATCCGCCCGGAGCTTCAGACCTTTCGCCCAGATTGGCGTCCTTCCCATCTGTTCGCACACCGCCGTAACCGACATCCGCCGGTCGGCCTCGATGATGATCTCGTCATGTACATGGGCGACGATGGCACAGTTCCGCAGCGTCCGCATGGCATAGCAAAGAATATCGCGGGCGGTACCCTGGACGATATTCTCCACAAACTTGGGACCATAGCTTTCCAGCCGTTCCCACTTCTTTGTTCCGCCCACGCCCATGTAGGTCACCGACTCCCCACCGAACTGGTTCTCTCCGATCCTCGGTTTCACATAGGCAAGCCGCCGGCCGGAAGGAAGCGTGATGAACAGCATGGCGCTCCGGCACTCAAAGCGGAGGCCGTGTGTCTCCGTGGAGATTCTCATTTTGACGCATTCTTTCACAGCCCGGTCCACATCCCACCAGAATTGCGTGATCATCGGGTTGGAAGTTCTCCAGGCATCCACCAGGGGCTGCAGCTCCTCCTCGGCAAGCCCCATCTCCAGCGCGCCCATGGATTTCAACGCGCCAACCGAGCCGCCGTAGCCCAGGGCCAGTTCTGCAATCTTGCCCTTCTGCCTCAGATGCCCGTTGACGCCATGCTTTTCCACCGGCACATGGAACATCTGGCTTGCGGAAGCGCAGTAAATATCGCCGCCGTCCTCAAAAACCTTAAGCCGCCACCGCTCCCCGGCAAACCAGGCAATGACCCGCGCCTCAATAGCGGAGAAGTCCGCTACAATGAACTTCCTGCCATCCTGCGGCACAAATGCCGTGCGGATCAACTGGGAAAGAGTATCCGGGATATCTTCGTAGAGCATGGAAAGCGCTTCATAGTTACCACTTCGCACCAAAGCCCTCGCTTCAGCCAAATCGCCCATATGGTTCTGTGGCAGGTTCTGAAGCTGGATGAGACGGCCGGAGAACCGGCCTGTACGGTTGGCCCCGTAAAACTGGAACATCCCGTGGGCCCGGCTGTCGGCACAAACTGCGTTCTCCATCGCCGTGTATTTCTTCACGCTGCTCTTGGCGAGCTGCTGCCGCAGGGAGAGAACTTCCTGCAGCGGCTCCGGTGCGGTCTTAAGCAGTTCCGCCACCGCTTTCTTTCCCAGAGTATCCGTTTCCAACCCGTGGTCTGCCAGCCATTGTTTCATCTGCTGCACGGAATTGGGGTTTTCCAGCTCCGTCAACTCCCGCATAGCGGCAGTCAGCCGTTCACGGGAACGGGCATCCATGGCGATGGCCTGCCGGACCAGTTCCATATCCACGCCGATACCCCGGTCATTGATCTCCTGGTCGAGATGGTATTCCTCCCAGATAGAATCCGGCACGGGAAATCTGGAGAGCCTCTCCTGGATCTGCATTTCCGTCTCCACATCCCGGAGGTTATATGCCTTGAACCGTTCCCATTTCTCCGGGTCATGCTCCGGCCGGTTCCGCATCCTGCCACCGTTTGCTTTTGTCGGCTTGCAGGGGACGCAAAAGTAACGGATCAGATCCTTGCCCTCCGTCAGCTTCTGTTTCTCCAACCCCAGAGCCGCTCCAGCACTTTCCAGAGAGAGGGGAAGCCCCAGCGTGGCAGACCACACCATCGTGCAGTGCCAGCCTTCCGGCTCCAGCCATTCCCCCAAGAAGTTTGACAGGCACACCCGCTCAAACATGGCGTTAAAAGCCCACTTGGTCACAGAGGTATCAGACAATGCAGAAATTACCTCTTCCGGGATCTGTTC
>CASECT010000065.1 GCA_949286525.1 uncultured Eubacteriales bacterium | reverse complement strand
TCTGCCAGGAGCACCTCCTTTACCTCATTCTCGATCTTCTGCAGTTCCGCCTCCGCCTGGGCGCGTTTCTGGCGGCCTTCCTGCTGAATCTTCAGCGTCTCGTTCATGGTCGCGATCAGATTCTCGTTGGCCTTTTTCAGGGTCTCAATATCCACTATTCCCCGCTCAGACTCCTTCGCCACCTCAATCGTATTCTGTTTCAGCTTCTCCGAATTTTTCGCCAGAAGCTCATTGGTAGTATCCGTAATGCTCCGCTGCAGTTTCAGCGCCTCCTGCTGCCGATAAAGCCCCAGGGCCATAACCATCTGGCTCTTCCAGAGGGGAATCGTCTCCTGCACAGCCGTCTGGATCTTATCCGCCAGCAGTTTGTCATTGTTCTGTATCAGGCGAATCTGTGGAGCCGTCTGCAGGGCGATGGTTCTGCTGGTTTTCAGATCAAAGACCTTTTTCTCAAACTGTGCCACTGTATCCTCGAAGTCCCTTACCACCTGCGCGTTCATGGGATCGTCGCTTGCCGCCGCCTCCCGCCGCAGGGAGGGAATGGTTTCCTGCTTCAGTTTCTCTATGGCCTCCTCCCCTGCTACAATATAGAGCTGCAGCTGGCGGAAATAATCCAGATTTTTTTCGTAGAGCGCGTCGAACATACCGATATCCTTGAGCAGTCCCATACGGGCCTCATCCAGTTTCGCCTCAATGGCGTCCACCTGCACCTCCAGAGTCTGATACTGGGCCATAAATTTTTTTACCTTCGCCTCCGCTTTGCGGAAAAGTCCCATCAGCCCTCTTTCCTGCTCCAGGGACTCAAAATCCAGTCCCTCCACCTTTGCGATGAGATCGGTCATCAGATCCCCCACATAGCCGGTATCCTTGGAGCGGATATTGTTCAGAATATTCTCCGAAAAGTCGGCGATGTTCTGTTTTGCTCCCGACCCGAACTGCATCAGCATCTGAGAGTCCGTCACATCGATCTGCTCCTTGATCTGTTCCACCCGCTCCCTCTCCTCCGGAGTCAACTCCTGCTTTTCCATTTCCTTTACCGCTGTCTCCGGGGCCTTCTGCGCCGCCAACGTCTCCTGTTGCCGCTTTCCCCTCAGTTCCTCCAGTGTGATCTCTGCCATATCCTGCCTCCTGTACGTTCTTTTCTTCCGGACCTCTGCCATCATTTTTCCTCAGCTATTTCTCCGCTGCAGCTTCTCTGTCGTCATATGCCGCCCAGCGTATCAATGATACGCTTCATCACATCATAATCCGGCACCTGGGTAACCCGGGTTACCGCCTCTGTCACACCATTCACCGAGAGGGCCGCCGCGTCCTGGGAAGCGTCAAAGTTTCCCGTCCGAAAACCGTGCTTTTCCCAGGCAATCTGCTGAATCTTCGGATCCAGCAGTGCCTCGAGAAGCTGGCTTCCCTCCTCATCCAGCGCGATCATCACATGGGAGGACCACACTGTCGGGGAAGGATAGAGCATGACCACATCGTCTCTGATCTGCTGATACCCTTCGGGATTTTCCGCCGCGTACTCAATCAGCTGGCTCTCATATCCGGCGATAATGGGTTTCGCCCCGATACCCAGCCGCAGAAACTGGGCAAACAGATCCGAGGAGGAAGTCTCCATGTATCCCAGTCTTCCGAAAATCTGCTGCAATCCCGGAAGCACAGCATCCACCTGTTCCGCTGTCACCACGTTTCCGCCGTTTAACACATTGGCCAGCAGCGCCGCAAACATGTTGCCTGAATTGGAACGGCTGGGGTCTGTTGTGTCAACGGAAACCGACCCGTAAAGCTGCGGCACGCCAATGTCCGACCACTGGGTGTCATTCTGTATCAGCGCCACCAGGCCCGCCATGTCCACATAGTATACGCCTTCTTCCTCAGTAATCAGCCCCTGCTGCGCAAAGGCTTCCAGAATCGGACGGTGGGTGTAGAGAACAATGGGCGTATTGAAAATAATGTCGCTTTGCCGGGGATTACCGTGCACATCCTCATAGTATTCCAGCGCAATGCTGCTGGACGGAAAAAGGTAATCCCGGCCCTCCAGGTCAGCTGTTACCATGTCCAGCGATCCCGCCCGTGAATACTCCGCTTTCAGACCGTAATTTTCCATGAGAATATCCTGTACCTCCGGGTCTTCAAACAGGCCGATCTTCTCGCCTCCCAGATATCCGGTCACTTCCGTGGTATCCCTCTGCTGTCCCTGTACAAGAAAGACAATACCGACAACCGCCATGACTGCCAGAAGAAGCACAAGCCCCGCGATTTTTTTCTTCATACCTCTCTAACCCTCTTTCCGTTCCCTGTCCTTTATCTCGTATCCTTCCGCCCGCAGCGTCTGCTTCAGAAGGTTCAGATCCGCATCCATATCCATCAGCTCGTTTTGCATCAATTTCTCAAACTGCAGAGCAAAGGCGTCCTTGAGCACGCTCACGGTCTCGGAGGTCTTTTTCGCCAGTTCCCTCGTCTCCACAGTGCTCAGCTGCGTATCCTGCAGCTGTACATAATGTTCCAGAATATTTGCCGCCGTCTCCTGATAATAGTCGATATAGCGTCGCGCCGCCGGGATTTTCTTCGGATTCTGTACCAGATAATCGCGGATGTTTCCCGCAATTCTCTCCAGTTCCTGCCCTGCCGACCGCAGGGACGGATCCGCGATCCTGTCCACGGCTCTGCAGAGTCTGTCGTAATCCTCTCCCGCCTCTCCCAGCTTCTCGTGGAGCATCTCCCCGTTTTTCAGCGAAGAGATGCGGATCTTCCCTATTTTCTTCTCCGGCTGCAGCAGCATGGCCAGTGCCGCGTACAGAGCTGCCGCCAGGATCATAGACAACAGGAAGTTCCAGTCCAGTGCCAGAAACAAGATCAGGAACAGTCCCAGCGCGGCGGCAAACGATATAATAATAACCAACATTTAATTGTATCCTTTCACGCTTCGGAACGCTTCCGTCAGATCTTCTGTACCGTCAAACACCCTTCCGCCGGTCAGCTCCGCCAGCTGTTGAAGCTGGCTGGGATCCGCATCTCCAAAAGTGATGGAAAATACCGGAATATCCAGACCGAGACTCTCGTACTCCGACACAAAGGTATTCAGATGATCCTCCGACTGCCCGTCTGTCATCAAAATGACCGCAGGTGTATACCGGCTCAGATCATAGCCTTCCGCAAGTTCCAGGGCCTGTGCCGCCGCCACATAGATGTCCGTGCCGCCGCCGGTCTGATATCCCTCCACCTGCCGGTAGAGTTCCTCCAGAGCCGCGTCCGAACTGTCGGAAGCCTGCAGCACATCCAGCACATGGTCATTAAAGGGAATCACAATATTCACATCTCCCTCCGTGGCCTGCAGGAAATTGGCCTCGGCATTCTGCTGCAGAAGAATCTGGGACATGGCCTCCGTCAGCTGTTCATGTCCCTCTCCGTACATGCTGCCGGAATAATCCAGGCAATAGAGATTGAGAGACGGTTTCTTCAGGCTGGTCTGATACAGGGACAGCGCTTTCATCAGCACATCCGCCTCGGGCATCTGAATCGGAGACAGAATCCGCTCCGTATCGATTCCCCAGCTCTCGTTAAATACATCCCGGTTCTCGGCGCTGACGCCATTGGCTGTTATGCGCCGACCGGTAGCCTCGATCCTGGTCTGGATCTCCTGAGACAAAAGATGTTCCTGCAGCGCAAGAAACACCTCTTCCTTCCTCTCATCCTGATGATCCACATACCCCAGAGGCGAATCTGCCAGGGAGAGCCCGTCATAGGGATACACCACGTAGAGCGGCTCCCTTCCCTCAGCCTCAAGCTGCCGGTCTGCGTCAATAATCAGGCACTCGTAATTGACCATCGCATCATAATCCCGTTCCAGAAACAGCTCCTTCAGCCAGTCGGAACTGCCGGAACTGCGTTCCACACCGCCCAGAAGTTCCTGCACCTGCGCCGTCAGCTCCTCGTTGTCCAGATCTGCAGCCGTCATTCCCTCCTGCTTGCCCAAAAGGGCGTAAAGAAAGCCGATATAAGCGCTGGCTCCGGAGTTGGACTGGGTGGCGCTTGTCATGCAGAAACTCATCTTCCCATCCCGAATCGCCGCGAGAATATCTCTGACCGAGACGTCGCCCTGCGTAAAGCCCAGGTCCTCCGCCAGGCTCTGGCGTATGCCAAAGACCACCGGTGTCAGGGAAATGGACGCGGCGTGTTTTACCAGATGCTGCTCATCCCCCATGGAAAGCCAGATGCTGCTGGCCGGCCATACAGCGTCATACTCCGTCGCTCCGCTCTGCAGTTCCCGCATAATGTCGATGGACCCCTTATAGTCCATCTCAATACGGATATCCAGATCGTCCGCGCACCGGACGAGAATCTCCTCCAGTTCCTGATTTTCCGAACCGGAAAGAATCCGGATGGTGTCTTCGCCGCTGCCGGCGGTAAAGTCCGCGTCCCCCGTCTCATTTCCACCCGCGGTTCCATTTCCACCTGTGGTCCCGCTTCTTCCACATCCGAACGTTCCAGCCAGAAGGCAGAAGCAAAGCACTGCCGCCAGCCATCTCATCCTTTTCATCCCACGCTCCTCCTCTTGCTTCTTCTGCGTCTTCTCCCACTCTTGCCTTTATATTGCAATACCTTCCTCCTCCTATCAATCAACCCTCTGTAAAAGAAATGTAAAGAAACGGTAAAGAAAAAGAATGGAGGGGGATGGGAAAACCACAGAAAATATGATAAAATTTTCAGGTAGCGCCCCGGTTTTCACAGAAAAATATACCCGGTGGCAAAAAGGAGGATATCTATGCTGGAATTTCGATACGACACCCAGCTGCTGATCGAGGGGGAAAATCTGGATGAAGACGCGATCAGCGAGTATTTCACCAACAACTTCCAGGGCGACTGCCTGCTGGCTGTGGGGGATGAGGAGCTCATCAAGATTCACTACCACACTAACGAACCCTGGAAGGTACTGGAATACTGCGCTTCCCTCGGGGAAATCTACGATATTGTAGTGGAGGACATGGACCGACAGGCCAGAGGGCTGAAGGGATAGATTTCAGGGAACTGATTTACAAATCAAACAGCCGTGAGGACCGCTTGATTGCGAAGCTCCTCACGGCAATTTTTTAATAATCCATCCCCCGCTTCTTATAAAATATGTGAAATACCGCGTATCCCGCCGCGATCCACACCAGACAGATCGCAAAAGCCAGGGGATTTTCCCCGGAAAATACGGGCTGCCCATCCAGGTACGAGAGAAAAATCGTCTGGAAGGATGTGGTGGGAACAAGAACCGCGACCTTTGCCAGCATCAGGGAACGAAGGGTGTATTTCTCCTTCTCCTCGGCGATCATAACCGGAAGAATCGTCGTCGGCACAGTCTTTTTCTTCAAAAAGTACTTTTCCGTCACAAAAAGGACGTATATCACGCATTTGCGGGATTTTCCGACAGTTTTGGCTGGGCAGTTTACATGGGCTGCGCCATAGTCTCCTCAATAACCTCCTCCACAATTTCGCGGAGCTGTTCCCTGAGGACTTCCCTGTCATGAAAAACCAGCAAATGCGTGATCTCGTCCCTTTGGCTTTCCTGTTTCTTTAATTTTACAGATAACGTATTTTTCTCTTCCTCCGCGGCTGTTTTAGCCCGGTCATTTTTCGAAAAAGGGGCACCCTCCTCCATTTGGATTCCCTTTTCCTCGTCCTCCTTCAATCTCAGATAAAACATCTTCAGAGAGGACGCGTTCGTCTTATGAATAAAGCCGATGTAATGCTCTACCAGTTCCCGATCCGCATTCTTCGTTCTCGCCACGGAAAACGCGTGTCGGATGGCCCGCTCTACCCGTGCGACGGTAGAATTGTGCTTCTTTGCAATAAGATGATACAGATAAGTATACTTTAAATCCTCCGTCCCCTCTTGTTCCAGAAAGAACATTGCGTCTATGATATAGCGAAAACCGCCTATACTTGCCGGGACTCCCATCTGCAACAAAATGTTTTCAATGTGTGTCCGATTCATTTCCTCTACCCTTTCTCTCTTATAGTAATCTCATAACTCTTTCTTCTGTTTTCCACAAAAATCCCCAAAAAGGGGGCGCACTGCCCCGAAAGGGCAATGCGCGGTGTATATTTTACCTATTATCTTTTCCAAGCAGCAAATCAAGTAACCACTCTATCCATCCGTATGTTTCCACTTGTAGATCCTCCTTTTTCCTTCGTACTTGTGCCGGCACAATATTAGTCTTACCAGAAAATGAGGTTTTTCGCTACAAATTCCCCTTTAACGGTTTTCATTCCCCTGTATTGGTAGCGTCGGTGTACAAGGGGCAACACGCCTCAAACCGTGCAATTTCAGGCATTTGATCGACGCGTACCGGACGTACGCGGAGTGAAAATAACGCAGAAAGGGCAAAAATCAGTCATTTCTCGACCGTGTTGTCCCTTTGTACACCGACGCTATCTTTCTTGGAAAATACAGCCTTACCGTAAATTCCTTCTGCTCACAGAGAAGCTCCATCTCCCCACCATTTTTCTTCATTACTTCCGCCACGTTTTTCAATCCCAATCCATGGTATTCCACCTCCGTCTTTGTTGTCTTCGGGAATCCCTTTCTGTCCATCTTCACGTTTTCACTCACAGGATTTCTCAGAACAACAGCAAAATTTTTCTCTCCCTTTACCATCTCTATCATGAAATATCTACTATCTTCCGCGATTTTTTTGAGAGCTTCCTTTGCATTGGAAAACAGATTGTAAAAAATCGTACACAGATCCATTTCTTCCAACTGTTCCAGACAGTGAAATTCCCCCAGTATATGCACCTGATCGTGCTTGCATACCCCTGGCATCGTATCACTGAGAATGATATCCAGCAATTCATTTCCGGTAACATAGGTTTTACCTCTGATTTTAAGCAGATGTCCATTCATTTTCTCAAGATATTCCCGCACGCGCTCCATATCTCCAATTGCAGTCAACTCACCGAGAACAACCAAATGGTTTCCGATATCATGACGGAATTTTCTGGTCTCCTCTTCTTTTTCCAACAATTTGTGAAAGTATGCCACCTGCTGTTCTTTCATATGTTTTTCCATTTGAAGTTCTCTTTTTGTTCTTTCACTTTCACTATGATAAAAAACCAATAACCACGTCAAAATAAAAAAGCTAATATAAGCAACCGCTACTAAAATCCCTACTATCAATTGAAAATTTTGATTATCTATATATAATTTTGTATAATTTAGCACACCAATTACAATCAGCGTCAGTACCCAGCAGAATATTGCCAATATATTGATTTTTAAAGTCAATACAGGCTTCTTCTTACTCTTTGACTTCTTCATCACTTTTATAAAGCAGAGTATTAACAGCACAATTACCGTATCCACCATCGTCTTCTGATACGTTACTCTGCCGCTCTCTCCTATTCCTTCGGCGACAAATTTTGTCACAGCGGATATCGTCTCATCCAGCGACGTCATCAGCAGAATCAGCAAAAACGCATCCGCGCCTTTCCCTTTTCTGCTCTGCCGCATACCGATGGCCAGCCCCGCAAACACTACACCGTACATAAACAGCATTGCGCCCTCATACCCGAAGTCAGCAGTAAGCAGTCCGGCTGTCAACACCGTAAATCCAATGGCAAAAACTTCTTTATGTTCGATCTTCCTGTGAAAGAAAATCTCCGTTCCAAGGCAATATTTCACACATTCCACCATGTAAATTGCCAGCAATAACCCAAATCGTCCCCAATGCATCGTGCCTTCTCATCCCTTCTTTTGTCCGGCTTCCTTCCTGTTTGTCTGATTTTTCCGAATATCCTCCGCCCCCGCCGCATACCTATCGAAAGTACAGATCAAACTCCCGATAACGGCGCTCAAACTCTCCCTTCTTTCTGCGGGAAACTCTCATGTGTTTCCGCCGTATCGACAGTTCCCCATTGTCATAGCTGTCAATATAGGAGAAATTTACGATGTACTTTTTATTTACGCGAAAAAACAGCTTCGGGTCCAGTTCCCTCTCCAGTTCCAGAAGGGACCTCTCGCTTCGCATCAGGCGGTTTCCCACAATATATTCCGTATAGCTGTCATAAGTCTGTGCGTAAATAATTTCGCGCTGAAAAACCTCCACCCGTTGTCGCATTTCCCACAGAGTAATACTGTTTCCCCCAGCCCGGCTTCTGGCGAAAACATGCAATGCCTCCCAGACATCCTGTTTCTTCAGCGGCTTTACCAGAAAACGGCAGGCTTCCAGATGAAAGGCTTCCAGAATCCGGTCCTCCCGGCAGGTTTCTATCACGATTTTGCACCGACTGTTTTTTCTGCGGAAACGTTTGCCGGTTTCGATTCCGTCCAGTCCCGGCATTTCAATATCCAAAAACAGTAAATCCAGATCTTCCGCCAGAACAAGGAGCTCAGCGCCTGACGCGAACAGATGGATTTCTCCATCCAGTCCCTTGCTTTCGCAGTATTCTGTTACCATCTGTTTCAGCGACAGCATTGTCCCAATATCGTCATCACAGATTCCTATATCCATCTCATTCACTCCTCAAACACAACTCCTCAAAACATATCAGCGAAAATAGAGATCAAAATCCCGATACTTCTTCTCAAAGTCCTTCTTTTTTCTTCTGGAAACGGTCATAAATGTATCCCGGATCAGCAGTGTCCCGTCCTCATAGCCTTCAATAAAGGAAAAATTTACAATATACTTTTTGTTCACACGAAAAAAGAGCTTGGGATCAAGCTCTTTTTCCAGGTCATGAAGAGATTTCTCACTTCTCATCAAGCGATTTCCGACGATGTATTCCGTATAACTGTCATAGGTCTGGACATAGACGATTTCCCTTTGCCGGACCTCTACTCTCTGTCGCATCTCCCACAATGAAATCCTGCGGTGTCCCGCCCTGCTCTCTTCAAACCCTTCCAGCGCCTCCCACACCTCCGCTTCCTTCAGAGGTTTTGAGAGGAACCGGTACGCCTCCAGGTAAAAGGCGTCCCGTATCCGGTCCTCTCGGCAGGTTTCCACCGCGATTTTGCATCGGGGATTCCTTCTGCGAAACCGTTTTCCCGCTTCAATTCCATCCACTCCCGGCATCTCGATATCCAGAAACAGCAAATCCAGATGTTCCGCTCCCGCCAGCAGTTCCACTCCCGAGGCGAACAGATGAATTTCCGTTTCCAGCCTATGGACGCCGCAATAATTTTCCACCATCCTCTTCAGGGACTGCAGCGCGGCGATCTCATCGTCGCAAATTCCAATGTGCATTTTAAGGCTCCTTTCCCATATCCCTCACACATCAAAAAACATACAGATTTACTATAAAAATTTGAGAATATCTTTTCAATACAAGGGCCGATTCGAAATAGTGTATTATCAACTTTTCCGACGGTTTTCCGGGAAAATATCCTGCCTGTCCCGCAGAGGATATGCCGTAAGATCCGGACTCTCCAGATTTTCCGCAAACAGATCCACCGCTGTGATCCGGCGGTTGTAGTAGGTTGTATAGTAATAGACGCCGCTTCTCGTATTGCAGCAGGACGCGTAGACGGTCTGCTCCCATCGGTCGCCGCCAGCCCTTACGCAGCCGGCCTGCTGCTCCGCCGATCCGAGAATATGGAAAAACTGACTGACATTTTCCTCCTCGCCCTCCCTGGCAACAGCGTTGGCGCAGACAAAGGCGGATCGGATAAACCGGGACGGAGAGGAGAAATCTCCGGGAAGTCCCACGGCGCCCATTCCCAGGGAATAGGGCTCCAGCGGAATCTCTTTTGAAAAACGATTGACCGGCTTTTCCGAAGAAAGACCCATAAACTGCGTGAGATGGAGCAAATGATAATCAAAGGTCGGATTGTTTGTCAGCACATTGGCGGGATTTTCATAGATCCGCAGACCCTCTTTCAGAGGTTCCGCCACAACGGAACGCTCCTGATCCGAAATCATCCAGTGAAGAGGCGCCAACGGAAGCTCTCCGTCAAATGGAATTTTGACCGGATTCAGATACCGCATCCTTTCGACAGCCTCTCCGACACTGGCGCATCTGCTCAGAATCCACGGGAGCAATTCAAAAGGCGCAATGTTATCCGCCCCCTCTCTGGGCGGCTGATAGACAGCGTAACCCGGGAAGTTCAGCCCCGCCATGGCAAGGCCTTTCTCATTGACGCCGTCGTAATACAGCGGATAATTTTTTCTGAGAATACCCATGCCGATTATGGCGTAATGCCGCCGGATGGGCGGAACACAGCGGAAATCAAAAACATAATTCCGCGGTGTGACAACGATCTGTTCTCCCAGAGAGACGTCCAGATCCAGATTGCGCCCGAAATAGTGATCCTTCGGGCGAAAAGAAACTGCCGTGCACATACCTGCTCCTCCTGTCATACACTTCCGATCTGCAAAGGGATCCGAAGAATTTCTCAATCGAAGTATTCGGTATTTTCCTCTTTTTTATGCACGGTCGATGTCCGTTACCCGTCGGGCCTGTCGCGCAAAAAGGACGGAAGAACTTCTTCTTGAAATTCTTCCGCCCGATTTGAGGCGTGTTGCCCCTTATACGCCGACGCTATCAGGAGACTTCCACCACGCCGCCTTCCTTCACGGTAATGGTCATATCATCCTTCACATAATTGAGAAAGTCCTCTCCCAGGGAATCAACAACCGGCATGGAGACATCCTCCAGCCACACGTCCGCCAGCACAGCTCCCGCTGCAGCCAGAGAATCGATGGGTTCTGAGAAAAGCATGCAGGCCGGCTGCCGCTTCATGGCGCAGGCGCAGTAAAGCACCAGGCCCCCTGTGGTAGATCCGATGGTCTGGGGCAGGCACAGCGCCTTTCCCGCCATCTGTTTTCCGTACAGATCCGGGTTGTTCTGGTCTCCGCAGGTCGCCTTCTTGTCGCCGAACTGCAGCGCCTTCTGGAAGGAGGCCAGAGTGTTCAGTCCGCCGTGGGTTACCACTGCCTGGGCGCTCACTTCTCCCGGGGATATTACCCGTCCTTGAAATTTCTTCATGATCATCTGCCTCCCTTCGTAATCTGCTCCAAAATCTCATCGTCCGTGTAATATCTGGCGCTGGTGTAGGTTCTGAGCTTGTTGCTGGATGTGATGACCGGCATACTGGTGCTCAGAGGATTATTCATATACATCAGCGGACAGATGTAGGAAAGGATCACACCGGTCTTTTTCAGCCGCTCCCCGTAGGCCGTCTCCTCAAATTTCTTTATCACAGCCGGTGCCGCGGTAAAGACGGTGGGGATGACCACCCTGGCATTTCCTGCATCCTTCAGCCCCTGCTCCACCCGCTCAGTCCAGGTTATCAACTGATTCAGGCTCATGTGGGGGCAGCCCATAAAGCAGAGTTTCGGCTTCGCGTCCTTCTTCTTCCAGATAACCGGATAACTGTCATAGACCCGCTGCAGTTCCGCGTCGTCAATCACATAGGTCTTCGCGCCCTCCGCGATCAGATCCCTGCCCTGCTGTACGGCCTCCGGCGTGATATGTTCCACATGGTAGAGCCCCACCGCGCCGTTGGATGCCGTGGCCGCGCCGAAATCCTTCAGATAAGTTCCGGCGTCCTCGTCCAGTTCGCCCAGCCACTGATCCAGTCCGACGATATAGGGAACATCCTCCATAACCTTCATGCCGATGGCGGAACCCAGAAGCTGCGCCTCCGGTTTCTTTGTGGTCTTGATTTCCACAATCCAAGTGGCTTTGCGGCCCTCATCGGTCAGCAGGCCAAAGTAGGGAACGTATCCCACCACGGAACCCATCAGATCGATGATGCCGGAGTTTCGGTTGCACCGGGCTCCCAGCACAGAGTTGGCGTACACCACCGCCGAGGACTCAGACCAGGAGAGCACTTCCCCCTGCTCGGGTTTGTTGCCCACCTCGTCCATGTAACAGGTACAGGTAAAGGCGTCCTTTTCCATGAGCCCCAGCTTCTGAAGCTGTCCCTCATAGAAGTCCTGCTTGCTGTACATGAAATGGTTAAATACGATCTTCTGAAGGAAAGAGCTGGGCACGTTTTTATCCAGGGGTCTCGGGTCCGCCGAGAAGGGCTGCTTTGACAAAGCTCCCGCCGCAATCAGCTGATCCATCAGATCGTACACCGGTCCTAAGGCCTTTAAGCCAAAGGACGTTACCAGATGATTGTATTTGCTTGTTACCGGAACCAGCGATTTGGCGCCGAAGATCTCCCCGTAGCGGATCATGGTCTCCATAACCTTTGCCATGGTGTCCCCCTTGCTGCCCTTTAAGATCGCTTCCTGTTCCTCCGTGAGATTCATATGATGCTCAAACATCCGCCACACCTCCTACTTGATTTTCATGGCTGCCTCGTACGCGCTCCAGATGACAGTCCGCAAATTTCCCACCTTATCGCAGTCTCCGATCAGGGTAACGTTCTTTCCCTTTTCCCGCAGCGGGTTGGGAACGTAACCGATGGAGCTGATAACCGAATCGCAGGGGATCTCTGTCTCGCTTCCATCCTTGCCGCGGCAGATGATGGACTGCTCCCCGACTTCCTTCAGGGTCGTTTCCAGATAAACCGGAACCTTGTGCAGAGCGAACCACTCTCTCAAGTAGGAGCTGTTGGCCAGGCAGACGCCCTTCTGGGCAATCAGATCATCTTTCATCTCCACGATGACCGGTTTCTTTCCCTGCAGCGCCAGTTCGTAGGCGATCTCGCATCCGGTCAGACCGCCGCCGATAACGGCCACCGTCTCGCCCACCGGGGCGCCCTTTAAGTAATCGCAGGCCTCGATCATGCGCTCATAACCGGAAACATTCTTCGGAAGCTTCGGCACCGCTCCCGTAGCGATGATAACCGGATCTGATCCGAACCTCTCCGTCCCGGAAATCTCCTCATTCAGATGCACCTCGATCTCCATCAGCTCCATCTGTCGGCGGTACCAGGCCAGAAGCTGGCGAAGTTTGCCCTTGTAGGACTCGGCGCTGGCCGCGATGAAGATGCCGCCCAGCTCGCTTTCCTTCTCATGGATAACGGGCTCATGTCCCCGCAGCTTCAACACTCTGGCGGCCTCCATGCCGCCGATGCCGCCGCCGATGATATGTACACGCCTGCTGACTGCCGCGGGCTGAATGTAATGTTTCTCCCACTGCATGGTCTCGGCATTGACCGCGCATCTGGAAAGATGCAGGCTGTCGCTCAGGTCCTGATCGTTTGGCACACCCTTGTAATGGCACATGTTGAAACATCCGTTGTGGCACAGGATGCAGGGACGGATATCCTCCTCCCGGCCCTCCATCATCTTCGTTACCCAGGCCTGATCCGCCAGGAACGGCCGGGCAAATCCGGCGCCGTCCAGCTTGCCCTCCGCGATGGCGTCCGCCGCCGTCCGCGGATCCAGCCGTCCCGCGCACACCACCGGAATATCCACGAAGCTGCGGATGTGTTCCACATCCTCCAGGTTGCAGTTTTCCGGCATATAGATGGGCGGGTGCGCCCAGTACCAGGCGTCGTAGGTGCCGTTGTCACAATTTAACATGTCGTAACCGGCGTCCTGGAGATATTTCGCCGCCCGCTCGGACTCCTCCATATCTCTGCCCACTTCCGTGTACTCCTCCCCGGGCAGCGCTCCCTGCCGAAAGCCCTTCGTCTTGGAGATCACGCTGTAGCGCAGCGACACCGGAAAGTCCTTTCCGCAGGCCTTTTTGATGGCCTGGACGATCTCCACCGGGAAACGGTAGCGATTCTCAAAGGATCCGCCGTACTCGTCCGTACGGTGGTTCACATACCGCAGGGTAAACTGATCCAGCAGATATCCCTCGTGAACCGCGTGAATCTCCACGCCATCTACGCCCGCGTCCTGCAGGAGCTTCGCGGTCTCGGCAAAGGCGTCCACAAACTCCCGTATCTCCGCCACCGTCATCTCCCGGGAGGGCACCTTGTCGGACCAGCGGTTGGGAGAGGGGCTGGCCGAGGCCGTGATCTTATCCAGATCCATGAAGGGTTTGGACAGTACCCGCAGAGCCTTGTTGGTGTAGAGCGTCTCCATCAGTTCGCTGATGGTAAAAGAGCGCCCGAAGCCGGCCGTGAGCTGCACAAACAGCTTGGCTCCGGTCTTGTGAAATTCCGGCATCCACTCCTTCAGATCCTGATACATCTTTTTGTTCTTGTGGAGCCACTGACCGAACATGGGGTTATACACCGGCTGACAGCCCGGCAGTACAAGCCCGGCGTTGTTTTTCGCCACCTCCATGATAAAGCGCGCTCCGTCCTTGTCAAAATGGTTTTTCTCCATCCATCCGAACAGATCGGTCCCTCCCATGGACGTCAGCACAATGCGGTTTTTGATCTCGCAGTTTCCGATACGCCAAGGCGTAAATAAGGGTTCCAGTCTCGCATCCATACAACCTCCTCCTTTAGCAACTAAATATGGTTTTATTATACCAGATCCCCTCCTGCGTGTACAGGATCTTACCCGACAACCTTTTCAAAATCCGATGCGGGATGCTTGCAGACCGGGCAGATATAGTCTTCGGGAAGTTCTTCTCCCACATACTCATATCCGCAGATTTTGCACCGCCATACGGTCTTTTTCCCATCGGACTCCGCAGCGCTCTCTCCGGCCGCGCTCTCTCCGGCCGCGCTCTGTCCGGGCTGGGGCTTGATGTGGGCATGATAGTATCCGTAGGTAACCGAGGGCTCCTGCCCGATAACTTCCATCTCTGTCACATCCGCCACAAACAGCGTGTGGGTTCCCAGGTCCAGCGTCTGCACTACCTTTGCGCAGAGATACGCGTTGTCGCCCGCCGTGATGTAGCGCACGCCGTTGTCTGCCACCTTCCAGTCTGAAAATCCATCGAATTTGTCCACATCCCTGCCCGACTGAAAACCAAACCGCTGAAACAGGGAAAACTCCGCGCTCTCGCTGATGATCGACACGTTGAAAACGCCGGTGTCCATAATCATGTCATGGGTAAAATTCAGCTTGTTGACCGCCACGCCGATCCGGTTGGGCTGGGCTGTTACCTGCTGCACCGTGTTGACAATACACCCGTTGTCCTTCTCTCCTCTGCGGGCTGTCAGCACAAAAAGACCATACGTCAGACAGTTCATCGCTTTTGCATCCATTTTCTGTTCCTCCTAGTATAATAATGGTGTAGTCAATAATGACTACGGTTTAATAGTTACAAAGTCTAAATGAATAACTGAAGGAGGGATTCTCTCTCCATCAGAAGTTATTGTTTCCTTACCGTGTCTGAGGCTTCCATGATGCACCAGATCAGATCATGAGGTATAATCACTGAGGCAGGGCAATTGACGTTTCCTCCTTGGGACCCGGCCTCCCGCCGGGAAAACCTCTTA
>CASECT010000064.1 GCA_949286525.1 uncultured Eubacteriales bacterium | reverse complement strand
CCCTCCTCCAGTTCCACCGAAAGCATCCCCTTTACCACGGAATAATTCTCGTTGCGCTTGGTGTGGATATGGCGGGTCAACGTCTCTCCCGGATACACGGTCAGCTTACGAACGCGATATCCCGTCTCCTGAATGACAATCTCACGGGTTCCCCAGCTTCGGTAAACCATGGGACTCTCGTCAAAATATTCCCGATACTGTTCCTGGGCGGCGGGAGAAGCGATAATGCCCTTGATATCCTGGGCATATTCCCGATCCGTGATATATACCGCGTCTCCGGTTCCGATCACAATCGCGTCCTTGAGATGGTTCGCCACGATCAGCTGCCTCGAGGATGTGTTGAGTACCGAGGTATTTTCACAGGCGGCAAGGATCACATTCTCCTCCCCGCTCCTGCCCTTCATCTTCTCATAGGTGTCAAAATTGCTGATATCCACCCAGCTGCTGCGCAGGGGAACCACCGCCAGACGGTCGCTCTGCTCCAGAAGAGCTTTCTCGATATGAAGGCGGGAGAGACTGCGGGTCCAGGAAGTCTTTATCTGAAGCGTTTTTCGCTCCGCAGTGCCGATTGCTTTCGGCTCATCCCCCGAAATATTTTTTTCTACCTCTGCCGCCCACAGATCCAGCCCGGGAGCGTACTGGTGCATCTGTTCCTTAAGACCTCCACCGCTGCAGAGAAGCATACCGCTGTTCCAGAGAATATCATCATCGGAGAAGATTTTTTCCGCCAAACTTTCGGAGGGTTTTTCGATAAACCGCCGCACGCGGCTTCCCTCATAGCGGATATAACCAAAAATCGTGCTGGGTTCCTCTGCCCGGATACCGAACAGCACAATCTGTTCCTTTGCAAGCTCCTTTGCCTGATATACAGCGTCTGAATAACCGTCCCCCTGGATGTAGAGATCCGCCGGCGTGATCAGCAGTTCCTCCCCTTCCAGCAGTCGTGCCATCAGCGCCAGCGCAGGAGCCGTTCCCTTGGCTTCCTCCTCCAAAATCATACGGTACATAATCCCCTGAAACCGGCGCATCTGTCCTTCCACAACCATCGCGTAGTCCGCATTAGTCACAATATAAAATTCGTCACAGAAAGGCATATTTCGAATGATCGTCTCCTGAAACAAAGAATTTTCCCCACCCAGATTCAGAAACTGTTTCGGATAATTTTTTCTGGATAATGGCCAGAGACGGTCCCCGGAACCGCCCGCCAGAATAATACACTTCATAATAATTCCTCCATCGAGATCAGGCGCAGATGCTGATCCTTTACCGCATAACTGCCACTAAAATCAAAATGGTCTTTCCCACACACCTCCGAAATTAACTTTCAAGTAAATTACTTTCAGGTAAATTATATCCTGCCTACGAGAAAGGCGTCCACTATCTTTGAACAAAGTGCCATGCGTTTACTCTCTCTCGAATCTGGAAATCGCATCAATGCTGTTCTCCACTCGGTAAATCAACTCTTACTCCATGCATTGGTGCCTCTGTCATAAACATACACATTTTCCAAATCATACTCCAGAATCCATTGCCGGACATACTCCTCATAGGAATCCGAATAGATGTCGTATATCCCGTCCCATTGGCCCCATCCCGGTGGAAATTGACCGGAATATCCGTTAATGGTTTTTATTCCGTACCTGTTGGCAATTTCAACCGCGTCAAGCTGGGCAATACAGCAGGCGAACATCCATTCCTCTCCCCCCTGATTTCCGGAAGAATCCCTGATATAGAATACCTCACAATCCGCCGGCGGCTCCGATACATTTTCGATCAAGTCCCTTCCCGCGGAAACAGTATTCATCGAATAAACGGCTTCTGTATTGATATTGAAAACAAACAGCAACCCTGCTGTCAGATAGACAATCGCACTTCGGATTCGAATCGCCCGCCGTCTTCCTTTCTGATTTCCACTAAAATCTCTTTTTTTCAGGAAGCACCTGCTCATCTCCTGTCCGGCAATCGCTGCATACATGGAAAAGGGAAGAGTTAAATACATCAGGAAACGGCAGACCGTCCGTATAGATTTCGCTCCCGGAATGATTTCATAGACAAATCTCCACAGGGAAAGCCCGTTTGCGCTCAGCCTCAGTGTCAGGGAAACGCCGATGATACACGAGATTCCCAGACATTGTATCCAAAAACGCCTCCTGGCGTTCTCCTTCTTCTCGCTGTCTGTCAACCACAGGAACAATATCAGAAACAGAAACCAGAAAACGAGAGGATAGCCCTGTTTGATTTCTCCCACATAACCTCTGGCATCCAGATCCAGAAGCTCCATGAGCCATCCCTCCGCCAGATTATTCGTTCCCACATTGATCAGATCTGCCGCTTCCGGCAGAAAAGCCGCGGTCTCCAGCCAGTCATATCCGCTGGTCTGCATCATAACCGGCAGGTAGACTCTGAGAAAAGGAATCATCAGCAACGCCGCCAGAAAAATCCAGCAGATGATATCAACCCATCTCCCCCGCATCCGTCTGAGCGCTTCTATCAGTATCTGACGCTGGCCGCATATTCCCCTGATCAAAAACACCTTGCCAAACAACAGCAGAAAAAGGGCGGTAAAGAAAGCAATATACCAGGACGTATACATTGTCAGCACAAAAGACGCTATAAAGAATATGGCCCAGATATTGCACTGCCGTCGTTTTCGGGAAAAGGTTTCGACGATATTTATCAGAAAAAGAACCAGCAGCGGAACAAAACTGAGCATCATCAGCTGCGTATGTCCCAGAAGCATCGCATATACATTGCTATAGGAAAAGGAGACAACTCCCACCATGGACCAGCCTGTCTCCAGCCTGAACTTTTTCTTCAGAACCAGAAAAAGCACTGCCGTTCCCAGCACATGCACACTGATCAGGGCGAGACGGTACGCCCCATACATATCCATCCCCAATCCCCGAAACAGACTGTGCAGAACGCCCAGTCCCAGCATCATATCCGTATAGCCGATAACGTTTTCCGCCGGATAGAACATGCGCAATTCAAAAAACGGTTCCTTCCCACGGAAAACATTCCACCAATGTTCCGCCAGCAGCATTGTCAGCCTACCATCTCCGCGGTCTCCGAAAAAGGCACCCTGAAAGATAATGTTTCTGAAGAAAAATATTTCTGCCGCGACGAAGACGGCCGCCGTTATCACTATACAAAATATTTTTTTCTTTTGTTTTAAAGTCCCCATTCCCAACTGTTGCTCCGCCGCTCTAAAAATCTTTTCCAAACCGGGAGATTGTGTCGATATACATCTCCGGCAGCCCCACATCGTAGGACTGTCCCTGAATCCGGCATCCCATCATACCGGAATTCTTTCGCACTTCTTCCAGCGCGTCTGTCAGCTGTATCTCTCCGCGGCTGTAATTCCCCTCCCGGATATTTTTTTCCAGAACGTCGTACACTTCCTTCGTCAGGATGTACTGGCCGAAAACAGCATAGTATTTTTCCTGCTTCTGCTTATAGATCATCTTCAGATGATCTTTTGCATACTCTTCCGTGGGTTTTTCCGCAATCTCTTCGAGCACCGCGTAGCGCTCTTTGTCGTCTGCCCATTCGCCCCTCATGATGCCGTAGTGAACCACTTCCTCCAGCGGAATTTCGTGCATGGAGATAACCGGCTGTCCGTACTCCTCATAGGTATCGATCATCTGCTGGCTGCAGGTCTTTCCGATGGCGGACTCATAGATGGTATCCCCCAGCAGAAGCAGCACCGGCTCCCCGTCCGCGAATTCGCAGCTCTGATACACCGCATGACCAAACCCTTTTCGCTCACGCTGATATACATAGTGAATTTTCGACTTCAGACCCACGATAAAGTCTTCATATTTCCGCTTCTCCTCCGGGAGCTTCTCATAATTTTCCTCGGACATACGCGCAAAAAACGCATCGTATACCGGTTTTTCATCCTCCCCGATGACCAGGCAGATTTCCTGGATGCCGGACGCGATCAGCTCCTCCAGAAGCACCATAATGACCGGCTTGAACATTCCATCCCGATCCAGCACCGGAAGGAAATCCTTCTTGATAGCCTTTGTAGCCGGGTACAGCCGGGTGCCGAATCCGGCCACCGGGATAACCGCCTTCCTCACTTTCTGCTGAGGTTTCAGGGTCAGCGTAAAGGCTTCCATTCCGCGCTCTTCCTCCAGATAGCGGATCAGTTTCTCCCGGCTCTCCTCATCCCGCGCAAGGAACTGCACGGTCCCGTCCCCCTGGGAGCCGACGCCCTTGCATCCGTAAATCCAGGGCTGGATATGCGGATCGTTCAGGACTGAGTGGAGCACCGGCGAGTTCAGTTCTTCCGGGCAGGCGGGCGCCACCTTTCTGTCGAAATTCTGCTGGGCAACGGTCATTAGATGCCCTAACTCCTCCACATCCCCGTTCTCGATACAGGCCATCGCTTTCTCCACAATCTCGGCGTTGTCCTCTCCCAGTGCTTCATGCACTGATCTCTCCCGGTCATCCTCCGCAAAGGGATAGCACTTGTTCAGATCCGAAAGAATCTTTACCGTGTCCTTGGAAGCTTTCAGGTCCGCTATGGCCCAATAGAGAGGTTTCGCGATCTTCAGCGGTCTGGTCTCGATCTCATTTCCGTCAAAAACCATGTGTACCGGCTTCACACCATAAGCGCAGGCCTGATCCAGACGCCCGCAGCGGGAGGGGGTCCGCTGCTCCCCGTAAAAGGCGATCTGCATCTCGCCCACAATACTGATGCGCAGTTTATACACCTGATTGAAGGCCCGGGCCGCCAGCACACAAATTGCCGCGCTGGAGGAGAGACCGCTCTTGACAGGCAGCGTCTGTTTTGTGATATGGATCCGCAGCCCGCCCACACTGTAGTACTCGTTCATATAGGAAGCCACCCCGGCCACATAGGAGTAGTAGCCTCCCTCATTGGCCTTCTTTCGCAGGAGGGCTGTGTCCATATCGCATACAAAGCTGTCCTCGGTCAGATCACTCTCGATGATGAACTGATCCGCCGCGCTGACCGTGGCGTAAATCCCCTGCTCGATTCCCGAGACAATGGCCTGTCCCGGCACAATCCCGGAATTGATCATCCGGTGCAGCCCCGCCCAGTCGCTGTGTTCTCCAAATAGGCAGAGTCTCCCCGGCACAAAAAGATCGATGGTTTCGTTTGTTCTTCCAGGCATCTGATACCCTCCTCTTTCCTAAAAGTTAAACCAATGCAGAAGATTCGCATTGAGCCATGTGCTGATATGCTCCATAAATATATTGATATCCACGTCCCAGAAAGGGCCGAAAAGAATCGGCACCAGAAGCAGCAGCATTGCCCACGGCCTGCTTTTCAGCCTCTCCCCTATCCTGACCAGTTCCGTTTCGGCAAGACGGTCTCTCATGGCGCACAGAGCCACCAGAATAATCGTATAGTAGACCAGCACCGCGTAGAACCAGCGGCCGAAATCGCATTTGAGGATAAAGTCCGGCAGCATCGTTCCGGAACCAATCAGAAGAAACAGATATTTCCATTTCTCTGTCTTCCCCTCCGCCTGACGAATCAGGCGGACAAAAAAGCCAATCAGCATGATGAGGTAAGGCAGACATATCAACAGGAAAAACGGCGTCTGTACTATATTGTATTTCCTCAGTTCCCACTCGGAGTCCGTCAGGTCGATCCCCAGCACCTCATGTTGCAATAATGTCAGATGATACCCGTTTTCCGAGAGGGCAACCGCCTCCTGCCGGATCTGATCATAGTAGAGATATCCGTTTGACCGGCTGAAAAACTCGAACCAGAGAAACAGCGCCGATCCCAACAGGAAAGACAGAACAAAAATCGTCCCGTATTTCCACCTGCTCTTCCTGTCTCCGCTCAGGAACTTGTAAATCAAAAGTACCAGCGCCACGTTGAAAAACATGAAGACATATCCCTGGTGAAACATTACTCCCAGCGCGGACAGGGGGATAACCAGCCACTCCGCTTTCCCGTATATCAGCAGCAGCGCTCCCGTCATGCATACCACGACCATAAAAAGATCTACGCGGAAAAAGTTGTATCCGGAAGAAAATGTCGCTATGGACAAGAAATTGAAGGCCAACAGAATATATTCACATACTCTGAGATTTTCCCCTCTTGTCCGCCGCAGGCAGAGCCAGGAAAACGCAAACTGAAACAGGAAAAACAACGCGGTCACAATCTGCGCGAAGCGAAGTACCATCTGATAATCCATCATGTTGACCGGCAGCACCGCATCCAGCATATGATACAGCGTTCCCAGAAGCGCCCTTGAGGTAAAACCATACTCGTAGGACAATGCCAGCATTGTGGTATTGTAAGATCGGACAACTCCGTGATAATTGCAGAGAAAGGCCGCAAATCCGAAGATCGTCAGCATAAACATGAATTTTATGATTTCTTTTTCTTTTGTGCTGTATTCTCTCTTAAACACAATAACCTCCAGCTTTCTCAATGTCCCAGAATCTTCTCCACCAGAAGCGGCACCGGCCCGGATATCCAGAATGTCAGAAACAGGAATGGGTACGCTATCAAAACAGCCGGAATCGGAACCCAGGAAAGAACCTTTTCCTTCATTTTTTCCATTGCCGAAGACACCGCCGTGTCTCCAAAGGTAAGCATCATCAGAATCAGAAAGATAAAATAGAAAAATACCTGATAAAATACTCTGCTGTAGTCAGCGGTTATCAGATAAACTGCGGCAGCCGGAATCCATCCCGCCAAAAGAAGTCCATAGCACTTTTTCATCCGACGGGAAGCGTCTGAAAAAATCCCCCGAAAAAGAGTCCCCACCATGAGCAGATACGGGCACATCATTACCGCGAGTACCAGAAATTTCCGCGGCGAAAGTACCTGCTGCACATCCGTGGAGAAAAACCGGAGAGCAACGGTAAGTCCCACCCCCACAAGGGAAGCCGCCAACGACAGAATGCCCAGCAACAGATATTTTTTCTTCTCTGTACTCAGGTACCTGTAAGGCAGCAGAAGCACCAGCATACACTGACTTCCGAACAGAGCCATCGGACTGACTGTCGTCGCGGCCAGGCTCAGGGGCACGATCAGCCATTCGCCTTTTTCAAGAATCAGACATCCCGCCGCCACAAAAAGCGCCATCCAGGCATAAATGTCCATTGCCCCGAAATAGTTCGCGGGAAGATACATGGGGAATGCGAACACGGACAGAAACGCCATCATAAAATATGCGATTGTTTTTTCCTTTGCCTCCATCTTTCTCAGCATTATGCCGTACAGGAGAAACAATACTGCAAAATACACTGCTGTCGCCAGTTCCGCAAAGCGGTACTGCTGCAGGATACCCATGGGCGCAGAGTGAAAATTCAGAGTGTGTTCAAAAAACCTTCCCACACAGAGCACCGCGAAAACCGCCAGTGCCGCCAGAAACGTTCTGTCTCTCTTCTCCATCGCTTTTTCCTTTCTAGTTTCTGTAATAATCGATCTGTTTCAGGACTATCTCTGCCCCTTCTTCTCCCGTTACTCTTACGGAATAAGTCTCCCCCTGGGCAAGAGAAAAACTGTCGATCGCTGCCTGATGGTCCGAGGCCATCAGCGGCTGCTCCACTGTCCGGACCGATCCGTCCAGCCCTGTAATCTCAATCGTCAGCAGGCCCGCCACCGAACTGCTGCTGTCTATCACGTCATACTGGAGCTGCGCCCCGAAGGACGCGTTCTCCCCGGCGACAAACGTTCCGGCGAGAAGTACCCCCGCCTGACCGTTCGACTGATACTCCCCATTCTCATTCATGGCCAGCGCGCTTCTGTCATACTGCCAGTTAAAATAATCCCGGCTGTGGGTTTTTCCCATTTCCGGCACACCGTAAACAAAGTCCATATAATTCCGGTCCATGAGAAGAAGCGTATATCCCGTACCCTCATAGGGAATTTGTTCTGTCGCTCTTCTGGCGTAGAAATCCTTTTTTTCTCCCAGCCAGTCCGCGATCACAATGGCCGTGCTCTTCTCCTCCTCCATATCGGTACAGTCCTTGTCGTATTTTACATAGGTTCCCCATCTGGGCATCCGCAG
>CASECT010000063.1 GCA_949286525.1 uncultured Eubacteriales bacterium | reverse complement strand
CATACATGACATAGACCCGTCCCTGATGCATGGCGTAGCCTCCATAGAGACGCTTACCTCCAATATAGGCACTGCACGTCTCCGATGTATGCCTGCATCCGGAATCGGAACAGAGCACATATTCCCGTTCCTGTCCGCAGTCATAAAAACAGAGCCGCGTTCCGGATATAAAAAAGATCCCCTCTTCCTGAAACGCGGCTTTATTGGAAAACCCTGCGGCATACACCGGTTTTTGTTCCGCTTTTTGTGTATCGGAAAGCAGACGGTTCCCAATCTCTTCCGGTGGCACTGACAACAGACAGGCTGCTGTCAGCAGAAGCACGCAGACAATCATAATTCCTATGATGACCTTCTTCTTCGCTATCAAAATATTCCCCCTCCGCTAACGAAGCTTCGTCTTCCTTCCGTCCTCCTTCGGCTCATTCAGCCAGATCACGATATCGTGCCATACCAGTACTGCATACAGAAGGCCCGAAGGCGGAAAACCCGCGGCAAGAAAAAGCAGTGTTGACAACGGTTCCGGAGCGGCGGACATCCAATCCTGCGTTATCACGCCCGCAAAAATCAGAATCAGATTCGCACGAAGCACCCAGGAAATAATGTTCAGGATCATCCAGAATGTTCTGTGCCGAATCCCCCGGTACATGACCGCCGCGCGCCAGATCAACGCGTAACCGATCTCAGCCGCGGCGATCACAAGAAACAGCAGAATCCGAACCGCGCTCCAGATTTCATCCAGCATCATCCCGTCTTCCCGCCCTGTCATTACCAGCGCCCCCGCGAAAAGATACGCCACAAAGGCAAACACCTCCGCAAGAACATAGATACCAATCCAGACGCCGCGTTTCTTTTTTCCGATCGCATTCATAACACCGCCCCCTCTTTCCTTCCCTCTGCCTAAGCAGACGCAACACATTCTCGTTTTCTATTTATATCGTAACATCTCGTTTTCTCCGCCGCAACCATAACTCGCCAAGCGTTGAGATAACTCGTCAAACGGTTCCTCTGGCTCCCTTCGGCAGCGTTACCGTCACGATATACCGCTCCTCTGTCCTCTCCGCTTCATACGTCCCGTTCCGTCTTTCCACCGTCCTCTTTACATTGGAAAGACCCAGCCCGTGGTTTTTCTCATCATCCTTCCACGTTCGTTTTCCATCAGATTGAGCCACCTGCAACTCCGCTTCCGGCTTTGACAGCGAATTTTCCATACGGATACGGAACCAGAAGCGGCCGCTTGTGATCTCCACCCGCAGCATCCGTTTATCCGGCATTTCTCCTTCCTTTCTTCGCAGGACACTTCCTTCCGCAGCGGCGCCCATCCTATCATCCGGTTTTGCCCCTTCCATCTGCAATTTTTGTCCCCGCTGCAGCTCCTCCACCGCGTTCTCCAGAAGGTTCCCGTAAATGGTGCACAGATCCATGTCCCCGATCTTCGGCGGCGGCTGCAGCTGACAGTCAAAGGTTATCTCCACCGCCGAATCCAGTCTGGCCAGATATGCGCTGGTCAGCACGTCGATCACATCGTTTCCCGTGACATACACCTTTTTCTGTATCTCATCCAGTCCCTCCATAAGCTCCCGCAGATACGCCCGCACCTGCTCTTCCTTTCCCTCCTCCTTCTGCAGGGCGTAGAGGTTCAGCAGGTGCCGCTGCATATCGTGGCGGTAGGCCCGGGTGTCCTGTTCCTTTTCCAGAAGAAGTTCATAATATTCCTGCTGTTTTTGCAGATACCGGTCCTGCTGCCGCCGGATCATCTGAAGCCGCTCATTCGCGGTTTGAATGGCAAAAAACAAAAGTCCGAGAAATCCCGCTGCCACAGCGCCACCCTCCCGGATGAAACCCAGCGTCCGCCTCGCAGCGTCATCCGCCACGTCAGTTGCGGCAATGTCCAGGCCCCGCAAAAGCAGGAGCGCCGCGAAGACAACCACTCCCCCGATGGCGAAAAAATACTTTTCCGCAAACTGCCCCAGGGCAGCGCGGAGGTTCGCCGGCAGGCATTCTCTTCCTATATAAATAAGGCATAGCAGAAGAATGATAATCAGATTCTGAATCACATAGATATGGAAGGCATCCTCCCAGACAATGCTCCGTGCCATTCCCCGCAGCTCCCAGGGAATGTCGATCAGGCTGTCGCAGACGACTACAAAAAGATAAAGCTTCAGAAAGGCCGCGCATCGCTCCCACACCGGACAGCGAAGGGAAAGAAACACAAAGGCCAGCAGCTCCAGATAAGCAAAAAAGCTCCTAAAAAACGGCACGTATTCCCGCAGCAAAAGCCACATAGGAACATATGCCGCCGCCCCCAGCAGAAGCACCATATAGTTCTGTCTCTTTTTGCAGAAAACTTCATTTCCCAGAGAAAACTTTACAGCCTCCAGAAGATACTGAATCAAAACTTCCCCTAATCCCATATTTGCCTCCCCATCCGATATCCCGCGCCTGTTCCGTCGCCCTTCCGCAACCTTTTGGGGTCATGCTCCGCCATCCCGCGTCCGTTCTCCGGCCTGCCCTGCCCGGCCTATTACCGCAGCTTCTGCCTGTCATAGAGATCAAAGCGCATCATCTTCTCCTCGAAGTCCTTCCGGCAGCGCTTTGATACGGCGCACTCCCTCTCCCCTATATAAACGCGGTCCCGCTTCAGATCCAGCTCTGTGACCCTGCTCATATTCACGATCTCGGACCGGCTGATTCTGGCGAAGAGCCGCCCGTCCAGTTCCCGTTCCACAGATGCCAGGGACTCCTCCCGGCGGAAGGTATGCCCTTTTGCCTCCAGCAGCACATAACTGTTGTAGGCGAGAATCCGGTCAATGTCCCGCTGCCGCAGGCTCAGGGAAATCCGTTTGTCGTAGACTTCGATCTTCCGCCAGCCGATGCGGTCCTTTACCACGCACTCCAGGGCCTCCCTGATTTCATCCTCGGAGAACGCCTTTGTCACATAGCGCAGAGCCCCGATGGCGAACGCCTCCTTGAACCGCCCCACCATCCCGGTCTCGATGATGATGGGACAGTCCATCCCCATCTCCCGGAGTTTCCGGCCCACCTCCATGCCATCCATATCCGGCATGTCCACCTCGAGAAATACAATCTGATCCTCCGAAGCCTGGGAGAGGAGATCGGGGCCGTTTGTAAAAATCCGGATCCCGGCCCGCTCCTCCCATTCCCCGAGGATCTTTTCGATGATAAGCGCCAGTTCCCGGGCCGCCGGCAGGTCATCGTCGCAGATCGCGATGCGCAGACTGTCCTCCGGCCGATCCCGGTTCTCTTTCCGGCCCTCTGTTTCTTTGTTCCCCCTCATCCGATTCTCACTCCCCCTCTGTCCGCCACCCCCGGCAGCTTTTTACCCGTCTCTTTCCCGGAGATATTTTATATTGCCAAGTATATCACATCTCGATGGCAATTTCCATCTTCACAAGATCGCAGTCTCTGGAGGATGTTCCCAGGAAAATCTCCACCTTTCCCGGTTCTATGGTCTCTTTGAGATCCAGCCCGCAGAAGGAGAACGTCTCGTTGGTCAGCGCGAAAGTTATCTGCCGTCTTTCGCCCGGCGCCAGTTCCACCCGCTCAAATCCCTTCAACTCTTTTACCGGTCTCGCGATAGAGGCGGCCACATCATGAATATAGAGCTGCAGTACCTCGGCGCCGGATCGTTCGCCGGTATTGACCACATCCGCGGTTACCGTCAGGGTGTCGCCGGGATGGAAAATCTCCGCGGACAATTTTACATTCTCCACAGCGAAGCTGGTGTAGGAGAGGCCATAGCCGAAATCATAGAGAGGCCGCATGCTTCCATCCAGGTAGCCGGTCAGGAAACGCTGGCCTTCTTCAAGCTGCGGGCGGCCGGTGTTCAGATGATTGTAGTATACCGGAACCTGCCCCAGGGCCTTCGGGAAGGAAACACAGAGCTTGCCGGAGGGATTGACAGCACCGCTGATGATATCGGCGATGGCGTTTCCGGCTTCACATCCCGGGAACCAGGCTTCCAGAATCGCGTTCGCCTTTCCGGAGAGATCCGTGATAACCTGAGGCCGGCCGCTGATGAGAATAGCCGCCACCGGCTTGCCGCTGCCGAGGGCGATCTCCGCCAGTTCTCTCTGCAGTTCCGGCAGCTCGATATCCTGCAGGCAGGAAGCCTCGCCGCTGTCCTCGGAATCTTCTCCCAGGGCGAGAAGAATCACATCCGCAGCCGTCACAGCCGCCTCGATCCGCGCTCGCTCCTCCCCGGAGAGGTCTCCGGTCTTTGCGGTGGGGACTGCATTTACCTCGTAACCGGCATGGGCCAACCCCTCCCGGAGGGTAACCGTCTCGCTGCCCTTCGTGCTGCTCTGCCAGGTCCCCAGCAGATCTTTCGACTCCGCCTTCGGCCCGATCAGGGCAATCTTTTTCTCCTTCCCGAGGGGAAGCATACCGTCATTTTTCAGAAGGACCATGGACTCCTGCGCCAGTTTTCTGGAGAGGGCTCTCTTCTCGTCAGAGAAAATTTCCTTCTCATCCTCCGGCCGCAGATAACGGTAAGGGCAATCCATGATACCGAGCTGATATTTCAGCTTCAGGATTCTGCGCACCGCATCATCAACGACCGATTCCGGCACCACGCCTTCCCGGACCTTGGCGGGAAGATTTTCCAGATACAGCCCGGTAGCCATCTCCATATCCACCGAAGCGTCCAGACATTTGACTGCGGCGTCCGCGCCGTCCTCGGCGCAGCCGTGAACGATCGTCTCGGCCACAGCGCCGTAATCCGACACCACGCAGCCATCGAAGCTCAACTCGTCTCTCAGCAGATCATGGAGATACTGGCGGCTGGCGGTGATCGGCCGGCCGTTTAACACGGTAAAGGCGCTCATCACCATGGACGCGCCGGCTCTGACCCCCGTCGTAAATGGCGGCAGATAAGTGTTGCGCAGTGTAACTTCCGAGATTTCACAGGTGTTATAATCCCGTCCGCCCTCCACAGCCCCGTAGCCGAGGAAATGCTTCAGGCAGGCGCCGACCGTATCCTTTTTCAAAAGGTCATCGCCCTGGTAGCCACGCACGACAGCCTCCCCCATCCGGGCGTCCAGGTAGGGATCCTCCCCGTGTCCCTCGGCGATCCTCCCCCAGCGGGGATCCCGGGCAATATCCAGCATCGGGGCAAACGCCACCATAACGCCGATGGCAGACGCCTCCCGGGCAGCCACAGCCGCGGACTCCTCCACTAGATCCGGGTCAAAAGAGCAGGCCCATGCCAAGGGGATCGGAAATACCGTCTCCTGTCCGTGAATCACATCTCTGCAGTAGAGCAGCGGGATTCCCAGCCGGGATTCCTCCACCGCCAGCTTCTGCAGCTCGAAGAGGTCTACCGGGGAGGCCATCGCGATCATGGACCCCAGCAGTCCCCGCCGGATCTGCTCCTTCAGCGGCAGTTTCTGTTCCACCTCATTTCCGATGGCGCTGGTATCCAGACCTCCGGACTGGGTCATCTGCCCGATTTTCTCCTCCAGCGTCATCTTTGACAGAAGTTCCTCCACCAGAGCGTCAATCTCCTCTTCGCTCCGTTTTACCGGTTCCTTCCGGTTTGCCTCGGCCAGAAAGGTTTCCATCGCCTCCCGGCGTTTCTTTTCCGCGGCCAGCACTTGATCCGCCGGGGACGCCGTCCCCCGGAAAGGCCCCACGAGCGGAATCTCCGCCGTCACATCGTAGCCATCCCCCTTCTCCCGGAGTTCAAAGTGCATCCGGTAGTCCCCCTCCCCGGTTTCCAGCACAATCGCACCGTCCCGGCGCTCAGCCACTTCCGGCACCACCGTCAGATTTCTCTCCGGCGAAGCCATGACCACATGCAGTCCCTCCGCATCCTCCTGAATGTCAAATTCCATCGTCCCAAAAGACATGGCAAGCAGATATTTGCTCATTTTTTTCTCCTCCTGCTGTTGTAAAATTTCAAATACCAGTCATTTCCGCCCGGCCTTGATCCCCGGTTCTTTGTTCTGCAGACTGCCGCTCAGACGGTTCCGGCAAATCGCCCGCTGGCTCCACAGGGCAGCGCCAGACCGCTGGCCGTTACCGGGAGACCGATCTCGTCGGCCTCCACCGTTCCTCCGTACTTCTTCAGCGCCGTGGCGATCATATAGCGCAGCACCGTCGGCTGCAGTCCGGTGGTATAGGAATTTACCAGGAAAAACAACGGCTGCTCTGTCAAAAGCTGGCTGCAGAGCTCAATCAGCGGGAAAACCGCCTCCTCGATCTTCCAGATCTCTCCCTTTGGCCCCCTGCCGTAGGATGGGGGATCCATGATGACAGCGTCGTAATGGTTTCCCCGGCGAATCTCCCGCTCCACAAATTTCTTGCAGTCATCCACAATCCAGCGGATCGGCGCGTCCTTCAGGCCGGAGGAAACCGCGTTCTCCTTTGCCCAGGTTACCATTCCCTTGGAGGCGTCCACATGGGTTACCTGCGCTCCCGCTGCCGCGGCGGAAACGGTAGCTCCGCCCGTGTAAGCAAAAAGGTTCAGCACCTTGATGGGCTGACCGGGACGCTCCGCCTTTCTCTGACGGATCAGCTCCGAAAACCAGTCCCAGTTGGCCGCCTGCTCCGGGAAAAGCCCCGTATGCTTAAAGCTGAAGGGTTTCAGATGAAAGGTCAGATCCAGATGCCCGCTGCGGTAGCCGATGCTCCACTGCTGGGGGAGATCGAAAAACTCCCACTCGCCGCCTCCCTTTTTACTGCGATGGTAGTGAGCGTTCAGCTCCCTCCAGCGGGGATTCTTCTTGGGCGTGTCCCAGATAACCTGAGGATCCGGCCGCAGGAGGATATATTTCCCCCAGCGCTCCAGCTTCTCCCCGCCGGAACAGTCAATCACTTCATAATCCTTCCATTGATCCGCAAGCCACATGGCAATCTCCTCTCCTGCTTATTCTTTCTGATGCGTTTTACCCGCCCCTGGCAACACACCTCAATCCGTATCGAAGTACTATGAGAATAATTTACCACAGTTTCACGGTTCGGACAATGTCTGTTTGCGGACGGCGGGTAGATTTTACTTCCTCTCACATTTCGAGGCCACTGCAGGTAAGCCAGCTTTCTGTTCATGACGGTATCCCGCCGCCTTTTCCCTCTCCCGACCGTATTCCCCCTGCCATCACTACCATCATCACACAAATTTTCAGATTCCAGGGGTATTTCTCGTCATCTTCTCCCGCATCAACTGCAGCGCAGTTACCATGTTCTCCCAAATCAACTGTAGAATAATTGCCAAGTCCCTCCAAAGCAACTGCAAGCCCGCTGTCCTGACACAAAAATTCGACACCAACCCTGAAGACAAAAGACAGCCCCGCCGACAAAATTTGTCTTTTGCCGACAGGGCTGCGCCTCATGTCCATACCATATCCAGGTTTGTCTGCTCCGTTCTTTACTGTTTTCTCAACTACTTCCTTCCGTAACGCGCCACGCGCTCGTCTGCGATCACGCCGCTCCAGCTCATTCCGAAGGCAAAGTCATACACATGGCCTTCCGAATCCACATGACACTCCACATCAAAGGGAACATCCTCCTGCTGCTGCTCGATGGTCTTCATGTTCGCAGGCATCTGGAAGGGCAGCAGACCGCAGGGTTCCGCATCCCCGCAGACAAGCTGCAGAAACACCTCGTAAGTAACGCCAAAGCCCATAAGCATGCCGTCCGCTTCACGCTCAAACTCCGATACAACCATGGGACCGTCCGAGGAGACGCAGGCAATGACAGGCTTATCCCCCATGGCCTTTCTCGTCTCCAGCAGCGCGTCCAGATCCGCCGCCTGATAAGCAGTAACCGTCTTACCCTTGTAACAGCGGTTGACAAAATCCTCCCGGGGATCTCCTCCCGCCAGGCTCTCCTCTCTGGCATACTCTGCCGTGTAGGGCCGGTATTGTCTTGTGATGGGAACATAGCCGTTTCCCCCGGCCTCCCTGTCCGCCAGGCTGTAACCGGAATCCATTCCCGTCTTCTCATTTTTCGGCATTCGCATAAAGACGATAGCCGCATCCGCTTCCTCCGGCGTGTCTACCAGAGTGAAATACTTGTTCAGTATCTCCGCCGGCACCGGAATTTCGTTTATCTCCGGATCCATACGCATCATCCAGTTTCTGCCCGCCGGGGAATACTGTTTTGGGACATACACCTTTGTCTTTTTTGCCAGGGGAAGCGCCTGCCTGCGGTTTTTCAGCATGACAACCGATTTGAGCTGAGCGTCAAACCCCCGGGCGCAGTATTCCTCCGTTCCCACCAGTTCGTTCGCCCGCTCTGGCTCCGTATAGGGATTCTCAAAGAGCCCGATGCGAAACAGATTTCTCAGAATCCGTACCGCCGACTGGCGAATCCGCTGCTCCATGGCATCCTGACCGTATTTTTTCACGCCCAGGGCGTAAGCGTCTTTCAGACGATGGATATCCGACAAACCGCCAAACTGGTCGTTTCCGGCCTCGATAATCTTCAGGCAGCGCTCTGCCGGGTTCAGGGCTTCCACACCCCAGCATTTCCCGCCGATCATCAGATTCATGGGCCCAAGCGGATCCGTCAGCCCCCAGTCTGTGCAGACCATCTCATCATATCCGTATGTTTCCCGCAGCAGCGTTGTCATCAGGTATCGGTTAAAAGCAATTCCCACATCCTCGCCATTCTCCTGATCCTGTCCGGCAGCGATGATGTAGGAGGGCATGATGGCCGCCGTCTTCCCGGTTCCCCCGGAGAGATCAAAGGCTCCCTCAGTAAAGGGAATCAGATGATCCTCAAAATTTCCTCCCGGGTACACCGCGTATTTTCCACAGGGGAAATGCGCCTCTCTTCCGGCTTCCACCGCTCCGGCTCCCGGCCAGTGTTTCGCCATGGCGATCACGCTGTCCGCTCCCCAGCCATCTGGGCTTTCCTCTGTCGTCTGCATACCGTCGCAGTAGGCTCGGGCCATATCCGCAGCGAGACGGCTACTCTCCCCGTAGCTTCCGCTGTATCGACCCCATCTCGGCTCCGTTCCGATATCAATCTGAGGCGACAGCGCCGTCGTCAGACCCATAGCCCGGTATTCCTTCGCGGCGATGCGCGCGTACTCCCGCTCCAGCTTAGGGTCGAAAGTAGCCGCCATACCGATATTTTCCGGCCAATGGGAAATCGCGCCTCCCGCGCCGGCGTTAAACTCATCAGTCGCTGTACACCCGTGTCTGGGGTCGGTGCTGACACTGACCGGCACGCCGAAGGGCGCCGCCTCAGCCGCCGCCTGCATCTGGTTGACCCACATGGCGCTGCCATGGGCGTCCGGCACGATGGAAAGGAGATAATGGCGGACAAAATCCCTGCCCACAAACTCCTTCTGCTGATCCGTCATCGCGTAAACCGGAACGCTGCCGTCCGTCTCGGGATAATTCTTTCCGTCATAAGTGGAAAGTCCGAGATAAGGGTTGCTGTAACCGGGCAGCATCTGCTGCGGTGTGTGGAGCATCAATCCCAGCATCTGATCCACACTCAGGCGATCCGCCAGATCCTCCGCTCTCTCCTCCGGCGAAAGCCGCCAGTCCTCGTAGGGGTGCAGCGCGCCGTCTCCCGCCAGGTCCTTAAAGAACAGGCCGTCCTGCTCGATAAATTTCCTGCCCGACGACTCGGACATAACCAGCGTGGGGCCTCCGTTTTTGTTTTCCTTTTTCGTCAGCTTTACCTGATATCTGCTGTCATCCATATGTTTCCTCCTCCATTTTTCTTTTATTATATCCCCGCCTTGCCGCTTTCTTTTTCACAAATGTTGCTTTTTTCGAATGATTGTGCTAATTTTATGTCAAAAGGAGGGCAAATATCCGTGAAATCCGACTATATGAATGATCAGTATCTTCTGGAGGCGGAACAGGAACAGGACTTTGGGAAAAAAATGCAGGAGCAGCTTCTGTTTATCGATGAGATTCCCGCCATCGGCAGTTTCGACGCCTACAAAAAACTCCGGCAGCACAATCTCTTCTCCATCGTCATGCCCTATATCTCCACAGATTTTGAAGTCTTTAAGCTCTATGTCGCCACCCATGTGGCAAAATGCACCGACTCCGCCTCAAAAGCCGGCCTGCCCTCCAACATCACGGAAATGCTCAAAAAAAACGCCTTCGTGGAGATCACGAAAGCGAAAAACCAGACAGACCTGGAAAACTGCATCCTTGCCCTGCTGGACAAGCTGAAAAAAGAATACCGCCAAAACAATGTCCGCGGGTATTCCCACACCGTACAGCGGGCTGTGGAATACATCCACAGTCACAAGCATCAGCCGCTGACCGCGGCGGACGTGACCGCGCATGTCGGCGCAGAACGCACGCATCTGTCACGCCAGTTCCATCGGGAGACAGGCCTGACCATTACCGACTGCATCCATACCGTAAAAACAGACGCGGCCGAGGAACTGATCCTCGGCCGCGGATATTCCCTCACGGAGATCGCCGATCTCCTGGGTTATTCCAGCTACAGCTATTTTTCCAGGGTTTACAAAAAATACAAGGGCTGCCTGCCGCGGGAAACCGGCTGCTGACAATCATCTCCGCTGCCGGATAAGGTTACCCGCGCGCCTTCGTCACAGCATCTTCCTCCGCTTTAAGATAATCATCGCCGCAATGCAGATCGCCAGCGTGATCAGACACAAAATGCCAAAACCGTACGGGGTGGTGGACAGCGGCATCCACTTTCCGCTGACATTCATACCCCAGAGTCCCGAAATAATCGTGGGGATGGACATGACGATGGTAATGGCCGCCAGGTATTTCATGGCATTGTTCAACCGGTTGTTGATGACTGTGGACATCAGTTCCCGGGTACCTTTGATGATGTCACGGTAA
>CASECT010000062.1 GCA_949286525.1 uncultured Eubacteriales bacterium | reverse complement strand
TTAAATTCCTACCCCGCCGTGCTGGAAGGGATGCCAAGAATTGCGCCCTATGATGTGGTCTATGGTAACTGGGTACGTGAGGTGGAAGGAATGATCCGCTATGGAAATTCCGGTTCCTCTGCGTTTCATCCCCAGATCGGCGGGACTCCGGGCAGAGCGGTTCTGTTGGAGAAATTCTGCCGGTATCTGGCGGACAACCAGGAGATTTGGTGCGCCACCTGTCTAGAAATTGCGGATTATCACAGAAGGATGTTGGAGGATGAAGCTCATGCGTAAGGAGAGGAGTATCTGGCCCCAGGGAAAGAGCTGCGGGGCAATGATCAGCGTCAATCTGGATGGGGAATATTATGGAAGGATCTATTATCCAGATATTGATGTGAAGAGCGGGGACATTCTGAGGCTGGGGCGAACTGGTATGGAGTTTGGGCTTCCCAGGCTTCTGGATACCCTGGACGCCCATCAGGTGAAGGCTACCTGGTTTGTACCGGGAGCCATTGCTAGGGAATATCCGGATCAAGTGCGCGAGATCGCGGGTAGAGGACACGAAATCGGCTGTCATGGGGATGAGCACGAGATTCTGGCGCGTTTTTCAAGGGATGAGCAGAGAAGAATTTTAAAAAGAGCAAAAGACAGCCTGGAGCAGATTACAGGGCGCAAGGTCAGCGGCTTTCGGATGCCGGAGGGGGAGATCAATGAAGATACCCTGGAGATTTTGAAGGAGCTGGATTTTTCCTACAGTAGCTCTCTTTCGGATGACGATATTCCTTATGTCCACCCGGCAACGGGGCTGGTGGAACTTCCGATTCACTGGGAATTGTTTGATCTGCCATATTTCACATTTGCTTTTGATCCGCCGATTCCGCCGGGACAAGCCAGGTCGGCGGCAATGGATGATGTGCTGGCAAACTGGAGATACGAGTGGGAAGGGGCCAGACGCTGGGGAACACTGCTGAATCTCCAGCTTGATCCACAGGCAACGGGAGAACAGGGGCGTATTTTTATGCTGGAAGAGCTACTTGCGGGGATGAAGAAGGAGGAAGGCTTGTGGCTTGCGACCGGGGATTCTATAACGGCCTATATTAAGAGCGTGATGATGGACTAAAAATGAATGGAGGAATTGTAATGTCTGAAGCGGCGTTAAACGCGATGGCGGCTCAGTATCTGGATCTGACACTTTGCAAGAGCCGGTATGATGATATTGATATTCAGTGGTATACGGAGGGACCTTTCTGGCGTCGGACCAGTATGCGTTTTTCGAGGGACTATAAAATACTGCCGGATTATGAGATTGCGGATGCGAAGCATGGAAAAACGCTGAAGGATATTCTGGAGGAATCAGAGAATCTTTTGGCAAATTTAAGCAGCTACCAAAGAACAGCGCACCGGGATGAGAAGCAACGGGTGCAGTACCTTTTGGACCATGTGAGGGCTCTGAACACCCGGACACGGATGTTGCTGGGAGAGAAGATGACATTTGACCGGATGACAGAGGAACTTTACGATTTAACCGCGCCTGAATATGACTACAGCCGGTTCGACCGTATTCTTGAGGAGCTGAATCAGGCTCTGCCGGGGGGAGGGACAGCCCAGGATAAGATTTACCGGTTCCGGGAGCAGATCTCGATTCCAAAGGATAAATTGCTTTCCGTGATGCAGAGAACGACTCAGGAGTTTCACGACATGTCGATGGCGCATATGACGTTGACAGGGAACAGTATGCCCAGAGTAAGGGTGCGCAGGCTGCCGGATCCGGGAATGGCGTTTCTTTCGATTCTGTTCGGATATGATTATAATCATCTGGAATATGAGCGGAATTTCAACCTGGATTACTCCTGGACCGTAGACAATGTGCTGGAATGCATCGGTCACGAGATGGAGCCGGGACATTTGACTTACTACGAGAAGAGAACTCAGACTTACATTGACACCTGCTGGCCGGAAATGGCGGTGGTGCAGCAGTTTTCGCCGTCCTCCGCGTTTACGGAAGGATCGGCCCGCTATGTGATTTCTATGTGTTTTGACCATTCGTCAGAGCGCAGGACGGATTTTGAGCGTGAAGTGATTTTTGGGACTGCGGGGCTTGATGAGGGACTGGCAACGCTTATGCCTCTGTGGCATGAATACTGTGAGATCGCCGGCTATGGGAAGCTGGAAACGACCAGAAAGCTGTGGGATCAGAAATGGACCTGCCGTGAGGGCGCGGAATTTTTAAAGAAATACGCGATTATTGGGCGGGAGGCAGAGGAGGACTCGGTTTTGCATCTAGCGGCGGACGATGGACATTTTGTGGCTCATGATTACGCACGGGATGTGGTGAAGGAATATTTTAATACTATGACCCAGGATGTAGAGGAACAGTGGAAGCTGTATGAAACTATATGCTGCGGCCACATGTCTATGAGCGGAATGAAGGATAAGACCTACCGGCCGTTGTAAAACTGTATGAATGAAAGTAAGAAATCCCGATCTCCGGTATCTGTTCCCTGAGACGGGATTTCTTTTTAAGCGGTTTTGGCTTTAGTTTCCTACAGGGCTCATCAGCACTTTTCCCGTTCCCCGATATACGTTTACCAG
>CASECT010000061.1 GCA_949286525.1 uncultured Eubacteriales bacterium | reverse complement strand
TCTATCGGCTGCTTCGGCCCCACCAACGTCTTTGGGCGCCAGACGAAGCTGTTGTGTCAGATGGAGATTACCTATGAAAACGGCGGCCGGGAGATGATTTTAAGCGACGACAGCTTTTCCTGGAGCAATGACGGCCCGATCCGTTTTGCAGATCTGGAGGACGGAGAGGTTGTGGACGCCTCTATGACGCCCTCCTACAGCGGAAAAGCGCTGGAGACGAAAGAGGAGATCGTGCCCACGGCCGGGGATAATGTACTGCCGAAGGAGAAGGAGCGGTTTACCGCAAAGCTTCTCGCCACGCCCTCGGGGAAAAAGGTGCTGGATTTCGGACAGAATCTGGCGGGATATCTGGAGTTTCGCGTCAAGGGCGCAAAGGGACAGAAGATTCGCCTGACCTGCGGCGAGATTCTGGATGAGAACGGCGAGTTTACCCAGAAGAACATGACCGTCGAAAAGCCGGCCAACGAGTTTGGCAAGATGAAAGAGATGATGCTGGTTACGGGGATGAAGAAGGACTGGAAGGAGGAGATGCAGCTGACGCCGAAGCAGCAGATTACCCTTATCTGCTCCGGGGGAGAGGATGTCTATCACTCCATGTTCTGCATTTTCGGTTTCCGCTACGCTCTGGTGGAGACGGATCTTGCGATTGTGCCGGAGGACTTTACCTCCATTGCGGTGTATTCTGACATGGAACAGACGGGAACATTTTCCTGTTCCCTTCCTCTGGTCAATCAACTGGTGCGCAACACCCTCTGGAGCATGAAGAGCAACTACCTGGACGTGCCCACGGACTGCCCCACCAGAGAGCGGCTGGGCTGGACCGGGGACGCGCAGATTTTCTTGGACACCGGCGCTTACTTTATGGATATCGCTGCCTTTTTCCGAAAATGGCTGTGGGATATGGAGGACAATCAGTTCAAGGATGGTAAAATTTCCGCGGTTATTCCCTACAACGGCGCTTCCATGATCTACGACAACACCGGCGGCTCCGTGGGATGGTGCGACGCGGCGATTCTGATTCCCTGGCGCTACTATCAGCGCTACGGCGACCGGGAGATTCTGGAGCGGTTCTACGGCATGATGAAGAAAAATGCCATGTTCATGGTTAAGAACGCCGGTCCGAAGGATAAGAAGACCCTGGAGGGAGACCCGGACCAGAAGTATATCTACGAGAAGGGTATGCACCTGGGCGAATGGCTGGAGCCGGAAGAGTTCCAGGAGAAAATTTCCGCCGGGAACATGCCGGAACACCCGGAGGAATGCACTGCCTATCTGCATTACACTCTGGGAATCATGGCGCAGATCTCCGGCCTTCTGGGAAGGGAGGACGACGCGGCTCTCTTTGCCGAGTATTCCGAGGGGGCGAAGCGGGCGTATCAGAAACTGTTCTTCGGCTCAGGCGCTCCGGATACGGACCGCCAGGCGAAGCTGGTGCGGCCTCTGGCCCTGGGACTGTGCGAGGGCAGCGAGGTAAAGGAGCAGGTGCAGAAACGGCTAGCCAAGGCGGTGGTAAACCGCGATTACACCATCGCCACCGGTTTCCTCTCCACGCCTTTTGTGCTGGGAGAGCTGACGAAGATGGGCCGTGGGGATCTCGCCTATCGGATGCTGGAAAATGAGAAGCAGCCGGGATGGCTCTACGAGGTAAAGCAGGGAGCCACCACCATCTGGGAGAACTGGGAAGGCAGCGCGAGCCACAACCACTATTCTCCGGGAGCGGTTTGTCAGTGGCTCTTTGACACGGTGGCAGGCATTGTGCCGGATGGGGAAAATCACTTTGTCATCCGGCCGGTTCCGGGCGGCGATATGACCTGGGCAGAAGCTGCCTACGACAGTCTTTACGGTAAGGTGGAGAGCAGCTGGCGGCTGGAGAACGGAGCGGATGGAACAGATGGGGCCGGAAAGATTTCCTATCATATTGTGATCCCGTCCAACGTGACGGCGGAGGTGTATCTGCCGGATCGTCAGCCGGTGCACCTGACAGCGGGAGAGTACACATTGTAGAGTAGCGTCGGTGTACAGGGGACAACAATAAAAACAGTTTTTCTGAGGGTGTGCGTTTGATCGCACGCCCTTTTTAAAACTTTTTTAACAAAAGAGATGTATTTTACACTGCATGGTATGGTATTATGAATACAGATTTTGCCCAGGTTCCGAAACAGGGGAACGGGCAGAGGAGACGCGTAATGGAGAAACAGTATGATATCTACGAGTATATCACAGTGAGAATCAAGTACAGCCTGGCGGAGGACTGCCGCAAATGTTACGAATCCTTCGGGTGGGAGACGCTTCAGGAGCGGATTTCCAACGAGGGAAAAAAACTGCAGTTTCGCCGTCGGAGAAATATTTCTGAGCGGGCAAGACTGATGGAGCAGCAGCGGGTTATGGAGAATGCCATGGCGCGGGTGGAGCACTATGAGCAGCAGAGAGAACTGATCCCGGTCATGATCTGCATTTTCGTGGGACTGGCGGGAGCCGGCGTGCTGGCTTATGCTATCATCAGTCTGACGCAGGATCGGCTGGTACCTTTTTTTGTTTTTCAGGTTATCGGTGTGGCGCTTTGTACGGTTCCGGTTCCGCTGAAGGGATGGCTGACCGGAAAGAGGAAGGATGTCTATGCTGCGGAGATCGCTGAACAGAAGCAGATGATTGAGGATGCCTGCGCCAAGGGTCAGGAGATTCTGCAGGCGGAAGTAAGGAGGGGGCAGCCATGATTACCGTTATGGTGGTGGAAGACGATGAGAAACTGAACTATATTGTAAGCGCGAAGCTGGAGGAGCAGGGATACCAGGTAAGGCACTGCAGCAATCCAATGGAGGCCTTCGATGTGATGGAGCAGGAGAAGGTAGACCTGATTGTCTCCGATATCATGATGCCGGAGATGGACGGTTTTGAGTTCGCCGCGGAGGTGCGCCGGTTTGACAAGCAGATTCCGATTCTGTATATGACAGCCAAGAGCGACATCGCCTCCAAGAAGCGCGGCTTTGCTCTGGGGATTGACGATTACATGGTAAAGCCCATCGATCTGTCAGAGCTGGTCATGCGGGTGGAAGCCCTTCTGCGGAGGGCAAATATTGCAGCCAGCAGGGAGCTTACCGTGGGGGATCTGGTACTGAAGGAGGACGAGACCACCGCCTCTTACAAGGGGGAGGAGCTGCCTTTGACCCTGCGGGAATTTCAGATCCTTTTCAAAATGCTCTCTTATCCGAAAAAGACTTTTACCAGGGCCCAGCTGATGGATGAGTTCTGGGGATTTGACAGTGAGAGCGGTCCACGGACAGTGGACGTGACCATTACCAAATTGCGCGATAAGATCTCTCGGTGTAAAGAGGTGGAGATTGTGACAGTCCGGGGACTGGGGTACAAGGCGGTGCTGCACAATGAAGATTAGTTATGATGAGCCAAAGGACAAACGAATCAATGCCGGGCGTTCTTTCTGGAAAGATTTTGTCCCGTCGTTTCTGGCGCTGGCAGCGTGTTCTCTGCTGACAGTCGGGATCTATATCGGCGGCGTGACGGCCGGTTTTTCAGCAGTGCAAATGTTTGGCCTTGTAATCATTATTACCGCAATCTGGCTGTTGGCAGCGGGGTTTACCGCCCGCTGGATTACCCAGAGCGGGTTCGCGGGACGGCTGAAAAACATCAGCAACGCGGTGCGGCGGGTAGCGGAGGGAGATTTTTCCGTTCGTATTTTTTCTCCCCAGACCGATGACAGGAAGGATGAACTGGAGGTTCTGATCGAGGACTTCAACAAGATGGCCGAGGAACTGGAGAACAATCGGATAATGAAGGGGGATTTCATTTCCAATGTTTCCCACGAGATGAAGACGCCTCTGGCCATCATCAAAAACTACGCGGATGCGCTGAAGGACGAGAGTCTTTCCGCGGAGAAGCGGAGATTTTATGTGGACACCATCTCGGAGTCGGCGGGCAAACTTTCCAGCCTGATTGAAAATGTCCTACGGCTGAACAAGATGGAGCATCAGGCCATTGTGGAGAAGGAAGCTTTTTTCCTGGACGAACAGCTCCGGCTCTGTGTGTTGGCTCTGGAGGAGAAATTTGAGGAAAAGGATCTGGAACTGGAGATCAATCTGGAGGAGGAAATAAGGATCAGCAATGACGCCTCTCTTCTGGAGATTGCCTGGAACAATATTCTGGGAAATGCGGTAAAATATACGGAGCCGGGAGGGACTGTCGGTGTATCCGCCCGTTTGGAAACAGGGGAAGCGGAAAAGGTTTCCGGTATCGGGAGGGGAAAAGAAAGCGTGACAAGGGCTGTGGTCTGCATCCGGGATACGGGCTGCGGCATGAATCCGGAGTCGGCGCGGCATATGTTTGACCGGTTTTATCAGGGCGACACCTCCCATGCTTCCGAGGGAAACGGACTGGGGCTTGCCATGGTGGCCAGAGTCATGGAGCTGTGCAAAGGAGAGATTTCCGTGGACACCAAAGAGGGGGAGGGGACGGCCATCACGGTCAGACTGCCCCTCGAATGACGGCAGGGAAAAGACAGCGGGAGGATGGGCATGAGCGAAGAGAAATACAGACAGGAACAAAGAGGCGGCAGCGTGGTTTCTCTGACGGCAGGAGAAGAGGCGGGCAGGCCTCTTCTCGCGCTTTTAAAGGAGCAGAGAATAGCGATCGATCAGCCCTGCGGCGGAAAGGGCGCCTGCGGGAACTGCAGGGTAAAATTTCTGGAGGGGGCGCCGGAAGCAGCGCCGGAGGATCGCCGCTGGTTTACCGAAGGGGAATTGAAGGATGGATGGAGACTGGCCTGTCGGGCAGTAATCCGGGGGAATTGCCGGGTAATGGTGCCGGGAGGACAAGTGGATCAGATTGACTCCGCGGTGGAGTTTCGTGAGCTGGAGAATGGGAGATCCGGGACGGGGGGGAAGGCCAAAAAGGATATGGACGGGGAGAAACGGAGAGATCCCCGGAATGTGGCCGGGCTGGTTGACGGATACGGTCTTGCCGTGGATATCGGAACCACAACCCTGGCGGCGGCTCTGATCGCGCTGCCGGAGGGAAAGCAGCTGGCGGCGGCAACCTGTGTCAACAGCCAGCGGGCCTACGGGGCGGATGTGCTCTCCCGGATTTTGCAGGCAAACAGCGGAGCGCTTTCGGATATGAAGGAGGCGGTTCGAAAGGATCTTGCGTCTCTTATCGGCGGGATCTGCCGGGATGCCGGGATTCCTGAGGATCAGATCAGGGAGATTGTCATTGCCGGAAACACTGCCATGCAGCATATTTTCGCCGGCGAATCATGTATTGGCCTGGGTCAGGCGCCTTTTTCGCCGGGGGACATTTCTCTGCGGCATTTTTCCGAGGGGGGCGCTGACGTAACTTTTCTTCCGGGGATTTCCGCCTTTGTGGGAGCGGATATTGTGGCCGGCATCTATGCTCTGGGGATTACAGAACAGGAGAAACCGGTACTGTTTCTGGATCTGGGCACCAACGGGGAGATGGCGCTCTGGGACGGAAGCAGGCTCTTTACGGCATCCGCCGCTGCCGGGCCGGCCTTTGAGGGCGGTAAACTGAAAAATGGCGCCGCGTCTGTCCCCGGGGCGATCTTTCGGGTCAGACGGGAACAGGGTAGGATTGTTCCCCTGACCATCGGAGATCAGAGGCCGGTGGGCATCTGCGGGACCGGCGCGGTATCCGCCCTCGGCCTGCTTTTGGAGGAAGGAGTACTGGATCGGGACGGAACGATGGAGGAACCCTGGTTTTCCCAGGGATTTCCGCTGTGGATGCTCTCCCAGAGAGAGCGGATCTGTCTCTATCAGGAGGATATCCGGGAGATCCAGATGGCAAAGAGCGCCATCTGTTCCGGTGTGGAAATTCTTATGGAGGAAGCGTCGGTCGGAGCGGATCAGATTGCAGCGGTTTACCTGGCGGGAGGGATGGGATGCGCTCTGGATGAAAAGGAGGCGGAGAAAATCGGACTTTTGCCGGTCGGTTTGTCGGAAAAATGCCGGGGCGTGGGAAACGGTGCCATCGGCGGGGGATTGCGGTATCTGCGGGAATGGCACGCTGCCGGGGGAATTTCCGGAGTTTCAGAAGATCAGAAGGCTGTGGATGACAGGCTGCGCCGGATCTCGGAATGCGCCGTTTTGGTAACGCTGGCGGAGCACGGGAAGTTTCAGGAAAAGTTTTTAAAGAACCTCTCTTTCCCGGTGAGGGTAGAATCTGATAATATATAGGTAATGTAATTTTTCAGTGAGGAGGAAAAATGCTATGAGGGTATATGAAAACAATCGAAATCCCATACTGCCGCCGGACATCCATATTCCGGACGGGGAACCCCATGTGATGCCGGACGGAAAGCTCTATGTCTATGGCAGTTATGATGTGGAGGGGGAGGAATACTGCAGCGGGGAATATCATGCGGTCTCCACGCCGGACGGAAAGCGCTGGACTGTGCACGATACGTCCTTTTCCATCGCCGATGTCCCCTGGGCGGGAGATCCCGAGGCGCAAAAATATGACAGCGCTGTGGACTGGACCCATCCGACGCCATTCATGATAAAGTCCATCCAGGATATGATGCAGGGGAAAAGTCCCGAGGAGCTGGAGGAGCTGGCGCGGCGGCATACAGAAGCTGACGGGAAGGATGGCCAAAAGGATGACCGGCGGAAAAAGGAATTGCTGTATGCGCCGGACTGTATTGAGAAGGATGGAAAGTATTATCTCTATTTCTGTACCAGCGGCGGCACGGAAGGGGTAGCGGTTTCCGACCGGCCGGAAGGGCCCTTCGGGGACGCGGTTCAGCTGCCCTGCGGCGGAATCGATCCGGCGGTTTTCATCGACGACGACGGTCAGGCATACTATTACTGGGATCAGTTCTTCTCCAGCGGTGTGCCGCTGAATGAGGACATGGTATCCTTTGATCCGAAAAAGGTCGTAAAAAATCTGGTAACCGAGGAACAGCATTATTTCCACGAGGGATCCTCCATGCGAAAGATCGGGGATACCTACTATTATGTTTTCGCGGATATGGAGCGGGGAAAACCCACAGCCTTGGGGTATGCCACGTCGGATAAGCCCCTGGGGCCCTTTACCTATCGGGGGATTATCGTTGACAGCGCCGACTGTGATCCCCAGAGCTGGAACAATCACGGCTCCATCGAATGTTTCAAGGGCCAGTGGATCGTCTGCTATCACAGATCCAGCCGCAATTCCCAGAATCATCGGAGACTCTGCATAGAGAAAATTCAGATTCTGGAGGACGGTACGATTCCGGAGGTCAGGATGACATCTCAGGGACTGGGAGACCCTTTCGGCCCCGGGGAGTGGATCGAAGGCTATTGGGTCTGCGGCCTTCACGGGAAAGCCTTTGTGGGCGGACCGGAAGGGGAAGAGGAGCGGATTGTGGGTATCTGCCCGGGAGACGAGATGATTTTCCGCTATCTGCGCGGAGAGCCGGTGTATACCGGGCTGGAGCTGGAGACTGCGGGCGCGGGACAGATGGAGGTTTGGCTGGATGACTGTCGGGCGGCGGAGGTTTCTGTCTCCGGCGAGGGAAAGACTACGGTTCCACTGGATTTGAAGGGGCTGGGGCACAAGGAGATGGGATATGAGATCCGTCTGGTATGCCGGTCGGCAGAAATGCTGGAAGTTCTGGGGATGTGTTTTCTGGCGTAACAGATTGACGAGGAAAAATAAGGGAGGGAACGACAATGGGAGAGACGGCAAGGACAGAGAGGATACAGGTCAGCCTGCGCAGGCGGGATGCCTATGATATCAGCGATCATCTCTACGGGATTTTTCTGGAGGATATCGGATTTTCCGTGGACGGCGGACTGAATGCCAACCTGGTTAACAACTACAGTTTTGACGGCGTCTATCTGGATAAGCAGGAAATAAAGGCGGTGGAAGAGCCCCTGCGCTACTGGAGGTTCGAGGGGGAGCTGATGACATTCGGCACAGAGAAAGCGCTCTCAAAAAACAGCAAATACGCGCGGATTGTGGTTAAGAAGAAGGCTTCCCTGATCAATTACGGTTACAGCGGACAGCAGCGGGGCTGGGAGATTCCCTCCATGTCCATAAAGGAGGGGCAGACTTATACCTTTTCCGCTCTCGTGAAAAACAGGACCTTTTCAGGGAAGATCGGCGTGCAGGTTCTGGACGGCAAGGGCGCGCCGATAACGGACGAGGCATTTTGCGAGCTTTCAGGGGAGCGGGGCTGTTCCCCGGAGGGCGTGCCGGTGCTGGAGACGAAGGCCCCGGGGTGGGTCAGGATTTCCCTTACGGTGACAGGGACAAAGGAATCCTACGGAAAGCTTCGGATCGCTTTCGCCGGCGACGGAGAACTGTGGCTGGACTGCGTGGATTTTCACAGCGACGATCTGTGGCATGCGGGGGATCCCAAGTGGCGCCACGGCCATCTGCGCAGAGATCTGGTGGAGACTCTCGAGACGCTGCACCCGAGGTTCATGCGGTTCCCGGGCGGCTGTATTGTGGAGGGGCTGACACCGGGAAACGAGTACAACTGGAAACATACGGTGGGGGAACTCTGGGAGCGGAAGAGCAACTACAATCTCTGGGCGGAGAAACTGCCCGACGGCGGCTACAACCAGTCTTTCCAGATCGGTTTTTACGAGTATTTCTGTCTCTGCGAGGATCTTGGCATGATGCCGCTGCCCACGCTCTCCGCGGGGATGAATTGCCAGATTCGGGTGCGCCAGTACAAACGGAAGGAGAATACCATGATTCCGCTGGATTCCCCGGAGTTTGACAATTATATCGTGGACAATTATCTGGATCTGATCGCCTTTGCCAACGGGGATCCGAAGGAGAACCGGTGGGCGGCCCTGCGGGCAAAGATGGGACATCCAGCGCCCTTCGGTCTGAAGTATATCGGCGTAGGCAATGAGAACTGGGGCCGGGATTATCTGAAGCGGTACGATCACATTGTACGGGCCATCCATGAGAAGTACCCCGGGATCCATTGCATTATCTGCTGCGGATTTACGCCGATCCAGGCGATGAACCGTTCTGTCTGGAACCATGTGAAAAAATACCATCCCGGCGCTATCGCGGATGAACATTCCTATCACAGCCCGGAGTGGTTTATCAAATCTGTCGGACGTTTCGATCACTATGACAGAAACCGCGGCAAGGTGTACATGGGAGAGTATTCCGCCAACGGTATGATGGCAGGGAAAAAGATGACGGTGGAGAACTCCAACTGCCTGGATTCGGCTCTGGGGGAGGCGGCCTTCATGACCGGCATGGAGCGAAACGGCGACGTGGTGGAGATGGCCTCCTACGCGCCTTTGCTGAATCTTGTCGGGAGCGAGCAGTGGTACGCCAATCTGATCGATTTTAATCCGAAGACGGTTTCCCCGACGGTCAACTACTGGAACCAGGCGCTCTTTTCCAACTATTACGGGCCGAAGTACATTCCATTTTCCGGAAAGCTGCCAAAGGGCGTGTTCCTGTCGGTTACCCGGGATGAGGAAAATTTCTATGTAAAGGCGGTCAATACGACGGAGGCGGATTCCGAGCTTGAACTGGAGGGATTGGAGCTTCCGGAGACGGGGGTGTATCCGGCCGAATGCCTGGGCAAAACGGAACCGGATGTACGAAATGAGCTGGATTTTACAGGGGAATCTGTCCAGAAACTGAAACCGGAACGGACGGAGGCAACTGTGGAGCAGGGGAAACTTGTGGTCTCCCTTTCGGGCAGGACGATTTTTGTCTGTAAAATTCCCCATTGACAGGTGTGGTATGATAGAGGATAAAGATGTAAGATTTTCCGGCAGTTTCCGACTGCTGTAGATGGAGAGCGCATATGGAGACGAGAGAGATACTGGAAAAACTGCAGCGGGGAGAGATGACCATAGCGGAGGCGGAGGGGCATCTGCGCCGGCAGCCCTTTGAGGAGATGGGTTACGCCAAGCTGGATATGCACAGAAAAGTCCGTTCCGGTTTCGCTGAGGTCATTTTCTGCGCCCGCAAATCCGACGAGCACCTTCTGCAGATTTTCCGGAAGCTTTACGAGACAGACGGCGAGGTCTTCGGTACCCGGGCCAGCCAGCATCAATATGAACTGATCCGGGAAGAATTTCCCCAGGTAGAGTATGATCCGCTGTCCCATATCATAAAGATAGAGAAAAAAGAGAAGGAGCGGATCGGAAATGTGGCGGTCTGCACCGCGGGAACCGCGGATATTTCTGTGGCCGAGGAGGCGGCGCAGACGGCGGAATATTTCGGCACCAATGTCCATCGGATTTACGATGTGGGCGTCAGTGGAATCCACCGGCTGTTTTCCCGGCTGGATATGATTCAGGAGGCTAACTGCGTTGTGGCGGTGGCCGGCATGGAAGGAGCGCTGGCCAGTGTGATGGGCGGTCTGGTGGATAAACCGGTCATCGCGGTGCCTACGTCGGTGGGTTACGGAGCCAGCATGAACGGGATTTCTGCCCTTCTGACCATGATCAATTCCTGCGCCAACGGGATTGCGGTGGTCAATATCGATAACGGCTACGGCGCCGGGTATCTGGCGACCCAGATCAACCGGCTGGCAGTACACGGATCCGAGGAGGAAAAAGCACAATGAGCAGACAGTTATATTTTGAGTGCGCCAGCGGTATCAGCGGCGATATGACTGTAGCGGCGCTTCTGGACCTGGGAGCGGATGAGCAGGTTCTGCGAAAGACCCTGGGGACGCTCCCCATAGAGGAACCTTACGAGATACATATCAGCAGAGTGAAAAAATCCAGTCTGGACGTCTGTGATTTTCTGGTGGAACTGCCACAGGACGGGGAATTTTTCGATCATGACATGGAGTATCTCCACGGGCATCTCCATGAGCATGGACATGACCATACCCATCCGCATACTCACGCCCATGGGCGGGGGCCGGAGGAGATCCGAGAGATTTTTGCGGCCTCATCCATGACAGACGGGGCCAAGGCTATCGCGAACCGGATTCTCCAGGTACTGGCGGAGGCGGAGGCAGCCGTCCACGGGACGGATGTGAGTCTGGTGCATTTCCACGAAGCGGGAGCGGTGGATTCCATCATTGATATCGCTGCCACGGCCATCTGCCTGGATAATCTTGCGGTGGAGGGCGTAATTTTTACCGAGATGTGCGAAGGTCACGGCAGCGTGCGTTGTCAGCACGGGCTGCTGCCGATCCCGGTGCCGGCGGTAACAAAGATCGCCTCCGCTCACGGTTTGAAATTCCGTTTTCTCCCGGTGGAGGGCGAGCTGGTTACCCCCACCGGCGCGGCGATTGCGGCGGCGACCGCCACATCGGACGTTCTGCCGGCATCCATGAAGATTCTCGGATGCGGCATGGGAGCGGGTAAGCGCAGCTACGATGTTCCGGAGATTCTGCGGGTATTTCTGGTGGAGACGCCGGAGGATGACGGCGCAAAGGATCTCGGGAAGGATGTGATCTGGAAGCTGGAGACCAACGTGGACGACTGCACCGGCGAGGAGCTTGGCTATGTGATGGAGCAGCTGTTTGCGGCCGGGGCCAGGGATGTGAATTACACACCGGTGTTTATGAAGAAGAACCGCCCGGCCTATGAGCTCCATGTGATCTGCGATGAGGAGTGTGTGCCGCGGATGGAGGAGATCATTTTCCGGGAGACTACCACGATAGGCATCCGCAGGATACCTATGGAGCGCACCGTGCTGTCAAGGGAAGTGCGCAGCGTCGAGACGTCCCTGGGAACGGCCGGGATAAAAGTGTGTTCTGTCGGCGGGGAGGAAAAGATTTACCCGGAGTACGAGAGCATGGCAAAGATTGCCAGAGAGCGGAATCTTCCGCTGCGACAGGTGTATGATACGGTAAAGGAGGAGAGTGAAGGGAAATGATTTCACTGCTTTCGCGGTTGTTTATCAAAAACTATCAGGATTACGAGGAGCCAAAGGTGCGTCAGGCTTACGGAATGCTCTGCGGTTCGGTGGGCATTGGCCTGAACGTGATTCTGTTTATCGGAAAATGGCTGGCCGGTGTACTCAGCGGTTCCATTGCCATTACCGCGGACGCCTTCAATAACCTTTCTGACGCGGGATCCTCTGTTATCACGCTGGTGGGCTTCAAGCTTTCCGGCCAGAAGCCGGATCCGGAGCACCCCTTCGGCCACGGGAGAATGGAATATATCTCCGGCCTGCTGGTATCGGTGGCGATTCTGATCATGGGATTCGAATTGATCAAATCTTCCATCGAGAAGATTATCTCGCCGGAGCCTATTGACAGCAGTCCGGTGGTCTACGGGATTCTGGCAGTCTCTATTCTGGTAAAACTCTACATGGGATTTTATAATCGTGTGGTGGGAAGCAAAATTTCCAGCGCTGCCATGAGAGCCACTGCCACGGACAGTATCAGCGATACCGTGTCCACCGCTCTGGTTTTGCTGGCCACCTTTATCAGTCAGAGGACCGGTCTTCTTCTGGATGGATGGTTCGGCGTGCTGGTGGGTGTGTTTATCTTCGTCAGCGGCGTGCGTTCCATGAAGGATACGGTGGATCCTCTGCTGGGGCAGGCGCCCGGAAAAGAACTGGTAGATCAGATTCGGGAGATTGTGACCAGCTCCCCCAACGTCTACGGCATGCATGATCTGATCGTTCACGACTACGGCCCCGGCAGACGTATGATCTCCCTCCACGCGGAAATTCCGGCGGATGGGGATCTGATGGCGATTCACGATGAGATCGACAATATCGAGGCGAAACTGCGGGATGAACTCCACTGTTCGGCGACGATCCACATGGATCCGATCGTGACCGATGACGCGGAGACCAATGAGATGAGAAGCCGGGTGGCGCAGTTGGCGAGGGAGATAGATCCGAAACTTTCCATCCACGATTTTCGAATGGTAAAGGGGGACACCCACACGAATCTGATCTTTGACGTGGCGGTGCCCTACGAGTGCCATCTTACCGATGTGGAAGTGAGCAATGAGATGAAAGAAAAGGTAAAGAACATCCCGGGACATCAGTATTTCGCAGTCATGCAGATCGACCGGGTGTACGTATAACGCCGGTGGGCCGAGAGACGGTAACATCGGGAAAGTGATACTGGAATAAGCGCAAAAAGGGCGGGAACCATCAGAGTTCCCGCTCTTCTCCGTTGATGAAGGCCTGCTCGTCCTCCTCCAGAGGGATGACCAGACAGCGGTGTCCGTCCACAAAGGCGGAGGTAACCAGAGGCAGTTTCTCCGGGGAAACCTTGACGACGATGTCTGCTTCCTTCCCGTCTTTGCCGATGACGCCGGCCTCCTCCAGTTTTCTTGTCAGATCCACCACCTTTTCCTGGAGGACTTTCTTTTCCGCCCGGGGCTCGTTGGCTTTCAGGGCTTTCGGATCCAGCAGCTCCTTGGCGTCGGGCAGGGTATCCTCGAAATACTCCTCATAGTTTTTCTGAATCTTTTCCGCTTTCTCCACAGGCACGCCGCCCTCCGTGAGAACTTCCGTTACGGCCTCCGGCGTGAAGGGCAGAGGATCGTCCTTGTCCATCTTCTCCTCCTCGGCGAGGACGAATTCATTCAGACTCTGCTGGATATCCAGAATTTTCTCGCCGGTCTCCTCGTCGTCCGGCCCCAGAACCTGGGTTACCATGTTGGTAAAAGCGTTCTGCTTTTCCGCCGTGGTCTGCTTGGAGCGGCAGCCGAGGCCGTTCTCCCAGAACTCCCGATGGGGTTCCTTCGCGTTCTTCGTGTAGACCAGCACAGAGTGAATATCCGTGCTGCGCTCAGTAAAGCAGGGGAAGGTAAAGCCGGTTTCTGTGGCGCCCACGATCCAGTCCCGGTCTCTGGCGCCGATCCGGTGCTCCGCCTCCCGGTATCCAAGACCGGGCTTGGAGAGGGTTACCGGGCAGATGGCGCAGAGGAGGTACTCGTAGACTTCCTCGGAGTCTCCAAGGTCCAGGTTGTCCTTCGTCTTCATGGGCACGTCGTAGGCGTCGTGGAAGAGGAGAATCAGATAATTTCCCACATAGTCATAGGTGTCTATGATCAGATCGTAGTAGGCGTTTACCAGATTGTCGTCGGTAAGGCGGCTGTCCCGCAGCGCCATGAGGATCTGCTGATGACCGCCGGGCTCTTCTTCCTCGATGGGAAATTCCAGCTCCAGCAGGTTGTTGCCCAGGGTGCCGGAGAGGCACTTCCCTGCGATCTCCAGATATTTGTGAAATTCCTCGTCCTCCAGATTCAGGAAAGTCTCCCGGAAGGTAACCACCTTTTCCTTGGAGGCGTCCACATAGCAGCCGCACATGGTGGTAAAGGTGCAGCTCTCCTTCTTAAAACGCCGTTTGATTTCGGCAATTTCCTTTTTGTTCATATGTATGTACGTCCTTTCCCGGCAGCAGTGCCGTATGTTCTCTATTATAAAATTTGCGTCAAAAAGTGGCAAGGAGGAATTTTTGCGGCGTTTTTGCGGATTTGGGAGTGTTTGTGGAAGAAACTCTTGATTTGCGCGCTTTCGTAAGGTAAACTAGTAGAGATATGTCCCCCGGCTGCAGGAGCCGGGAGAGGATAGAAAGCTGTATGGAGGAAAAGTTGTTATGTTAAACGTGAGAGATTTGTATCATCATCAGGAGGAATATGCCGGCCGGGAAGTGACCGTCGGCGGCTGGGTGCGGAGCATCCGGGATTCCAAGACATTCGGTTTCATGGTGCTGAGCGACGGTACGTTCTTTGAACCGCTGCAGGTCGTTTACGGAGATAAACTCAATAATTTTGCCGCCATCAGCAAATTGAATGTGGGGTCTGCGGTCATCGTGACCGGAGTGGTAACGCTGACGCCCCAGGCGAAGCAGCCCTTCGAGATCCAGGCCACCGAGGTGGTGGTGGAAGGGCCTTCCACGCCGGATTACCCGCTGCAGAAGAAGCGCCAGTCCTTTGAGTATCTGCGGACCATCAGTCATCTGCGTCCTCGAACCAACACGTTCCAGGCGGTGTTCCGGGTGCGCTCCCTGATCGCCTACGCGATCCATAAATTTTTCCAGGAGCGGGATTTCGTCTATGTGCACACGCCTCTGATTACCGGAAGCGACTGCGAGGGCGCCGGAGAGATGTTTCAGGTTACCACCATGGATCTTGGCAATGTGCCGAAGACCGAGGACGGCGCGGTGGACTTTTCCAGGGATTTCTTCGGAAAATCCACGAACCTGACGGTAAGCGGCCAGCTGAACGGCGAGACCTTTGCCATGGCATTCAAGAACATCTACACCTTTGGACCGACTTTCCGGGCGGAGAACTCCAACACTACACGCCATGCGGCGGAGTTCTGGATGATTGAGCCGGAGATCGCCTTCGCCGATCTGACTGACGATATGATGCTGGCGGAGAGTATGCTGAAATATGTGATTAATTATGTGCTGGAACACGCGCCGGAGGAGATGGAGTTCTTCAACAAGTTCGTGGACAAGGGACTGATCGACCGTCTGCGCCATGTGGCGGAGTCTGATTTCGGACGGATTACCTACACCGACGCCATCAGGGAACTGGAGAAATACAACGACCAGTTTGAGTATAAGGTATACTGGGGATGCGATCTGCAGACCGAGCACGAGCGTTATCTGACAGAGCAGATTTTCAAACGCCCGGTATTTGTGACGGACTATCCCAAGGAGATCAAGGCCTTCTATATGAAGTTGAACGATGACGGAAAGACGGTGGCGGCTATGGACTGCCTGGTGCCGGGCATTGGCGAGATCATCGGCGGCAGCCAGAGGGAGGATGATCTGGAGACGTTAAAACAGCGCATGGCTGAGTGCGGACTGAAGGAGGAGGATTATGGCTTCTACCTGGATCTGCGCAGGTACGGAAGCGCCCGCCACGCGGGGTTCGGCCTCGGCTTTGAGCGCTGCGTGATGTATTTGACGGGTATGGGCAACATCCGCGACGTGATTCCCTTCCCGCGGACCGTGGGCAACTGCGATCTGTAAAATGGTGTCGTCTGCCGCGCGGAAAATTTTCAAATGTTTCGGCGGAAAACGTGCGAAGAACAATGGAAAGGAAGTAGATAAGGATGGGAAAGATTTTTATCCCCGATGACTATACACCGGCGCTGGATCTCAAAGAGACACAGATCGCCATCAAGAAGGTAAAGGATTTCTTTCAGAGGGAACTGGCTACAGAGCTGAACCTCCGCCGGGTCACGGCGCCTTTGTTTGTGGCGCCGGAGTCCGGCCTTAACGATAACTTGAACGGCGTGGAGCGGCCGGTCAGCTTTGGCATCAAGGAGCAGGGGGAGCGCACGGTGGAGATCGTCCACTCCCTGGCAAAGTGGAAGCGCATGGCTCTGGGCAGATACGGTTTTGCGCCGGGCGAGGGTCTTTATACGGATATGAACGCAATCCGCAGGGATGAGGACACAGACAATGTGCATTCCATCTATGTGGATCAGTGGGACTGGGAGAAGATCATCACGAAGGAACAGCGCACCGAGGAGACTCTGAAGGAGACGGTAAAGGCTGTCTATGAGGCGCTGCGTGTTACCGAGAAGCGGATGGCAAACTCCTATGAGTATATCAGTTGTATCCTGCCGGAGGAGATTACCTTTGTGACATCCCAGGAGCTGGAGGACCGTTTCCCGGAGCTGTCGCCGAGGGAGAGAGAGTACGAGATCGCGAAAGAGAAGGGAGCGGTATTCCTGATGCAGATCGGAGGCGCTCTGGCTTCCGGGGAGCCCCACGACGGAAGAGCGCCAGACTATGACGACTGGTCCTTAAACGGGGATATCATTGTCTATTATCCTGTACTGGACATGGCGCTGGAGCTGTCTTCCATGGGCATCCGCGTGGATGAGGAAGCGCTGGCAAAACAGCTTGAGACTGCCGGATGTCCCGAGCGGGCACAGCTTCCTTTCCAGAGAGCAATTTTGGAGAAACAGCTTCCCTACACCATCGGCGGAGGTATCGGCCAGTCCCGGATCTGTATGTTTTTCCTGCGGAAAGCCCATATCGGGGAGGTGCAGGTTTCCATCTGGCCGGATGATACGGTGGAGTACGCGAAGAGCAGAGGTGTGACGATTCTGTAAACAGAAAACGAGGTAAGCAGGATGAGCAGAAATATTCATAATGAAAGGACAGACCGGCTGCTGGATGGCATTTTAAGTCTTCAAAACCGGGAAGAAGCTTATCGGTTCTTCGAGGATCTCTGTACGGTAAATGAACTGGAATCCCTGGGACAGCGTTTTGAGGTGGCGGGGATGCTTCGGGAAGAGCGTACGTATCAGGATATTGCCCAGATCACGGGGGCATCCACCGCCACGATCAGCCGTGTAAACCGCTGCCTGAATTACGGGACCGACGGTTATGTGATGGTGCTGGATCGGATGTCGGATGAATCCGATCAATCAGAAGAGATGAAACCGTGACGGTAATCAGTGAAAAGGCAATGCGCTGCAGCGGGATGTAGCTTAAGGACAGCAGCAGCACGGTAACATCCGTGAAGAGATAGGCTCTGGACAGACGGCAACGGGAAACATGGGAAATGACCAGTGCCAGGGCGTCGTCCCCGCCGCTGGATCCACCCTGCCGCACAATGATGCCGACACCGGTCCCTACGAAAGCTCCGCCGACAAGGGCGGCTGTCAGAGGATAATTGCTCAGATCCGGCAGCAGGAAGGGAAAACGCTCCCAGATACCATAGCAGACAGAAACGCAGGTGGTGGACAGGATGGAGGTACGGATAAATTTTTTCCCGAGATAGCGGAAGGCCAGCAGGTAGCAGACTGCATCCAGTACCGGCGTAATCAGGGCGGGGGAGAGTCCGAACCAGTGCTCCGCAAGGAGCATCAGGCCGATGACACCGCCCTCTGTGATATGAACCCGTTGATGAATATTGTGAATGCCGAAGGAATAGATGGCCGCTCCGGCCATGATGAGAAGCACATGCTTTAACGTCAGTCCTTCGGTTATTTTTTTGAAAAACTTTGTAATGGATGTTTTCATATTGTTGACTCCTTTGTCAGATGTTATCATAAAGGATATAGTAACTATAAGGTCAAGGGGATTTTTATGAAAGATTATTTTTCTATTGGAGAATTGGCGGATTTTCAGCAGATTTCCAGGCAGACGCTGATATATTATGACAAGATCGGTCTCTTTCGGCCTGCCTATGTGGATCCACAGACGGGATACCGCTATTACAGCGCAAGTCAGATCGACTATCTGGACACGATTCTGATTATGAAGAAGATCGGATTTTCTCTGAAGGAGATTCAGGAGCATATGCGGGAGTTTCATGCAAAGAAAAGCCTGGATGCTTTTTACCATCAATTGTCCGTTATCGATAAGAAGATACAGGAACTGAATATGATTCGGAGCCGCGTTGCCCATCGGTGCGAACAGATGGAACAGGCGGAAGCTTACGCCGGCCACGGGGATGAGATTACCGTGGAACAGACAGGGGAGCAGTATCTTCTGTACCGGGATGTGGCAAAACCCTGTTCTATGCGGGAGGTCAGTATCGCCACAAAGGAATGTTTTGCCCAGGCTTCCCGGGAAAAGCTGCCGATCTTTTTTCAGTGCGGCGTTGTAGTGCCTTTGCAGCATGTCAGAGAAGAACGCTTTGCCGCAGCCTCCCAGGCCTTTGTGGTTACGGAGCCGTCAGAACGAGCGGAAAATATCAAAAAACTTCCGGCGGGGCTCTGCGCCAGTATCTGTCATGTGGGAGACTACGCCTCCATCGGCGCCTCCTATCAAAAGCTGCTGGAAGGCTGCCGGAGACAATCCCTGGAGATCGTCTCCGACGCCTATGAATTCTGTATCAATGATTATCTTACCTCGGGAAATGAAAAGGAATATATTACCAGAATCGTTTTCTATGTCAGACCGTCAGGTCAATGAATTTCTCAATCAGAAGCTTTTTCACATACACGTCAAAGCTGAGGAGACAGATGAACGCAAAGCTCTGGAGAAATTCCCGATCCTCCTCGGGAGCGTCCGCAAAGGTCTTCTGGCTTGCGCTGTATTTGGAGAGAATATCCTTGATGAGACTTTTAGACTCCGCTTCGCCCATATTTACCAGCTCTGTATAGATATCGAAAAAGGACATATCGGTATCTTTTCCGAAATATTTCTCCGTCATAGGTTTCAACAGTGTCTGGATATCTTTGATACTCAGAAAACTCTTGAAGTAATAGATAAAGATCAGCATCAGAATGTGATCTCTGGAATATTTCTTTCTGTCCGGCGAAGGCAGAACGTGATTTTTGGTGTAGTTGTTGATCATGGTTTTGGTCAACAGCTTATCCTGCGGACTGCGCTTTACCGACTCCAGGTGGGAGTCGATAAAGGTGGTAACCTGATCTACATACAGATCAATGTCCGGAATGTCTTTCGGTTTTACATAATCCAGTTGGGAATATGTTTTTAGTAATTCGTTTAAAAGTTGTCTGGATTCTGAATGCATATAACCACCTTTCGCCTTTCTTATTCTATAGTATATAGTTTTTAAAACCGTATGGCAAGGTGTTTATGCTAAAAATATGATGAAAAAGATGATAAGGTCT
>CASECT010000060.1 GCA_949286525.1 uncultured Eubacteriales bacterium | reverse complement strand
CCCCATGGACGCCAGGTTGCTCCTGGGCTTCTCCGGTTTCTCCTCAAATTCCGTGATACGGCTGTCCTCATCCGTGATGACAATACCAAACCTGCTGGCTTCCTCCATCGGCACCGGAAGCACAGCGATCGTCACATCCGCGTTGTTCTGTTTATGGAAATCCAGCATCGCCTCATAATCCATCTTGTAAATGTGATCCCCCGAAAGAATCAGCACATACTCGGGATGATAGCTTTCCATATACTTTAAGTTCTGGTAAATCGCATTTGCCGTACCGGAATACCATTCGCTTATATCGCTCTTCTCATAGGGAGGAAGAACCGTCACTCCGCCGTTGTTGCGGTCCAGATCCCAGGGAATACCGATTCCTATATGGGAATTCAGCACCAGCGGCTGATACTGGGTCAGAACGCCCACGGTATCAATTCCGGAATTGATGCAATTGCTCAGCGGGAAATCGATGATACGGTATTTCCCGCCAAAGGACACTGCCGGTTTTGCCACGTCGGAAGTCAACACCCCCAGCCTGCTTCCCTGTCCTCCGGCAAGCAGCATGGCAATCATTTCTTTTCTAACCATAAAAAACACCTCACGTCTTTCGTACAAGTCTTCTAGCTCATTATATGCTCCATATTCGGGTTTAGCACATAATTTTGTACGTAAAATAAGTATAGCATATCCCCTCTTTCGCCTGCAACAATATTCATAAATAATTTTTAAAAATGCGAAAAAAATTGGGTATTTTATACAATTATGTCACATATATTGAAAAAAAAATCCATCCGGGTATAATGTAAGATATAAGAAAGCATAGCTTTCTTATATCTTAACGAGGAAAAATGCGACAGCATTTTTTCGAGTCTAAGCCCTCGGCGGCGCGGAAAAATGCACCACAGAAATATAGAACAGGCAGGTAAAACATATGTACCAAATCAATTTCAGGGAACCCATACATATTCACTTTATCGGCATTGGCGGCATCAGCATGAGCGGTCTGGCAGAGATTCTTCTGAAGGAAGGATTCGCCATCTCCGGATCCGACAGCAGAAAATCCGCGCTGACAGAACATCTGGAATCGCTGGGAGCCAGGATTTCCTATCCTCAGAAGACCGATAACATCACATCGGATATCGATCTGGTGGTATACACCGCCGCCATCCACCCCGACAATCCGGAATTTGCGGAGGCAAAAAACCGTCAGCTTCCCATGCTGACCAGAGCTCAGCTTCTGGGACAGATCATGGCAAATTACCGCCGTTCCATCGCCATTGCCGGGACCCACGGCAAAACTACCACCACCTCCATGATGAGTCAGGTGCTTCTGGCAGGAACGGAAGACCCCACCATCTCTGTGGGGGGCATTCTGGATGCCATCGGCAGTAATATCCATGTGGGAAATTCCGATTTGTTTATCACGGAAGCCTGTGAATACACCAACAGCTACCTTGCGTTTTATCCCAAATACAGTGTTATTCTGAACGTGGAGGCGGAGCATCTGGATTTCTTCAAGGATCTGGCGGATGTGCGGGCTTCTTTTGGCAGATTCGCTTCCAACACTGCAGAAGACGGGGCGCTGATCATCAGCGGAGAAATCCCGGATTGGCAGGAAATTACGGCGGACACAAAAGCACAGGTCATAACCTTCGGCTCTTCCTCCGACTGCGACTATTATCCTGCGGATATTTCCTATGATAAAAAGGGCTGCGCCACTTTTACCCCCATGCACGGCATAACGGCGCTCCCAAGGATCCATCTGCAGGTACCCGGCATCCACAATGTTGGTAACGCGCTTGCGGTCATCGCCCTCTGCCGCTCCATGGGAATCCCCTGGGAACAGACTGCGGCGGGACTGGGCGCTTTTGACGGGGCCGACCGCCGTTTCCAGTTCAAGGGATATTTTCAGGGCGCTGTTCTCATCGATGACTACGCCCATCATCCGACAGAGATCGCAGCCAGTCTGGCTGCGGCGAAAAACTGTGCCCACAAGCGGATTATCTGCGTTTTTCAGCCCCATACCTATACCCGCACCAAGGCTTTTTTGCAAGATTTCGCGCGGGCCCTGTCTGCCGCGGATGTCATCGTCCTGGCGGATATTTACGCCGCCCGCGAGGAGGATATTTACCACATCTCCTCCAAAGATCTGCTCCGGGAACTGGAACTGCTGGGCGCCGAATGCCATTACTTCCCTTCCTTCGGAGAAATCGAAGACTTTCTGCAAAAAAATTGTATGAACGGCGATTTGTTGATAACTATGGGAGCCGGAGACGTTGGAAAAATCGGGGAAGATCTCCTGGAACGCTCTCTGTAAACATTATCCACAATTTCGGGATTTTTATTATCCACCGGGATTGTGGATTTCTTTTTCGTTAAATTCAACCTTTCACGGACTTATCCACATTGTCAACAAAGTTTTCAACCCTCGTCCCGCCCGGTTTTTCGGGAATTTTTCTCTTCTCAAACAGATGGCGCTGTGCTATAATTCGAACAGGTTTGGAAGAGAGGTTACCCATATGTCAGATATCACGATTCATACAAGTAATCCCGGCGGGATTACCTGTGTTTCCAATGTCTTTATCGATACATATATGAAGGAAGCCAACGGGGAGTATGTGAAAATTTACCTGTATCTTCTTCGCTGTCTCGGACAGCGGGAAGTACCATTTTCCATCCCCGCCATGGCGGACAGGCTGGAATATACGGAGGCGGATATCCGCAGGGCGCTGGCCTACTGGGAACGGCAGGGATTGCTGCGCCTGGAGCGAGATCCGTCGGAAAATCTCCGGGGTATCTGTCTGCTGGATCCTTCAGATACCGGCTGCACGAAAGACGAAGGCGTACACCGGCAAAAATCGGAACACTCCGAAAAGCTCTCTCCCGCAAAGGGGAACATTTCGGCGCCGGAAGCGCAGACATCCCTGCCGAAGCCCAAAAGTTATACAAGGGAAGAACGGGACGCCCTTCAGTCCGATCCGAATCTTGAAGAAATCCTGTTCCTCGCGGAGCGCTATATCCGCCATCCCTTAAGCTCCCAGGACATGGAAACCATCATCTACTGGTATGACGGGCTGAAACTCCCTGCCGATGTGATTGAATATCTGATCGAATCCTGTGTGGACAAGGGACATGTGAGCATTCACTATATGAATAAGGTGGCCCTCAACTGGGCTGAAAACCATTTTTCCACCGTGGAAGAAGCCAAGCAATCCGCCAGCATCCACTCTCAGGCTTACTATGCCGTGATGAAGTCCTTCGGTATCTCCGGCCGCAGTCTGGCCGAAGCGGAAAGCGCTTATGTGGAAAAGTGGACCAAAACCTACAGCTTTACCCTGGATATCATTACGGAGGCCTGTAAGCGCACTATTTTAAATATCCAGAAACCCAGTTTCCAGTATGCGGATGCTCTGCTTACCAGCTGGCACGATCACCAGATCCGCCATCTGGAAGACATCGCCCGTCTGGACGAATCCGGCGTCGGAAAATCCGTAAAAAAGAAGGAGCAAAAGAGCGGCGGACAGAATCGTTTTCACAACTTCTCTCAGCGCCAGTACGATTACGACGCCCTGGAACAGCAGCTTTTACGAAAATAATAAGGAAGTATTCTTATGTCTTTGACGAATGCACAATATGACACGCTCATGAGAGCATACGATCAGAAACGGCTGCGCAGCCGCCGGATCGCAAAAGAACGGAAGGAAGAGCTCTACCGCGTCATCCCTGCCCTGGAAGATCTGGACGAGCGGATGCGCTCCTGCTCTGTGCGCTCTGCCAGGCAGATTCTTGACGGCGATTTCTCCGCAGAGAAAGAACTGAAAAGAGAACTGGCAGATATTCGAAGCCAGCGGCTTTCCCTGCTGCGGGAGGCCGGATATCCCGAAAACTACCTGGAACCTCCCTGCGAATGTCCGGACTGCAGAGATACCGGCTTCGTGGACGGAAAGCGTTGTCACTGCTTTGTACAGGCCGCCATCGACCTGGTCTATACCCAGTCCAACCTGTCCGACATTCTGGAACGGGAAAATTTCTCCAATTTTTCTTTTTCCTATTATTCCGATAAAATCCGTAACCCGGCCACCGGCCAGACTTCTCTGGAAGCCGCCCGGTATGCTTACGACACGGCCCGGCACTTTGTTGAACACTTCGACGCGGAGGGAGGAAATCTCCTTTTGTACGGAGACACGGGGACTGGAAAGACCTTTCTCTCCAACTGCATCGCCAAAGCGCTTCTCGATCAATGTTTTTCCGTAATTTACTTTACGTCTTTTGAACTATTTGATATATTTGAAAAGAATGTTTTTGACAGGGATCAGGATGTGTCGGAGATCCATCATCATATTTTCGACTGTGATCTTCTGATCATCGACGATCTGGGAACGGAACTGAGCAATTCCTTCACGGTATCCCGTCTGTTCCTCTGCATCAACGAGCGCCTGCTTCGGGGCAAATCCACCGTGATTTCCACGAACCTGTCCATGAAACAGCTTGCGGAGACCTATTCCGAGAGGACTTTCTCGAGGATTTCCAGCAACTATACACTGCTGAAATTTTTCGGCGACGATATCCGCATCAAGAAAAAAGTCAGCGTCAATCACTGAAATGGAGGAACAATTTTCATGCCAAACGAAAAAATCATGTTAAGCACAACCCCGCCTGTGGGAAAGCTCGGGCTTATTCCCCTGGAGAGCTGCAAGCAGCTGGGACAAAAAGTGGACAGTTTTCTGGTCAAATGGAGGGAGGAACGGAAAGCGGAGGAAATGAAGCACCACGCCGCCGCTGACTACAAACAGGATTCCTACATCGTAAAGATCGCGGTGCCCAGATTCGGCTCCGGAGAGGCAAAGGGTACCATTCTGCAGTCTGTACGCGGCCTGGATATCTATCTGATCGTGGACATTACCAACTACAGTCTGACCTACTCCCTGTGCGGCCATGAAAATCATATGTCTCCGGATGATCACTATGCGGATCTGAAGCGTGTCATCGCCGCCATCGGCGGAAAAGCGAAGCGCATTACCGTCATCATGCCGTTTCTCTATGAGAGTCGGCAGCACAAGCGCACTTCCCGTGAATCTCTGGACTGTGCCATCGCCCTGCAGGAACTGGTAAACATGGGCGTGGACAATATCATTACCTTTGATGCCCATGATCCCAGAGTACAGAACTCCATCCCTCTGCATGGTTTTGAAACGGTTCAGCCCGCTTACCAGTTCATCAAAAATATCCTGAAGAATACCGACGACCTGATCATCGACAAGGATCATCTGATGATTATCAGTCCCGATGAGGGCGGAACCAACCGGGCCGTCTACATGGCCGGCGTCCTCGGCGTGGACATGGGAATGTTCTATAAGAGAAGAGACTACAGCCAGGTTGTCGGTGGCCGAAATCCCATCGTCGCCCACGAATTCCTCGGGGATTCTGTGGAGGGCAAGGACGTCATCATCGTTGACGATATGATATCCTCCGGGGAAAGCATGATTGATGTGGCTACGGAGCTGAAGAAGAGAAAAGCCAACCGTATCTTCGTGGTGGCCACCTTCGGGCTCTTTACCAACGGACTGGAAAAATTTGACAAAGCTGTGGAGGACGGCATCATCTATCGGGTTGTTACCACGAACCTGACCTATCAGACCCCCGAGCTTCTGGCAAAGCCCTACTATATCAACTGTGATATGAGCAAATATATCGCCTACATTGTCGATACGCTAAATCACGACTGTTCCATCAGCAGTCTGCTGGATCCCTACGAGAGAATTGAACGCCTGCTAAAAAAATATCGGGAAAAGAAAAGCTGAAACCGAAAAATTGACACAAAAAAGAGAGTGCCCCAAAGGTCAGATTGACCCGAGAGACACTCTCTTTTTCTGTGATCCATAAAATATTCCCGCAAATCCCGCCGGCGGCGGGCAGCCTCTACTCTACATAGCTCACAAACACATTTCCCGCGGCGGCGAACATATTCTGTGCATCGCTAAGCCCCATACGCCGAGTCTCGCCCGTCATGGGATCCCACAGGCTCACACCGGAAGCGTCATAACCCGCAACCAGCACAGCCGCGTCTGCCCCTGTCCGCCCGTAAACAGGGTTTCCAAGGCTGACATAGTAAAGTACCTGATCAAGCGTACAGCCGGTCAGATCCAGAACCGTCTGATCCTCCAGCTCATCCCTCAGGATCTCCGCAGGGGATTGCCCCTGCGACAGCAGGGATGCCACGGCGACATTCTTCCCCTCTCTGGCAAGTATAGCGCTGATACACCGGGCTGACGCTCCCGATGCCGTGTCATAAGATCCAACCGCAAGGTCAGAGAAAGCCGTGCGGGCTGTACTTCTTCCCCGTTTCCACACATACTGCTGCCGGTTATCCACCACAATGCCCATATCGGCATCTGCCGCCGCCACTGCCTCTGACATCTGATCGGTGGAAAGGGTCACATTACTTCCCACATACACAAAATACCGCTCAGCCTGAGTGCTGGTTTCCAGAAGAATCGACCGGTTTTCCTCTGCCTCTGTCAGCTCCGCTTCCTGAAAACGAACCGACTGTGCCGTCTCCTCATCCCCTGTGCTCGCCATAACAATGCGGGTCACTTTTCCCAGCGCCTCATCGACAGTTCCCTGTATCGTGACTGCCCGGTTGGGCTCGCCGGAACTGTTCTGAATGGTGTCCCCTTCCATAAGCGTATAAGTGTCTCCCGACCGGACTGCCCTCTCTAAAAACAGCGTGTGACCCTGCTGTGTTACCGACAGGATAAAGCTGTCTGTGCGCTCATATTCCTTGATTACCGGGAAATCCGATGATGACGTATCCACAATGCGAAGCTTATACATAGGATAGACTTCGGCACCGGCGCTGTCTTTGACCACATCCGAGCTGCGGGCTATTCCATAGACGAAATCCTCATCCAGAAAAGCTATGGGCCGGACCAGTTCTCCCTCCCCGGCCGCAATCTCCCAGGTTGTTCCGGTCTCAAGATTCATCAGCGAAATCTTCTGTTCCATGCCCTCCGACGTAATCCAGGCGATCTTGCGTCCGGAGCCGGATACCGCGTACTGCTCCCTGACCAGTCCGGACAGCAGTTCCGTCGATTGCATGGTTTCAAGGTCTACCTGAAGAAGCGTTCCATCTACCATAATATAAAACTGTTCGTCGGAATTCTTGTAGAGGAGGTCACTGAATCCCGCCCGCAGAATCTGATAAGAACTGGTGCCAGCCACAAAAATCTGTTCCCGGGACTGTCCCAGATCCCTGTCGTAGTGATACAGACTGATGCCGCACTCTCCCTCATGCGTTCCTCTGTTCATATAACCGTAAACCACGAAATCCATATTCCCGCTCTCATCCATGTTCAGGATTCGGATATCGTGTTGCCGATAATTGGCCCGAATATCGGACCGGTCATCTCCCATAAAGCTGAACACCTTCGTCAGCTCCCGGTTATTCTGGTCATAGAGGTACAGCTCCCCGGTCTGGACAAACGCCACCACTGTTCCGGTCTCGTTGGAGAAATATGTCGGATTGCTCTTTGTAACTCCCAGTGACAGATCATTCATCCCCGCCTCCAGATTTTCCGTGGTCAGGTATTCTTCCATAGTGCGGCTGTAATCTAAAAGGTACATTCTCTGCTCCCCGTAGCGGACCTTAAAGTATTCCTCTACCTGATATGTGTGAGTCTTCCCCTCTTCATCCTGCCGCTGAATCTGATAGTAGAATTCCATTGCCACATAACTGCTATTGATTTCCTTCATCTCCACCACGGGCTCTCCCACAACGGTTCCGGCAAAATTTTTCCACCCCACCTGCTGAATAGAAGAATGGATCGTAACTTCGCTGAGCGTATCCATATCCGTATTGGTATCCGTCTCAAGATAGGTATTCAACTCACTGTAATTACCGCCAAGGGCTGTCTCGTGAAAATATTCGGCAAAATCCAGACACTCCTGCTCATGACAGTTCTCCGGCAGCATGATTCTGGTATAGTAGCGGACCTGCTGATTATTCTCTCCTTCGAGAGTCAGAATAAACAGGTACTCCTCCCCCGACTCCACCAGATTTTCAATCTGTATATCCGCCGAGAGGTCATCCCCGTTCCGTGTGAAATTGTCAATCTGCGTCTCGGCAATCTTTCTCTCTGTATCCAGACTGCGGATCTCATAGGAAGCGTTCTGCACCGTATACCCGTAAGTGTGAACCGTCATCGGAAGCACCCGATTTTCCCCCAGAGGAAGAACCGCGTCTCGCATATAGCTGGCATCCATCTCACGGGTATATCCGTGAAGTTCATTCATGCTCCGGCCGCACGCCTCCATGGTAACAACCGGCAAAACCGCCTCGCCCATAGCTGCCCCCCGGCCTTCCCGCTGATAGTTCAATACAATTTCAAAAAAAATCAACGCCGCCACAAACACAGCCACGAGGATCAAAACACGTCTCCTGGTCTCAGGAGAAATTTTCTTTTCTCTAAAACTCAGTTCCATAAAAAACTCCTGCAGATTTATAAATTTTCATCAGCATTTCTCTCCCCTCCGCCGAAGGAAAACAGCGGCAGCTACACCACCAGAAGCAGCGTTCCTCCTGTCAGAAGAAGAAGTCCGATCAGCGCCCTTCTGCTCAGACGCTCCTTCAGAAAAATGCCCGCGAACAGTATGGTTACCACAATGCTCATCTTGTCTATGGGCGCCACCACACTGGCCTCTCCCAGTTTGAGCGCCCGGAAATAGCAGAGCCAGGAAAGCCCGGTCGTCACCCCTGAAAGCAGAATAAACAGTGTGTGGTAAAGGGTAATATTTCTAAGATCCCGTCCATGTCCCGTCACAAACACCATGACCCAGGCCATAACCAGCACCACGCCCGTGCGGATCGCTGTGCCCAAATCCGAGTCGATCTCCTGCATGCCCAGCTTTCCCAGAATCGCTGTGAGGCTGGCGAAAACCGCCGAGAGCAGCGCGTAAATCCACCAGCCGCCGGAGGCTTTCCGACCGCCGGAGTCCCTGGCAAAACTCATGCACAGGATACCGGCTGTCAGCAGAATCATAGCCAGAACCTTATTTCGCGTAACGCTCTCATGAAAAAATAAAATGGCGAGCACCATGGTCAGGACCGTGGATAACTTGTCTATGGGCGCAACCCGATTTACATTCGCCATCTGCAGCGCTTTAAAATAGCAGAGCCAGGAAGCGCCCGTAGCCACACCGGACAGAATCAGAAGAACCCATGTCTGCCGACCGATACTGCCAATCTGGCTCTCCGCCCCCTTTGCCGAGACAATTCCACAGCAGAAGACGAACACCACAATGGTCCGCAGAGCCGTAGCCACATTGGAATCCACCTTTCTCAGCCCCGCCTTCGCTATCACGCTGGTAGCCCCCGCGAAGACCGCGGACAGCACCGCCAGCCACACCCAATGTATATTAAACCCTGAAAATGTGAACATATTGTGACTCTTCCTCACTTTCTTGCATTCGGCCTTCGAAAATGATATAATTTCGGCGATGTTACGATTCAGGAGGCCGAAAATGGCAAACACAGACTATCCGAATGCCCACGGGCACACCCACGAACACGGGGGAGCTCCGGGGCATTCTCATACCCATACAAACACGAAAACGGTCATCAACCGCATGAACCGCGCGATTGGCCATATGGAGGCCGTTCGCAACATGGTGGAGGACGGCAGAGACTGCAGCGAGGTACTGATCCAGATCGCCGCCGTGAAATCCGCCATTAACAATATCGGTAAATTGATTCTGCAGGACCATATCCGCCACTGCGTCGTAGACGCTGTGGAAAACAGGGACGAGCAATGCCTTGCGGATCTGGAAGATGCCATTAACAAATTCATAAAATAAAAAGACGAGATTATTTTACCACTCTTTCGGTGTAATGTCTTGTTTTTTTATGACAGGAGGCTGCAATTCATGAAGACTTTTTTAAAAAAAATCGGATCTTTTTTCCGAACCATTGGCCAGAAGATCCGCCAGCTGGTCGGGAAAATCCCAACCCCCAAGTTTATCGTCCGTATTCAGGAATCCCCAAAGACGGAGAAATTTTTCGCTTTCATAAACAAATATTCTCTGGTGGAACATGTATTCCTCTCCCTCATCATGTGTTTTGTTCTGGAATGGATGTCCCGCCACTCCTTCCTGGAGGCAATGGGCTTTGTAATTGACCATACAGGCGCATATCTCTACAACAGCTACCTGATCTTTGTCGTATACTCTCTGGTATATCTGTCAAACCGGCAGACTTTTACCCGCATGGTTATCAGCGCCGTATTCGTGGCTCTGGGCATTACCAACTGTATCATCCTTCTGAACAGAGTCAGTCCCTTTGGTTTTACCGACATGAATATGATCGGTGATCTTCTGACCATGCAGGGCACCAGCTATTTTACCGCCCAACAGGCAGCCCTGGCGGTAGCCGCCATTCTGATTTACGCAATCCTGATGGTTATACTGTTCATCAAGGGAAAGCGGCAGCACACCAGGATTCCCTATCCGCTGAAGTACCTCTTCATCATCGCCTGTTTTGTCAGCGTACCCTTTGTGACCAAAGGACTGCAAAGCGCCGGTGTGATTTCCGCCTATTTTGGGAATCTGTCCCAGGGCTATCTGGACAATGGTTATATCTACGGATTCGGTACCAGTATGCTCGGAAGAGGCATGTCAAAACCGCTGGGTTATAATGAAGAAAATGTACAGGACCTGGTGGAGGAGACCTCCCAGGAGACTTCCACTATCGCGGAGGATGAACACCCAAATATTGTGGTGGTTCTGCTGGAATCTTTTTTCGACGTGGAGGAAGCTAATTTTATCCACACCTCCCAGGATCCTACCCCCTATTTCCATTATCTTGAGGAAAACTATTCCACAGGCCACCTGACCGTACCCGTGGTGGGCGCCGGAACCTGCAATTCGGAATTTGAAGTTCTGACCGGGATGTCCTGCCAGTTCTTCGGCCCCGGAGAATATCCTCAGAAAACCATCTTAAAACAGACCGACTGCGAAAGCTACGCCGGCGATCTGCGGAATCTCGGTTACGGTTCCCATGTCGTGCATAATAACGGCGGCAACTTCTACAGCCGGGCCAACGCCTTTTCCATGATGGGCTTCGACACCTTCCAGAGCAAGGAAATGCTTGACATTACAGATTACACGCCTCTGGGGTCCTGGCCCACGGATGATATTCTTGTGGGCGCTACCATTGACGCCATGGCGTCTACCGACACGCCGGACTTCATTTATACGATTACCGTAGAGACCCACGGAAATTATCCGACAGAGGATATTCTGGGAGACGCAGCTGCCATTGATGTAACCTGTGACGGCAAAACGGAGGAACTGACAAACCAGTGGAAATACTACATCAACATGCTCTACAATATGGACGATTTCATGCGTGAATATACGGAAGCCCTGGATGCCACCGGAGAACCCACCCTTGTTATCTTCTTTGGCGATCACCTTCCCACCATGGGACTGACAGAGGATGAAGTAGCCACCCACGATCTGTTCCAGAGCAAATACGTGACCTGGAATAATTTCGGAATGTCCAAGGAGGATATGGATCTGACCACATATCAGCTGGTGGCGGAATATCTGGACCGTCTCGGTATTCACGAAGGAACCATGGGGCATTATCATCAGTACGAGATGGATCAGGGTGTAGAAGCCGGAAGTATGGAATACATGCGCGGTCTGGAACTTCTCCAATACGATCTGCTTTACGGCGACCGTTATGCTTATAACGGAGAAGATCTTTATCCCGCCACCGATCTGGAGATGGGCGTCAAAGATGTGGTTATCGACAGAGCCTATTATTTCAATAACCGCCTCTATGTATACGGCGAAAACTTTACGGACTGGAGCGCTATCTATGTAGATGGCGAAAGACTCTCCACACGATACGAGAGCGGTCAGGTACTGTCCACCAGCGCCGACAATGTAAAAGACGGCGACACCATCGTTGTCAACCAGATGGGCTCCAGCGACACCATTTTCCGCAGTTCCAACGAATACACCGTCCATGACCCCAACGCAGTCCAGGCAGATGGAAATGAGGAGAACAGCAATTCGGGAAGTTGACATTTTTCCCGGAACCTGTTATACTGCCAGACGTTTGGATAAATGACAGACATGCCGCTGGGGGCGCTGTTTTGCTGAGAAAGGACAGACAGATGGCTGATACATCCGTTTTCCTTGACCCTTATCACTTGACCCGGGTAATACCGGCGTAAGGAAGCGTATAACAAAAGAATCCTCCCGCGCATGCCGACGCAAAGGAGGATCTTTTTTATGAGTTTTTTTGTCACACCCTATGTGGATGAATACGGAGACACTGCATACAATCTCACGGCGGCCGGATACACGGGGCTCGTGCTCCTTTTGATCGCCCTGCTGCTTCTGGGCTGCGCCATCTTCGGCGGGAAGAAGAAAATGAACGCCAGACAGCTGGTGTTCTCCGCCATGGCTATTACCCTGGCAACCGTTACCAGCATGATCAAGCTCTTTGACATGCCCATGGGCGGTTCCGTGACACTGCTCTCCATGCTCTTTATCGTTCTGGTGGGCTACTGGTACGGTCTGGGCGGCGGACTGACCGCGGCTTTTGCCTACGGCATCCTGCAGCTGATCATTGACCCCTACATCCTGAGCCTTCCCCAGATGTTGGTGGATTACCTGTTTGCTTTTGGAGCTCTCGGCCTCTCCGGTTTGTTCTCCAAATCAAAGCACGGTCTCATCAAGGGATATCTCATTGGCGTTTTGGGACGCTATTTCTTCGCGTTTCTTTCCGGCTGGATTTTTTTCGGCACCTATGCGCCGGAAAACTTCCCCAACGCGGTAGTATACTCTCTGGCATACAACGGCGCGTACCTGGCTGCGGAAGCCGCCATCACGCTGATCATCATCTCCCTGCCGCCGGTGGTCAAAGCTCTGCAGGCTGTGAAGCGGCAGGCAACTGAATAGAAGGAGGAAAGGAAAATGAGTTACCTGTATAGGACAAAGGGAACCTGTTCCACACTGATTGAAGTAGAACTGGACGGCAACATTGTAAAAGATGTGAAATTTACCGGCGGATGCAACGGCAATCTCCAGGCTATCCCAAAACTGGTGGAGGGTATGACCGTGGAGGAAGTAGAACGCCGTATCAGCGGCATCTCCTGCAATGGCAAAGGTACTTCCTGCGGAGATCAGCTGGCAAAAGCCTGCCGGGCCGCCTACGAGGCGCAACAGAAATAAAACTTCCGGTATCGGCGCTTACACGCTCCGGTACCGGAAGTTTTCTTCCCAAAATCTTACGCCCGGATGACCGGCTGGAGCTGTCTGCCCGAAAGCGCAGCTTCCAGAGTCTCCGGGATCAGTTCCGTCTTCGCGATCATGGAAGTGGGTTTTTTCTGCCAGCTGTCCTGACCAAAAGGCACAAAATAGATGTTTTTCATATGCATCAGAGCCCCGATATTTTTAAAATTCACGCCAAGGGCGTCATTGGTGGAAACAGAGATGACCAACGGCCGACCGTTTCTCATGTGGGCTTTTGCCGCCATCAGCACAGGCGTGTCGGTAATCCCGGCGGTAAGCTTCGCCAGAGAATTGCCGGTACAGGGCGCGATAATCATAATGTCAAAAAGCTTTTCAGGGCCCACCGGCTCCGCCTGGGCAATGGTTCGAATCCCCTTTTTCCCTGCAATTTCCGTAACTTCTCTCACAAAATCCTCCGCTCTTCCGAAACGGGTGTCGCATTGCAGAGTCTGATAGGAAAACACAGGTGTCACATCCGCCCCCATCTCCACCAACCGCCGGAGTTCTCCCTTGATCTTTTCGTGGGTACAGAAAGATCCGGTAATTCCAAATCCGATCCTATATTTCGAAAAATCCATAACTCCTCCTACTACTTTAAAAAGGCATCGCCTGCAGCAGAATCTGTGCGCTTGTTTTCGGGGAATAGATGCCCGGAAGTCCCGGAGCCAGCTTACAGGAAATGCCTTTCTCTTTACAGTATTCCAGGTCGCATCCCCCAGGCGCCGAGGCGATATCGATCAGCGCCGCATCCCGCCGCATCTCGTCAATTTCTTTTTCGCCGATAATTCTGGCCGGCACCGTGTTGATCACACCGTCAGCCCGGGACAGCGTCAGTTCTCCCGCCGAAAGATCCATCACATCAAAACCAAAAAATCCCGCCAGAGTCAGAGCCTGCTCGCTCCTTGCAGCCACTGTTACCATAGCGCCCAGACAATAGAGTTTTTCGGCAATGACCTTCCCACAGGTTCCAAAACCCGTTACCACAATCCGAGCTCCCTCCACATTAACCGGCATCAGTTTCGTCAACTCCGCGATGGCCCCCTCCGCCGTGGCGATGGCGTTCTTCCTTGCCACCTCCGGGCTTTCCATGAGATCCACCGCCAAAATGCCGGCCTTTTCCAGAGACTTCTCCCAGTCCCGCGGAAAAGAACCTCCGTATACCCGCGTGATTGTCCCGCCGTGCTTCACAATCTCCTCCGACAGAAGATCCGTATCTCCAACCTTTTTCAGCGGGACCGGAAGAATCAGCGCATCTGACTTCCACAGCTCGTTCTCCTTCTCCAGAAGCTCCCGGCTGACGCATTTCCCCTCCCTCAGGTCCAGAAGATATACCTCATATCCCCTGGCCTTCAGCATCTTTGACATATATATCTGGCGCATATCCGACGCGATAACTCCAATCATTTCTCTGCCCATAAGCCGCCTCCTTGCTCTATTATATGTAAGGGGGCGGTATTGGTGCGCACAAAAAAAGACGCTGTGATTTCTCATAACGCCTTTTTTGCCTGCTTTATATTATGATTTCGGCTGAAATCGAGCCGGACAGCCTCTCTACCAGGCAATCACTTCCGCTCCATTTTCGGTTACCAGCACCTGGTACTCCCACTGGGCGGAGGGCTTGCCGTCCATGGTATAGACCTCCCAGCCGTTTTCCTGGTCCGTGTAAATCTGCTGGGTACCCATGTTGACCATGGGTTCGATGGTAAACATCAGTCCGGGCACCAGAAGCATCTCCTCGCCCCGTTTGGTATTGTAGCCCACCCAGGGTTCCTCGTGAAATTCGATGCCGACACCGTGGCCTCCGATCTCACGCACTACCGTGTAACCGTTGGCGTGGGCGTGCTCACAGATAGCAGCTCCCACATCCCCGAGAAATCCCCAGGGCTTTACCTCCGCCAGCCCCAGCTCCACGCATTCCTTCGTAACCCGCACCAGCTTCCGCTTCTCTTCGCTGACATTTCCCAGACAGAACATTCGGGAAGAGTCCGAAAAGTAACCGTTGTATATGGTGGACACATCCACGTTGATAATGTCGCCGTCCTGAAGAATCACATCCTTCGAGGGAATACCGTGGCACACCTGATCATTGATGGATGTGCAGACGCTCTTGGGAAATCCTTCATAATTCAGGGGGGCCGGTATGCCCCCCATCTCCTTTGTCAGCTGATATACCCTCTGATCGATTTCCTCCGTGCTCATTCCCACATGAATGCGCTCCGCAATGTCATCCAACACCGCCACGTTGATCTTGGCGCTCTCCTTTATTCCGGCAACCTGCTCCGGTGTCTTCAACATGTCGTGGGTGGGGACAATATGCCCCATCCGCCCATAATGCTCAATTTTGTGGTCAAAAACCTCGTGACACTGCTTGTACTTTCTTCCGCTGCCACACCAGCACGGATCGTTCCGACCAATTTTCATCTTCTACTGCCTTCTTTCTCTGCCCCCGGAACTGCGTCTGCCGGGAACTTTATTTTCCGGTAAGCTTTGCCACCGTCTGATTGATAACTTTTCCGTCCGCCTTTCCCTTCAGCAGGGGCATAACCGTCTTCATGATCTCCCCTTTGCTGCCCGACGCGAGAATGTCAGCGCAGTTTTCCTTCAGAAAGGCCTCCACCTCCTCAGCGCTCATCAATTTCGGCGCATATTCGGAAATCACATCATAGCGAAACTGATACTCCGCCTTCAAATCCTCTCTGCTTTCGGGACAGGAATCGATCTGCTCCTTCGCCGTCTTCTGCTCCTTCAAAATAACCTGATCCACCAATTCCGCCTTGATATCGTCCCGGCATCCCTGATCGATAGCCGCCTTCTTTACTGCCGACACCAGGGACGAAATGGCTTCCTTTCGCGGTTTATCCTTCGCCTTCATTGCCGCAATCATATCCTTCTGCAGTTGTTCTATCTCCATTTTTCTTAACCTCCTGTCCCTGTCCAAAGAAAAGTCTACAGCACTCTGCGGATTGTGATAATCGGCTTGCTGTTTACCGACCGGTTGTTGGTAATACCGGCAGCCGTACTCTGCGCCTCCACGATCTTACCGCCTCCGGCATAAATCGCAACGTGACCGGAGTAGCACACAATATCGCCAGGCTGCATATTGTTATAGCTCACTTCCTGTCCCACCCTCCGGAAGCTGACCGAGGTCATACGTCCACTCCAGGTAATCCCGAAATGAGCAAATACATACTGTACAAATCCGCTGCAGTCTGCGCCCGTATGGGGATCATTCCCTCCCCACTTGTAAGGATTGCCGACAAAGGAATTGGCATAGCTGACCACTGCCGATCCACTCACATCGGTGGAATGCCCGGGATCAAGATCCCCGTTGACGTTCCCGCTGGAACTTCCTCCCGTGTTAGCGTTTCCCGCATTGGACGCCTCCTGTTCCTGCCTGCGCTGTTCTTCCAGCTGCGCCTGACGGGCCGCCAACGCTCTCGCTTCCTCCAGCTGTGCGTCAAAGTCTTCCATCTCGTCCTGCTTCTCGGAGATCATTTGATTCAGCTCCGCCTGCTTGTCCGCCAGCTGGCTCTGCTGCGACTGAAGGCTCGACATATCCGCCTCCAATCCTTTCTTCATCTCTTCAATCTCTGTCTGCGTGGCTTCATAAGAGTCCAGCAGTTCCCGGTCATAATCATATACGGAATTCACATATTCCAATCGGTTCAAAAAGTCCGAAATGCTCCCCGACTCCAGAAGAATCTCCAGCGCTCCTCTGTCATCGTTTTCATACATATACTGTATACGGACCTTCATATCCTCGTACTGCTGCTGTACCGCCTGCTCCGCGGCATCCAGTTCCGCCTGGGTATTCGAGATCTCCTGCTGTTTCTGGGAAATTTGGGCTTCCAGCTCGTCCACCTCTGTCAACAGGTTTACCAGCTGGGAATCCAGCGCATCGATCTCTTCCTGCAGTTCATCCTTCTCATCCTCCAGCTGGCTGACCGATTTTGCCGCCTCCAGAGGAGCCGACTGGCTGGTAAACAGAACCGCCGCTGTTATCGCCAGAGCCAGATACCTGCTCTTTGGAAAGTGTTTCTTACTCCGCATTTTCCTTTGTCTCATAAAAAGCTCCTCTCCGTTCTCCAAACTGCCCGGTATGTATAAAACCCTATGTATAATAATACGAAGAATTCGCCGGAAATGCAACCCCCAAAAATATGGCATACCGCTCGGATTTCGAGAGCACGTCAGTACGCAGAAATCCGAGCGGTATGCCGGCAGAAATCTATGGCAGCGGCACGCTCTTCACAATCAGCAGCTTCTGTCCCGGGAAAATGGCATCTTCCTCAAGACCATTGGTTTCCCGCAGGTTATCCACCGTGGTATGATTTTCCTTGGCAATTTTCCACAGGCTGTCGCCCTTCTGCACGATGTAGCCCACCATTCCCGGACTCTCCTGCATACTCTGCTCGTCGGGCGCTTTCTCCTCTACCCGCTGGATCAGTGCCAGTTCCTCCCGGGAGAACACGATCATATTCAATTGGATCTCCCCCCGCACCGCAGCGTGATGCCCATCGCTCAGGGTCAGCTGCAGCTGTTCCGCTCCTGCCTCCAGGTCCACAAAACTGTTCTCGTCGATCCCCTCAGCCTCCAGTGTTTGCGTAAAAGGAAATGTTTTGCGGGCACAGCCCAAAGGCAGATCCTCGTCGCCGGTAAGATAAAGAACATCTACCAGAAGATCTCCCTCCACCTCCACTCCATTCTCAACAATATCCTCCCTCCGAATGCGCACGCGGCTGTGGCCGGAACAGAGATAAATGGCTTCCTCCAGATCATCCAGCACCATCTTCCCCGTGACCTTCGTCTTTCCGGAATTTTTGATCAGCATCTGTTCCAGCATCTCCGGCTTTCGCTCGACTTCCAGCTCGCCGGCAAGGGAATAGAGATCTTCCACCAGGGAAATCTCCTCCTCCTTCCACAAGGAAATTTCCACCTCCAGAGACAGGTCCAATGCGATCAGCCGCATCTCCCCGTCGCCGTCCTCCCGCAATTCCACCGTCGGGCGAACGCCACAGATTTTTACCTGATAATGCTCCGCCTGAGCGCACATGTGGCAGGGAAGGATACCGCTGACCGCTGTGGAAGTCTCATACCAGGCAAAGGCCGCGTCTTCCATCCCCTGATACAGAAGACACAGGCGGGCCGTCCCGGCAATCTCCACTCCCTCCGATGTCAGCCGGAAACCGGCCCCCTCAAAATCCACTACGCTCCAGATCAGCTCGCTCCCGTTGGGTTTATCCTTCGGAAGGGACAGTTCCTGCCGCATTCTCAACACATCTCTTTTGTTTTCCAGAAGCTGGAGCACCTGATGGCTTCTTTTTTTTACCTCATAATCCGTTTCTTCCGGAACAGCCACCGGGACGGCAATATCCGTCGTTACCCTGCATTCCGCCTGAAATTCCAGCACGCTCCGCAGAGAAATCTTTCTGGAATTGATCACGCTGATTCCCAGATCCGCAACCTCCGCCTTAACCGTTACCGGATCCAGCTCTTCCACCCCGTCCATATTCATTTTTTCCCGGAAGGGGATCTCTCCCTGCAGACTGCTGATGCGCTTTTCTCCGGATTCTCCCCGATACAACACCGTAAATTTCAGTTTTCCCTGTACAAAAACGCTCTGGCTGCCAACCTTTGTCTCCTCCAGTTCCACATCGCCCACAGCGTCGATCATTTTCATCAGATCCGGCTTATAATCCGGCAGATTGTAGTCATCTTCCACCGTTGCCTGAGCGTAGGCGGAGGCGATTCGGTCATTTTTATGTATAAAACTCTTTTCCAGCTCCATAAAAAATCCCCCTGGCTTGCATGTTCATAACATACTATTCCAAGCCGGGGGACTTTATTCCTTTTCGCTCAACACAATTTCATACGAATCTCTTTTGTAATGATATCCGTATAGCTGAAAGACAACAGCTGTGCCGGATGATCATCGGTATCTTCCACCAGAATCGTAAAAACACTGGGATATGCTTCCTGAATGACTCCTTCCTGTATATCTACCTTGTTCCTGCCTCTGTCCAGCTGAATCATCACTCTGCTGCCGCATTGTTGCTGTACAGACGCCCGGACCTTGTCAAACTCTGAATGCTCCATGATCTGTTTACCTCCTGACTGGCGCCCTTCTGTCGCCAAATCGTATCTGTATGATTCTATCATGTTTTCTCGATTTTGTCAAAAAAGGAGGGTAGCGTCGGTGTACAATCACTGGAAAATAACATTTTTTTCCATATATTCCGTTTTTACTACCACATATGGGTATGTGGCAGTCTCCTGCACCTTCTGTCCCTCTCCCGGGCCGGTCAGTTCTGTGTCAAACACCAGACAGTCCTTCGTCAGATACAGTTCCTTGGCCTGTATACTGTATCCACTGGTTTCCTGCCGACCGTATCCTTTAGCTATGTACAGATCCTCCCCGCTCTGGTAAATGAACTGAAATTCCTCCTCTCTGCGCTCCTCGATGGCCTTTGTCAGCTCCTGGGGAATATCCTGTTCTGACACCACGGTAAATTCCACATCCCGCAGTTTTTTCATATCCGGGTTCCCGCAGCCTCCCGTAAAACATAGAAACACCAGCAGAAAAGCCGCTGAAAGCAGTCTCTTTTTTATGGCTCTCTTTTCACTCATAATATCTTTGACCTCTCCGGTCTTTTATTCTATGAATATTCTTTTTCCCCCTGTCCCATTCCCCGCATTTTTCACTGTATTTTCCCCGGCACTTGGATTATAATAAAATATAGCGTCGGTAATACTTAGAGAGAAAAAACCAAGGAGACTGCCATGATACGAACCATTGTATTTTTACTGTTTGCCATCACTTTTCTGATCCTGGGCCTGCCGGTTCTGGGGGCGGAATGGCTGCTGCGGAAAATCTGGAAACGGGGAGCGGATCTTTCTACTCTGCGCATTGTCCAGTGGGGACTCCGTATCCTGGAACGCATTTCCGGACCGGAAGTAATTGTCCGGGGAATAGAAAATATTCCAACGGATCAGGCTGTCCTGTACATCGGAAACCATCGCAGCTACTTCGATATTATCCTGTCCTATTCCCGCTGTCCCGGCCTGACCGGTTACATTTCCAAAGATCTTCTGGAAAAGGTTCCCATTCTGCGGGCATGGATGCGGCGTGTATACTGCCTGTTTTTAAACCGGAAAGATCTCCGTCAGGGGCTCCAGACGATCCTGACCGCCATCGAATATGTGAAATCGGGTGTTTCCATCTTTATCTTTCCCGAGGGAACCAGGGCGAGAACAGAGGAAATGCTTCCCTTCAAGGAGGGCAGCTTCAAGGTAGCCACGAAGACCGGCTGTCCGATCATACCCGTGGCTTTTACCAACACCTCGGCGATTTTTGAAGATCACGTTCCCTTTATCCGAAAGACCCGGGTAGTCATTACCTACGGGAAACCGATCCTTCCCTCCGAGCTCGCCCCCGAACAGAAAAAGCACATCGGCGCCTATGTGCAGGGCATCATCGCCGATATGCTCAAAGAAAATCAAAAATTGCTTGAATCATATCCCTTCTGAAGCAGCCAGTCGGCTGCAATCTCCGCCCATATGGCTGTGTGCGGCTCATTTGGCGTTTCATCCCTGCCATTATAGAGCCCGCCGCCATGGGGCCCATCCTCAAACGTATGAATCTCATACGGCACGCCATGGACAGCCAGTTCCATACAAAAATTCAACGCCAGTCTCGGATCGTCCGCGTGCTAATCTAAACTACCAACTCATATCCTTTCTCCGGCAGACTTTCCATCATCCGCGCAAATGTCTCTCTGCGCTGCTGCACAAGCTGCCGCAGGCAAAACATCGCTTCCGGAATATTTCTCTCTGTATTCCTGCGGTGTCATTCCCACATGCTTCTTAAACACTGTATAAAAATAGCTGCTTGAATGGAAGCCCAGAGAAAACGCTATCTTTTCCACGGAATCGTTTGTTCCAAGCAGCGCCTCCCTGGCTCTGTCCATCTTTTTTGTCGTAATATAAGACTTGACCGTCATTCCCATCTCTTTTTTGAATTTCAGACTGAAATAATAATCGGAATACCCGAATATCTTCGCCAACCGAGACAGTTCCACACTTTCCTGCAGATGAAGCTGGATATATTCACAGCTTTGCCGAATCTGCGGGCTGACTTCCTGCTCCCTGTCTTCTATGCGGTGTACTCTCCGGATAAAATCGGACAGCATTCTGTGATTCAGCTCTGTCAGCGTCGCTATATTTTTTGCCTGATCGACTTCTCTCGCGTAAATATCGCCGAGCGTATAGGCAATCTCCGGCATAAGACCGCCCCGTATCGCCGCCCGAGAGACCAGCGCAACAAACATCAACACAGCGTTTTTGCTGTTTTGAAGCGGTCCCTGAGCAGAAAATTGAAGCAAATTTCCCTCTTTTACCAGATTCAGCAATTCCTGTTCCGCCAGATAATTTCCATGGCGATCTGCCAGCTCCATCTCCGGAATCTCTCCGCGGACGTCCGCGTCAATATGAATGATCTCATCGATACATATTTTTTCCTCTGTAATACAATAATGCAGCATCATCCCGTAT
>CASECT010000059.1 GCA_949286525.1 uncultured Eubacteriales bacterium | reverse complement strand
CTTCTGGCTGCTTACCACAAGATGGAGAGCGTGGAGTTCTACGCGGAGCTTCTCTACAAGTCCAAGATGCTGGGCGGGCCCAAGGAGTTCGACAAGGAGAATATCAAGAAGCTCTACGAGATCCGTCGGAAATTCGGCATGCCTGGAAAGCATCCGGCAAACATCTGCCTGAACAAGGACGGCGACAACTGCCACAACTGCGGCGGATGCGGCAGCGCGGATTACGCCAACATGCCGGGATATCAGTACAACTTCGGATGCGACTGCGACAACAAGAGCGGCAGCGTGGACGAGGCGACAATCGCCGCGATTGTAAAGAAAGTTATTGCCGAGATGAACTAGCCTGACAGACGGAAGAAGAAAGGAGGTTCCATATGAAAGATACGGATATGGAACAGACAGTGCGGAGTGTGATCCGCAGGATGACGGCTTCTTCTGTGATGAATCTCGCCTTTGCCAGAAACCTGATCCGTGAAGTGGAAAAGAAGGCACAGGAGATGGGAGTGAAGGCCGTGGTGGCGGTGTCCGACGCGGCGGGCCGTCCCGTAGCCATCGAGTGTATGGACGGGGCCTACATCGGCAGCTTTGATGTGGCGCTGAACAAGACCTTTACCTCTGTGGCTTTCCAGATGTCCACGGCGGAGCTCGGGAAACTGGCGGCTCCCGGGGGGTCCCTCTACGGGATTCAGAATACCAACGACGGTAAGATCGTGATCTTCGGAGGTGGAGAACCCCTCTATGTAGACGGCGTTCTGATCGGAGCCATCGGCGTCTCAGGAGGAACGGCGGAGCAGGATACGGCGCTGGGAGCATATGGAAAAAATATAGCAAAGGAAGTGATATCTTGGAAATGACAGAGAATCAGATCAAGAGCATAGTGGAAGAAGTCATGGCGAAAATGCAGCTCTCCGGGAGCACCTCGGGAATGCACGGCGTATTCTCCGATATGAACACAGCCATCGCCAAGGCAAAGGAAGCTCAGAAAATTGTCCGGGTCATGTCCATGGATCAGCGGGAGAAGATCATCTCCAAAATGCGGGAAAAGATCCGCGAGAACGCCGAGACCATGGCGCGCATGGGCGTGGATGAGACCGGAATGGGCAATGTGGGCGATAAGATCTTAAAGCACCTTCTGGTGGCGGAGAAGACGCCGGGAACCGAGGACATTACCACCACCGCATGGTCGGGCGACCGGGGACTGACGCTGGTGGAGATGGGACCCTTCGGTGTGATCGGGGCTATTACCCCCTGCACGAACCCCAGCGAGACCGTGCTCTGCAATACCATGGGCATGCTGGCCGGAGGCAACACGGTGGTGTTCAACCCCCATCCCCAGGCCATCAAGACCTCCATCTACGCCATCAATCTTTTGAACGAGGCGTCCCTGGAGGCCGGCGGACCGGACAACATTGCCTGTACGGTGGAGAAACCGACCCTGGATACCAGCGGCGTGATGATGAAGCATCCGGACATTCCCCTTCTGGTTGCCACAGGCGGACCGGGCGTGGTTACGGCGGTGCTCTCCTGCGGAAAGCGGGGCATCGGAGCCGGAGCCGGAAATCCTCCCGCTCTGGTGGATGAGACGGCGGATATCCGCAAGGCGGCGGAGGACATCGTCAACGGATGTACCTTTGACAACAACCTGCCCTGCATCGCCGAGAAGGAGATCGTGGCGGTGGATTCCATCTGCGACGAGCTCATGAGATACATGGTGGAGGAGCAGGGCTGCTATCTGGCTTCCAGGGAAGTTCAGGATAAGCTGATCGCGACGGTCTTTACCGAGAAGGGCGCCCTGAACCGGAAGTGCGTGGGAAGAAGCGCCAAGGCGCTGCTTGCCATGGTGGGCGTGGAAGTGCCCGACAACATCCGCTGCATTACCTTTGAGGGCCCCAAGGAGCATCCGCTGATTACCACGGAGCTGATGATGCCGATCCTCGGCGTTGTCCGGGCGAAGAACTTTGAGGACGCGGTGGAGCAGGCCGTATGGCTGGAGCACGGCAACCGCCATTCCGCTCATATCCATTCCAAGAATGTGGATCGGATTACCGAGTACGCGAGAGCCATGGACACCGCGATTCTGGTAAAGAACGGACCGTCCTACGCGGCGCTGGGATTCGGCGGGGAGGGATTCCCGACCTTTACCATCGCCAGCCGTACCGGAGAGGGATTGACCAGCGCGGCGACCTTTACCAAGAGAAGAAGATGTACCATGTCGGATTCGCTCTGCATCCGATAGGGAAGCCGAATAAGTTATGACGCGAAAGGCGTCAGGAAAGGAAAAGACGATGGAAATGAATGAAAATCAGGTGGAAGCCATTGTGAGACAGGTGCTCAACAATCTGTCGGGAACCTCTGCCGCGGGAAGCGCATCCTCCGCTGCGGGCGGCCCGATTCCGAAGACGGCTCATGTGGCAATGCTGACTTCCCTGGAACATTTTGAGATCAAGGAATTCCCCATGCCGGAGGTGGGGGACGACGATATTCTCGTGAAGGTGGAAGGCTGCGGTATCTGCGGAACCGACGCCCACGAGTTTAAGAGAGACCCCTTTGGGCTAATTCCGGTTGCCTTGGGACATGAGGGGACCGGCGAGATCGTGAAGATGGGAAAGAACGTGAAGGCGGACAGCGCCGGCAACAGCGTAAAGCTGGGCGACAAGGTGGTAACCTGTATGATCTTCAAGGACAATCCCGACATCACAATGTTTGATCTGAACAAGCAGAATGTGGGCGGCGCCGATGTGTACGGACTGCTTCCCGATGACGATGTGCATTTGAACGGCTGGTTCGCCGATTACATACTGATCCGCGGAGGCTCCACATTTTTCAACGTGAGCGATCTGGATCTGGATTCCCGTATCCTCATCGAGCCCTGCGCCGTTTTAGTGCACGCGGTGGAGCGAGCAAAATCCACCGGCATTCTCCGGTTCAACAGCCGGGTAGTGGTACAGGGATGCGGCCCCATCGGCCTGATCTGTATCGCGGTGTTAAAGACCATGGGCATCGCCGAGATCATCGCGGTGGACGGAAACGAGGGCAGACTGGAATTCGCAAAGAAGATGGGAGCTACCGGAAGCGTGAACTTCAAGGATTACAAGGGAGCCGAGGAGATGGCAAAGGGCATCGAGGCTCAGTTCGGCGGTCATCTGGCAGACTTTGCTTTCCAGTGTACCGGATCTCCCGCGGGACATTCCAATATTTACAAGTTCATCCGCAACGGCGGCGGTCTCTGTGAACTGGGATTTTTCATCAACGGCGGAGACGCCACCATCAATCCCCACTTTGACATCTGCTCTAAGGAGATTACCACGGTGGGAAGCTGGGTATACACCCTTCGCGACTATGCGACGACCTTCGCCTTCTTAAAGAGCGCGAACGCCATCGGGCTGCCCATGAAGGAGCTGATTACCGACAAGTATCCGCTGAGCCAGATCAACGAGGCATACCGGAAGAATCTGGCCATGACCGGCCTGAAGATCGCGGTAATGCCGGATTGATAACAGCCGGCGGATCAGAGAGGAGCCGACAGGATGGATGAGAGAGCAGTAGGAATACTGGAAGTATACGGTCTGGTGTGCGCGTTTCTGGCGGCGGATGCCGGGTGCAAGGCGGCGAATGTGACGCTGGAGCCCTTTGACAAGAACAAGCCCGCCAACGCGGATTCCCTTCCGGTGCCCCTTCTGGTAACAATCAAGTTCCGGGGCAGCGTGGAGGATGTGACGGCGGCGGTGGAAGCGGGCCGTCAGGTGGCGGAAGCCACGACGGGGGTGGTGGTCAGCCATGTGATCCCCCGGCCCACACAGCACACACTGAAAATGCTTGGAATCTGCGCTTTTGATGTGGACTGACAGAGGAAGCTCAGACAGAGAATGATAATAAATAAAACCATACAGCCGCGAAGGCGGCGGAAAGAGAGGAAAAAATGGCACAGGAAGCATTGGGAATGATAGAGACAAGAGGATTGACAGCCTCCATTGAGGCGGCGGACGCGATGACCAAAGCTGCTGAGGTTTCCCTGGTGGGAACAGAGAAAATCGGTTCCGGACTGGTAACTGTTATGGTTCGAGGAGACGTGGGAGCGGTAAAGGCTGCAGTGGAAGCCGGAGCGGCAGCGGCAAGCCGCCTTGGCGAGCTGGTAGCTCAGCATGTAATCCCGAGACCCCACAATGATGTGGAGAAGATTCTTCCGGGATTCCCCCAGGCATAAGGCTTATGGGTACGTCGTACGGACTGATTGAAGTTTCCGGCGTGGTTGCCGCGGTGGACTGTCTGGACGCCATGTGCAAGGCCGCGGAAGTAAGCCTGGTTACCTGGGAGCGCAAGCTGGGAGGACGCCTCGTCACGGTTATCGTGGAGGGAGATGTGGCCGATGTGAAGGCGGCTGTGGAGGCTGCGGCTTCCACAGCGCAGGAGTGCCACCACATTCTGGCGGCCAGCGGCGTGATCGCGGCTCCCTGTGAGGAGACCCGTAAGATGGTGGCTCTGAGCGCGAAACGTCTGGCAAAGAAGAAAGAACAGTAAGAAGACGCCGGAAAAGCTGCGGATGAATTCTGGCAGCAACTGCGTACCGCTTTCAGGCTTTCGCCGGGGCGGGCGCAGAAAATATAAATTTTATTGTACAATGAAAATCTAATGAAGCCAAAGGAGGAAAAGATTATGGCACAGGAAGCATTGGGAATGGTGGAAACCAGAGGACTGGTAGCGGCGATTGAGGCTGCGGATACCATGTGTAAGGCGGCGAACGTTACGCTGGTGGGAACGGAGAAGATCGGTTCCGGACTGGTAACCGTTATGGTTCGCGGAGACGTGGGAGCAGTGAAGTCCGCTGTGGAAGCAGGCGCCGCAAATGCAGAAAGACTCGGCGAGCTGGTAGCTCAGCATGTAATCCCGAGACCTCATACGGATGTGGAAGGGATTCTTCCGAAGATCAAATAGTACATAAGTACGATGGATTGAGTTTTCTGCAGAAAAGTCAATGAGGGAGGCGGCGGAGGGCTTCTGCGCCCGGCACTGCCGGGAGAACTCTTCGCCGCCGTATATCCCCGCATAACTTACGCAAGGACAGGTGAAGCCAGTGGAAAAGAATCAGATTGAGGAAATTACGCGTATCGTCGTGGATACGCTTCAGAGAGAGAAGAGCAAGGGAGACGGTTTCCTTGTTCCCGTGGGCGTCAGCGCCCGTCATATCCATCTGACCCAGGAGGATGTGGAGACTCTGTTTGGACCGGGATATCAACTGACAAAGAAAAAGGAGCTTATGGGCGGACAGTTCGCCTCCAACGAGTGCTGCACAATTGTGGGTCTGAAGCTGCGGGCGATTGAGAATGTCCGGGTCCTGGGACCGGTAAGAAAAGCCACTCAGGTTGAGATCAGCAGTACAGACGCGAGAAAACTGGGGATCAATGTCCCGGTAAGAGAGTCCGGAGATACGGTCGGCAGCGCGCCCATCGCCATTGTGGGGCCGAAGGGAGCGATCTACTGCAAAGAAGGCTGTATCGTGGCAGCGAGACACATTCATATGTCTCCGGCGGACGCAGCCGCATGCGGCGTGCATGACGGGGATTATGTGAGCGTGAGGGTGGACAACGAGAGAGGAACCACCTTTGACAAGGTAAAGATCCGTGTGGATGAGAGTTTTACCCTGGAAATGCATATCGACACAGATGAGGCCAACGCCAGCGAGATTAAGTGCGGCGAGAAAGTGGCTATTGTGAAATGAGGAAAGAACATGATTGTTGGAAAAGTGACAGGGAGTATCGTTTCGACCCGCAAGCAGGATAACCTGGTGGGCAGTAAGTTCATGATCGTCGAGCCGGTTGCCGTAAAGGGAGGCGAACCCGGCGGCAGCCTGAAAGGCGAGTATGAGCAGATCATCGCCATCGACAATATCGGAGCCGGAATCGGCGAGTATGTGCTGGTGGCCCAGGGCAGCGCGGCCCGCATCGGATGCGGTGTGCCGGAGGCGCCTGTGGACGCTGCCATCGTGGGAATTGTGGATTATATCGGAAAGTTGGACTAGACGATGATGGAAATTGCCAGACTGAGTGAAATTTTGAGAGAGAGCGGCATTGTCGGAGCTGGCGGCGCGGGATTTCCCACTTACGGCAAGCTCTCGGATAAGGCCGATACCATTCTGATGAACTGCGCGGAGTGCGAGCCGCTGCTGAAGCTTCATCGGCAGCTTTTAGGGACCCACGCCCGCGAAATCATGCAGGCCTTTGCCCTGATCGGCCAGACTGTCGGGGCCAAAGAGATGATCATCGGAATCAAGAAGGAATACAAGGGCACGATTGCTGCCTTACATCAATATATAGACGAGTTCCCGGACATGCGGATCCATGAGCTTCCCGGGGCTTATCCCATGGGGGATGAGGTGGTGCTGATTTATGAGGCCACCGGAAGAGTGGTGCGCCCGGGGGGACTGCCCATTGAGTGCGGTGTGGCGGTCTTTAACGTGGAGACTCTCTGGAATGTGTACCGGGCGGTGTGGGAACAGCGGCCGGTCACGGAAAAATACGTGACAGTTGTGGGCGAGGTGGAACACCCGGTTACCGTGCGGGTGCCGGTGGGGATTTCCATCGGCGAAGTGACGGCCATGGCCGGCCAGGTTACGGTGGATGACCCGGTGTATCTGCTGGGGGGACCGATGATGGGCAATTTCGGTCAGCCGAATCAGCCGGTAACGAAGACCACCAACGCTATTATTGTGTTGTCCAGAAATCATCCGCTGGTGCTGAAAAAGCAGAGCAGGTTTTCCATCGACGTGGCCCGGGCGGCCAGCATCTGCTGTCAGTGTCAGACCTGCACAGACCTGTGCCCCCGGCACAATCTGGGACACCCGATCCGTCCACATCTGTTTATGCGGGCGGCGGCAAACCGGGATTTCCGGGATCTGGAACCGTTTCTGGACACCATGTTCTGCTGCTCCTGCGGACTCTGTGAACTCTACAGCTGTCCCCAGGGTCTTGCGCCGCGGAGTATGATTACCGAGTACAAGAACGGGCTGAGGAGAGCCGGGGTCAAGGCGCCGGAGCGCTCATCGGCTCCCGTTCAGTCGTCCCGGACGTACCGCCGGGTGCCGGAAGAGCGTCTGGAAAACCGTCTGGGACTGGCGAAGTACAATGTGCCGGCACCGCTGGATGACGTTGCGCGGCCGGCAAAGACCGTAAAGATTCTTTTGAGCCAGCACATCGGGGCCCCGGCTGTGGCCGCGGTTTCCGTGGGCGATACGGTGTCGGAGGGAGATGTGGTGGCAAAGGCCGCCCAGGGACTTTCCGTGAATATTCACGCGTCGGTTTCCGGCAGAGTGCTGGAAGTGAGCGACCGGTATCTGGTTATCGGACCGCAGGAGGCTGCAAGAGGATAGAGTGCGAGGAGGAAGAACATGCAAAAAGCAATCGGAATGATTGAATTTAAAACAGTGTCTGCAGGGATTACCGCCGCAGATCAGATGGTCAAGACTTCGGACGTGGAGATCCTGGAGGCCCAGACAGTCTGTCCCGGAAAATATGTGGCGATTATCGCCGGAGATCTGAGCGCGGTAAGGGCTGCGGTGGATCGGGCCAGAGCAACCCGTCCTGAGGAACTGATCGACGATTTCGTGCTTGGAAACCCGGATCCCTCCATTTTTCCGGCCATCTACGGTACCAGCCAGGTGGAGGATGTGAGCGCCCTGGGGATCCTGGAGACCTACGACGCGGCGTCCATCATTGTGGCGGCGGATATCGCGGCAAAGACGGCGATCGTGCAGCTGATCGAGCTTCGGATCGCCAAGGGAATGTGCGGGAAATCCTATCTGCTGATTACCGGCGAGGTGGCGGCCTGCGAGGCGGCTATCGCCGCGGCGACAGAATCGGTGGGGGAGAAGGGGATGTTTCTGGATTCCTCGGTTATCGCCCATCCGGACGCGCAGATCTGTAAGACGATTCTGTAATTCTGCAGTTGTGCACGCGGTCGTTCCCCTCTGTTTTCCTCACACAGCGATGCAGAGCGCGCCGGAGAGCCGCCGAAAACAGAGGAAAAGCGACCGGAATACGCAGAACTGCAGTATAACAGAGAAGAAAACATATTCGATGGGTCCGGGGACACCAGGACGGGGGAAAGGAGACGGATATGCTGGCGATTGAGCGCAGAAAACTGATACTGGAACAACTGCACAGGGAAAAGCGCGTGGTGGTCAGTGAGCTGAGCCGCAAATTTTCCGTGTCCGAGGAGACCATCCGCCGGGATCTGGA
>CASECT010000058.1 GCA_949286525.1 uncultured Eubacteriales bacterium | reverse complement strand
GGGCCCCGTCCACCAGCAGGAAGGGGTCCTCTGAGAGAATCTCCATCCTTCCGGGCCAGACGGCCCGCTCCAGTCCCTCCAGCAGAACCCTCCTTCTCTTCTCCTGAGACATTCCGTGAAAAAGGTCGGGGCAGCGCTCCGTGATCACGTCAAAAACCGCTGCCGCCGTGGCGGCGTTCTGCCTCTGATAGGCCCCGAAAAGCCCCAGGCGAAAGCCGCTGCCCTCCCCGGTATCTGACCCTCCGGTCCCGGTCCGCGTATCCAGCTTTCCGGCGTCCCGCCAGGGAACCTTAAGCTCCTCGCATCGCTCGATCAGCACCCGGCGGGCGGCGGCGTCCATTTTTCCGAAAACCGCCTCCGTCCCCGATTTGAAGATGCCGGCCTTCTCCGCGGCAATCTCCTCCAGCGTGTCCCCGAGAATCTGCACATGGTCCAGCCCGATGTTGGTAACGACGGAAACGACCGGTACCTGGCTCAGTCCGCTGGTCGAATCCAGTCGGCCGCCAAGCCCCGTCTCCAGCACCACAAAATCACAGCGCCGCTCCCGAAAATAGAGGAGCGCCATTCCCAGGCACAGGTCGAACATCGTGCACTCCAGCTCCATGGGCAATGCTAAGAGCCGCTGTCCCAGCCGCGCTGCATCCTCCCGGGCAATCTGTCTGCCGTTTACCTGAATCCGCTCGGTAAAATCTACCAGGTGCGGGGAGGTAAACTGCCCCACGCAAAAACCGGCAGCCTGCAAGATACTGCTCACAAAGGCTGCCGTGGATCCCTTTCCGTTGGTTCCCGCAATATGAATGACGCGCATCCCCCGCTCCGGGTAGTTGAGGCGCGCCAACAATTCTTCCGCCACCTGGCGGCCGCAGGCCTTTCCAAACCTGCGCCTGCCCATGATGGCCGTCACAATCTCCTCATATTCCATGCTACACTACCATAATCACACCGCCGTCATTGGCATACATGGTGCTGACACCCGCGGTGTCCACGACAAAAATCTTTTTAAACTTCGCCGCCCGCTCCAGCTTCGCCTTCAACAGATATGCCCGCTCCGCGCAGTTGCAGTGGGAGATGGCAAGCACCTTCTCCTCACAGTTCTTCGTAACCTCCTGCATGCAGGAAACCATTTTATCCAACGCCTTGCTCATGCCGCGGCTCTGTCCCAGCTGGCAGATCTCCCCCTCGTCGGTGGATCCCATGACCGGTTTGATGTTCAGCGTGCTGGCGATAATGGCCTTCAGGTTGCTGAGTCTGCCGGACTTGCGCAGGGTCTCCAGTGTCTCCAGCACGAAGAACGTGTGCTGCTGACTGATGTAATCGTCCACGCAGGCCACCGTCTCGTCAAAACTCATGCCGGCTTCCTCACACTCGGCAATCTTGATGCCGATCAGCGTCTCGCCTATCGACGCAGACTTGGAATTGAACACATGAACCCGGGCATTCTCATGTTCCTCCAAATACATATCCCTGGCCACGCAGGCGCTGTTGTAGGAACCGCTCAGTTTCGCCGAGAGCGTCACGACATAAATGTGATCCGCGTCCCCCTCCATCTTCTGCATGTACGCGTCCGGCGACGGGCAGGCGGACTTTGGCGCATTCGGACTTTCCGCAACCCTTTTCAGAAAGTCAGCCTGGTCAAAGGTCTCATCGTCTACAATCTGTTTCCCGTCTACTTCCAACACCAGTGCCACATTGGAAAAATGTCCATCTTCTTTCAATTCCTGCGGAAGTTCTCCACAACTGTCAATCAAAATTTTATACATCGGACGCCTCCTAATATTTATGTGGTTTCGTTCATTTCCACACATGGTTTTTATTACCACATCATCCTAACACAAAAACCTTCTTTTGTATACACATTTCAGAAAAATTTTAGAATTGTAACGTGAGGACCTGAAGCTGAGAATTTTCCCGATAATAGACATCTTCTATTTCCGGACAGAAATCGACGATCCCCCGGTCAAAAATAAAATACTCCAGTGTCTGCTGATAGAGTCCCGGATCGGACAGCCGGACCGACGCGGATGTATCCTGCCGCCAGGCCTCCCCGAAAACATTTCCTATGGCCTCGGGATCCCACCGGGAAAAGTAAAGCCCCTCCCGCCGGAAATAATTGTCCTCCGTGGCCGTACACTGCGGCAGGGAAATCTGTCCGTCTGCCACATGGGTTTCCATCAGTTCCTCCGTTGTCAGATTCAGATAGGCGTAATCCACCGTCTTTTTTTCCTGCTCATCCTCCGTCAGATAGGTACTGTTGCCCCAGGTCACATCCATATAATAGTATTCCCCGTCCAGCCGAACCAGATTCCAGGCATGGGGTTCCCCTTGTGCGGTGCCGGTTACCACGGCGCACTGTATCCCCAGCCGCTGGAGGAGATAGGCCGCCGCCTCCGCATAGCCCTGACAGACAGTCTCCCCGTAGAGAAACACACTGAGGATATTCTGGCTCTCCACAGCATCCAACGCGTAATCCACCCTCTGAATCAGCGTTTCATAGACGAACTTCGCCTTCTCGTAATCCCCTGCCTGGGGAGAAACTTCTCCCAGCCACCGGGAGGCCTCCTCCTGAACCTGACGCTGCTCTGCCTCACGCTGTGTCTGGTCCATAGTATAAACCGGCAGAATCTCCATGCCGATGACCTGGTCGCCGCTGGTATAAGTATTGTAACGATAGCCGGAAACCCAGAAAAATTCTCCGTAATCCGCCATAACCGCTGTGTAGGCGCGCTCCAACACCTTCTCACTCTCTGTGGAGACGGACGCCCGTTCCGCCTGATTTGCCACCGTCTCCACAATCTGGTCGTACACGGTCTGTTCCTCCGGTCCCAGCTGCTGATAAGCATACCGATCCCCGGAGACGGAGGCTGCCTGACGGGGTTCTCCCACCACCAGCCGTCCAAGCCCGCTGTAGAAAGTATCCGCCGCCTGACGGGCAAAAGAACAGCCGCACAGGGAAAAAGTCACGGACAAAATGAGAACAGCGGAAAGGAACCGGGATCCTGCGCGTTTCACAGACATCCGCCGGTTTCCCGCCCCGGCTGCGCGTCGGTTTTCCTTCCTCATCCCCGCTCCTTTCCCCAACCGTAGAAGACACCGATCAATTCGGAAAGCGCGTCCAGATCCGAGATACCCATCAGCTCCCTGGCCGAGTGCATAGCGAGCACCGGTATTCCGATATCTACCGTTCTCATTGGAAGCAGGGCGCTGGAAAGAGAACCCAGCGTACTCCCCCCGGCCATATCGGAACGGTTGGCGTACCTCTGACAGAGAATCCCGTATTTTCGCGCCAGCTGCTCCACCACGGCGATGGCAGCCGCATCGGTGGCATAGGACTGCGCGGCGGCCTGTTTGATACAGAAGCCCTTCGTCATGACCGGCCGACTGGTCACATCCGCCTTCTCCGGATGATTGGGATGCAGGGCATGGGCCACATCCACCGACAGCATCATCCCTCCATAGATGGCATCCCTGGCCTGACGGGCGCTATATCCCGCAGACTCATAAATTTTTTCCAGCACGTCCGTCAAGAGGGCCGACAGCGCTCCCTGCTTTGTCCTGCTGCCGATCTCCTCATGATCAAAGAAAGCCGCCACACGCAACCCCTTCGGTTCTCCGTCGCTCCATCTGCGGAGATTTTCCATCACAGCCGCCACCGAGCTGATGTTGTCAATGCGGGGAGCGGACAGAAACTCCCGGTTTCTCCCCAGCAGCGCCGGTTCCTCCGCCACATACACAGTCAGATCATACTCCAGAGGGCTTGCTGCCTCCCCCAGCTCCTTACGGAGAAAACCCGTAAATGTTTCCTCCTCACTCCTTCCACTCTGATCCGATTCCCCGTTCTTGTCACTGCCGCCGCTCTCCGCCGCGAACAGCGGCATCAGGTCGATCTGACGGTTCAGCGCCTGTCCCTTATTGACCTCCGGATTCATATGAATGGCCAGATTCGGCACTGTCAGAAGGGGGCGGCCGCTGTCATAGAGCGTTTCCCCGGGAGCAAAGGGATTCTCCGATGCCATGACAATCCGGCCGGCCACGCCCAATGGGCGATCCAGCCAGGTATTTAAGATGGCTCCCCCGTAAATCTCCGCGTTCAGCCTGTGATAACCATTCCCGCTCAGGTCCGGCGCCGGTTTGACGCGCAGGCAGGGGAAGTCCGTGTGGGCGCACGCAATCCGCAGGGAGGGTGTCTTCTCCCCCGCCGGCGCATTTTCTCCCGCCAGCATCTCTTCCCTGCCCGGCAGCGCGAAGGCAATCAGCGTAGTACCGTGATGATTGATATAATACCGCCCCTTCTCCCTCAGATGCCAGGGCCTGGTCATGGAGAGTTCCTCAAATCCCCATGTCTCCAGATCCTCCACGCACTGCCTTACCACATGATAGGGCGAAACGCCCTTGGAAAGATAACGCTCCAGCCGCTCCCTCACGCCGTTTTTTATTCCATCACAGGTTTTTCTGTTCTCTTTCATGCCTCTGTCCTCCTGTCTGCCGCAGCGCGGCCGCCTTCTCCAACGGGTCTCCTGCCTATGCGCAGCTATCCCGTTCCGCCGAACTATTCTCCCGGCCGACCCCTCCCGCCGACAAAAACACCCCAGTCAGCCTCCTGCCGACCGGGGTATTTCATCAGCGCCCCGAAGCCTGTCCGGTACGGAAACGCCCTTTTAATCATGCTGTATCTCAACTTCCTGCTTTTAGTTATCCATAGAAACGAAAAAAGGTACATTGAAAACGATCTGATTAAGCCAAACAATACACTACTTGATCACAGTCACATTGACTGCCTGAGGTCCCTTTGCCCCTTCTGTTACGTCATACTCCACTTCCGCGCCCTCTTCCAGGGATTTAAAGCCCTCCATGTTCAGCCCGGTATAGTGAACAAACACATCATTGCCTTCCTCGTCGGAAATGAAGCCGTAACCTTTCTGGTTGTTAAACCACTTTACTGTACCTTTGCTCATTGCAAGTACCTCCAAAAAAAATAATCTATATCAGTTAGAGAACCAATATGCAGTAAGAATAGCACACAATATCGTAAAAGTAAAGATGTTTATGCTGTCTGCTCCGCTGCGATTTCCTGCTTTTTCAGGAAACCGCCGATCCTCTCCGCCCAGGCATTTTCCAGGGTTCGATCCATGGAAAAAAGGCGCAGGGTACATCCGCAGGTCACATAGAGATCCCCATCATGATAGCGGACATTGAGGGTAAGATTTGCCACATCCTCCGGACGCATGGAGATCTGCTCCCTTTCCAGAATCCGGCCAATCAGCCGGCTGTCCGCCAGAAAGACAAACTGGAAAGAACGGGGTGTCCTCTTCCCCTTAATCATCTCAAAACAAATGGAACGGACCCGCCCATAGGACATGCAGCGCTGTCCCTCAAGGCCCATCTCCTCCAGATCCTGTTCACTGTAAAAGTCCTCTGTCAGATGCCCGTCGATCACATAGGATACGCCGCCGGTAATGGATGCCTCAGCCAGAAGCAGACTGTCAAAAGCGTCCCGGCAGAGCATAATATTCATGAATTTTTTCACATCCAGTATCTTCCAGGAGCGCATCTACTCGGTCCCCCCCTGTGTCTGCCCAAAATCGCGCTCCTGCTTAAAATCCTGCTCCAGCATATCCGCCACAACTCCGGTCCCCTCGTTCAGCACTTTCCCGACGCGGCTGATCGTTGCTGTACTGGCTCCTGTCTCCTCCTGAATCTCCAGATAAGTCTTTCCCTCCTCCAGCATCTGCGCTACCCGGAAACGCTGTTCCATAGCCAGCATTTCCTTGTTGGAACAGATATCCTGGAAAAAGGCAAAGCACTCCTCCTCCGTCCGGAGTCTCGTAATCGCGCGGTACATATCGATCGCATGGGGTCTTTTCTCTCGTCTTGCCATTCGCCTCTTCCTTTCCGCTTTGCGTTGCCTTTTCGCTTTAACTCAATAAAGTTATTGTAACAGATTTACTGCCGGTCTGACAACTGGTTTTTCTGACGACGCATCGGATGGAACAGCGGAAGGCGCTAGAGCCGGAGATTGCGAAAGGCCTGATAGATATCCAGAATCCCGTTTCCCCATTGGCGGTTGGGATACAACTCGTTTTCCGACTGCCTCGTTCCCCGCAGAAGAAAATTTTTGACCTGCACCGTGCTGGCAGTCACGTTGCCTCTCTTCAGAATAGCCCATTCCATGTAAAGGGCTGCCGCTGCCGATGTAAACGCCGCCGACGCCGACGTTCCGGTGCGGGGCGCGTACTGTGCCGCCGTCGGCCTCGCCGCTGTACTTCGCCCGTCCCCGGAGGTGCTGACGCCGGCTACCTCCACGGCAGGCGCCACGAAATCCGGCTTTACATTTCCCTCCAGGGTATACCCCCGACCGCTTGCGAGATAAATGGAGCCGTTGGCGTCGTTGTATCCCCCCACAGTGATGACCCGCAGGGCATTACCCGGTCCAAGAATCGTGGTGTCCGGATTGGACCTGAGAAAATAGACCTCCCCTGTCAACATCTCCTCCATGGGAAGGTACATCTGAAACATTCCCGAAGTCCCCTGAAGCAGATACACCCGAATGCGCCAGATCCCCGGAGCCGGTGCGATAAAGCGGAAAAAAATCAGCTGATTGCCCGTAGCCCCCTCCGGTGTAGCGTAATCCAGTTCGATTCTGGTATTTTCAAAAAGGAACTGCAGTTCACGGCTCTTTGCCTGCTGGGAGGGAATCCGCGGAACCGCCTCCCCGGTGGGAGAAATCAGGGAAACCTCATAGAGCAGCGGCGCCAGCGCCCACTGTTCCATGGTAAATCCGGCGACGCCCTCCCCCACCATCAGTTCCACTTCCACATAGTCCTCAGGGCCCGTTTCCGTGGTTCCCGGGCGGGCGCTGCTGACCTCCACCGGAAATCTGCCGTAAAAATGATGGCGGTTGGCTGCCTCGTTTCCCGCAGCCGTTACCACACACCGCCGGAACCGTACTGCCAGATTGTCCAGATAAGCTGCCAGCGCGCTGTTTCCGCTGTGACTGCCGGAAGCCGTTCCCAGGGCAATGCAGATGACCAGCGGCTGGTTCCGCTGTGTGGCCAGGGCGTCCAGCCAGGCCGCCCCCGCCATGATATCATCCTCCTGAAAGACAGGCGTATCCTCCCGGATAAAATAGAAATCCTTAAGGTACTGTTTCGCCTCCTTCAGTTTGACCACCGCGATATCCGCCCGGGGCGCGCCGCCGGAAAATCTGCCGTTTTCCACAATGCTCCCCGCCGCCACGCTGGCCACAAAGGAACCGTGGCCGTTCTCATCCGCCGACGGCACCACCTCCAGGGGATTCTCCTGTGCCAGGGCCCGGTTGATCTCCTCCCTGGTATAGACGGTTCCATAGGGCGGAAGCACGCCGAGGGCCGCATTTTCCCGGGGGATTAGGTTTTCCGGTTCCGGGCTGTCCGGGAGATTTCCAGATCTAGCATCTGCCCTCTCCGGATTCCCCAACGTCTGATCCCAGAGAGCCGCAATCCGGCTCTCTCCCGCCTCATCCAGAAACGCCGGAAGCTGATAGTTGATCCCCGTATCCAAAAATCCCATCAGAATCCCATCCCCCTGCAGCGCCAGTGACGGCAGATCCCGCACATCCGGAATCCCGGTGGCCTCCAGCGCCTCCTCCCCCAGCGGGCCGTAACACTTCGGAATGGAGGCGTAGGTATAATTTCCAAGAGACAAAGGCGGCAGCCCCTCCCGCTTCGCGAACTCGATGGTGTAGAGGCTGTCCAGATCAATGTGGCACTCCCCCGGCTCGTACCCGGCCAGATAGGCGCTGTTTCTTATGATGAAATTGTAGTAATCGTTGGAATAGACCGCGTCCCTGCAAGACATGGTAAAAGACCTTTTTCTTTCAGTGTATGAAAAATAGGCGCGGCGTATGCGATATGTGAGTCTCTTTTTATCCTGCGCGTCATTCGCGTTACGATACGGTTATCATCTCGCCTTTTTTAATGGTCACGGTAGCGTTTTTGTCGGTTCTACCACTCACGATCCAATTTCCTGCATATCCCAGGCCTTCTTCGCCTTGTAAAACTGTACCAGAAAGAAGATATTGACGACGGCATTTCCGATAACCAGAAGGATAAGGAAAAAAGTGGCTACAAGATTCAGCGGAGCCATCAGCAGCACCGCAAGCCTGCTGAATACAAAACCCGCGGCATAAATCCCAACCATGAGTTTCCAGGCAACCGTCACATCTTCGGCATTCATCCATGTCCCGTAATGATACTCCATATCCCGGATACCCGAAGCCATCTGCCAGGTCACACAGAAAAACAGAATCTCTTCCACCAGAAGGATCGCCGTCTGAAGAATCTGCGCGGGCAAGCCATCACTCAACAGCGCTGCCGACAGACCAGAAAGGTTGAGCAGAAAGGAAATCGCCGAGACAGCTGTCGCCGCCCACACCACGGGATTTATTTTCGCAAAGGAGGGGCTGACTTCCGCCATCTCTCCGGCTCCCCGCAGAATCAGAATATACCCCACAAAATCCGGCAGGATATCCAGCGTCCCCTGCCACCCCAGAGATATATTCAGCGTGATATCAAGAAAAATCAGCAAAAGACCTAGAAACATATTTTTCATAACCTTCCCACCCTTTCACATCAGATCTGAAACGATTTCTTCATCTGTCAGCTCCGAATCTCCAAATTTCAATACTAAATTTACCATATCAAAATACGGAACTCAATGTCTGGCAGGAAAATTTTCAGCTTTTTTCGCCAGCGCCGGTGTACTGAACGTACGCCGACACTATCCCCGCTGTTTACGATACCACCTTACCGTATCCCGCATAGTCTCCATCAGATCTCTGGGCTGATATCCCAGCTCCTTTGTGGCCTTATCATGAGAAAAATGATCGTTGGACTCCAAAGTGTAAAGGGAATATGTTGTATAGAGCGGACGTTCCCTGCGAAATTCCGCTACCCGGTAGAAAATCGGCGCCGCCAGCTTTGCCATCCACATGGGCAGCACCGGAAGTCTTCTGCCTCCCGCGAAACACCGTACCATCTCCAGTACGTCCCTGATCTCGTAATGGCGGTTGGAAAGAATATAGCACTCGCCGGTTTTTCCACGATCCAGAGCAAGCAGACATCCCTTTGCCACATCCCGCACATCCACAAAATCGTAGCCGCCCTTCACGCAGGCCGGAAGCCTGCCCTCCAGATAATCGGTAACCATCTGCACCAGATGATTTCCTGACCGGTCATAGGGGCCAAGAATACCTGAAGGATGCACGATGACCGCGTCCAGACCTTCCTGCACCATATCAAGTACCGCCTGACTTGCCTCCGCTTTGGTTTTGGCGTAAGCGCCCTCCACACTTTCGGGGGAGAAATGATCCACCTCTGTCAGCACACTCAGCTTATCCTTCTCCGGGATCGCGTGAACGGAACTCACATGGACCATCCGCTTCACATGATACTCCATGCAGAGCATTGCCATGTTCCTGGTACCATTCACATTCACATCGTAGAGCATCGGCGACACATGCTCGGAGATGTCGATGATTCCCGCTGTGTGAATCACATACACATCGCTATCCCCGGTGTTCTCAAACATCGGACGCAGGCTCTCTTTATCCCGCACATTTCCCGTGTAGTAATGTACATTTTCCTGTTTCTGAAATTCCTGCAGTCCCTCCCGCTTCATCTGATCCATCTCCTGCTCCAGCACCAGACCGCGGATTTCCACATCCTGTTTTGACAGCATACGAATGATCGTATTTCCCAGATGTCCGTTAGCTCCCGTTATAATCACAATTCTCTTCATATTTACATACACCTTTCTCCAGCGTCGTTGTGCGCCGGCACTATTTCAACACCATGTTGTCTTTTGCCTTTTTTTATATTATAATTTGGTTAAAATATTGTTTCAATCATCAGCTTTTTTGAAAAAAGCAAGAAAATCAACACGGAACACCGGATATGTTCAAAAGACGACATTTCAGAGGAAAGTGAGGATTTTATGGCGAAATCAGACCAGCGCACCAGGCTTACCAAAATGCTGATCCGCAAGGCATTTACCGAGCTGATGCGGGAAAAACCGGTTCAGAGCATTACCGTCAAGGAGCTGTGCCAAACTGCCGGCATCAACCGGGGCACCTTCTACTCCCATTACACGGATATTTACGATCTTCTGGAACAGATTGAAAATGAGATTACCGAGGAATTTCAGAAATCCTTACAGCCGCTGCTGCAGGGGGATCCCAGTGATCTGACGCCCCTGAACATTACCGCCGGCGTCTTCGCCTGCATCCAGCAGAACGCGGATGTGTGCGCCATTGCCCTGCGCCCTGACGGAGACCGGCGTTTTGCCTCTCAGCTCCTAAAAATCGGCCGGGAGCAGTGCATGGCAAGCTATCAGAAATATTTTGTCAATGTCTCCCCCAAAAAAATCGCCTATTTCTACGCCTTCGCCAGCGCCGGCTGCATCGGTCTGCTGGAGCAGTGGGTGGCCGGCGGCATGGAGGAGAGCGCCCAGGAGCTGGCAAAAGCCGCGGAAACCCTCATGATGAGCGGCATCGGATATCTGCAGAGTGAAGCGCCCGAAAATCCCTGACAAAGGATTTCCGGGCGCTCCATGCACCTCTGTTCTCCCTATTCTGCTCTTCCGATCACTCTGGCGATATAGGAAGCGCTCTCCCTGAGCCGCTCGAGCGTAAGCCGGCCGTCAGCCACTGCGTCCACCAGAGGTTTTGTGAAGGTATCGTCCTTCGTTCCCGGCGTCAGCCAGTTGTTGCCGTTTTTTATCATCTCCACCACATCGCTGGTGTCATAGGAATTCCAGTCCGTCATGACAAATCCGTCAAAGCCGTTCTCCTCCCGGAACAATCCCAGGATCAGATCCCCATCCGCCGAGGTGGGCACCCCGTTGACTGCGTTGTAGGCTGTCATAATGCTCTTTGGCATGTGAACCTTCATGGCCACCTCAAAGGCCTTGAAATAAAGTTCCCGGATCGCCCGTTCACTGATAATGGACTGATTCCGCTTTCTGGAGGACTCGCAGTTGTTGGCGATACAGTGCTTGTAGCCGCCGTCCACGCCGGTGCTCTCCAGGCCCTCGCAGTAATTTCCGGCCATCTCGCCGGCCAGCAGCGGATCCTCGGAGAAATATTCGGAATTCCGGCCATTCAGCGGATTCCGATGCAGATTCATTGCCGGCGCCAGGATCATGCGCACACCGTTCTCCCTGGCCTCCTCGCCAATGACCTCTCCGACTCTGCGGGCCAACTCTTTATTAAAGCTGGAGCAGATCGTTGTCCCCGTGGGCATTCCGATATTAGGTATCCGCAGATTTACGCCGCTGTTTCCGTCAGACACAATGTAATCCGGGATCGGATATCCCTCGATCCTGAACATCCGGCCGGCCTCGCCGATGCCTTCCATTCCCCAGCCGTCCGCGCCGCAGACGCAGAGACGTGCCAGTTCCTCCACGCTCATATCCGCCACATAATCCACCGGCTCAGCGAGTTTAATCGGATACTCCGGCCTCTCCTGCTTGGGCTCAAAAGCGTGCACGCCCTCCTTGACGCCGGAGCGAAGACCTTTGGGATAGGTTCCCTTCGGATCTTTCTTCGAAAGTTCCAGCGGCTTTTCCGCGGGCTGCATCCGATTAACCACCTGTTTGACAATCTGATCCGCGCTCTGTTCCAGGGCGCCTGCCTTCGCGAGATCCGCCGACGAAGTTCCAACATAAAAGAGATAAATTCCCTTCTCGCGGACATAGGCCGCCCGTTCCTCGCTGTAGGAGGAGAGGATCAGAGGAGACGCGGTAAGAGTCAGGTTCTGACTCTCCCCCGGCGCCAGCTCTCCCGTCTTTTCAAAAGCCACCAACTCAAGAGAGGGCTGTTCCAGTTTACCCTCCGGTTTTTTCACATAGAGCTGCACCACTTCCTTGCCGGCGGTTTTCCCGGTGTTGGTTACCTTTATGCTGACGGTTACCGTCTCCTGACCGTCCGCTTTGTCCGAGACGCAGGATACATCGGAAAGATCAAAGGATGTATAGGACAGTCCAAAGCCAAAGGGATAGGCCGGTTCTTTATCGAAAGTCGCGAAATAACGATATCCCACATAGAGCCCTTCCTCGTAAACCGTGTCAATCCACACATCGTGGTCCGCGTCCCACCGTGTCTTGCCGCCGGCGCAGTCGTAAAAGTTTTTTGACGCGGGAATGTCCTCGTATTTCCTCGCCCAGGTGTCCGTCAGCCTGCCGCTGGGATTTACCCGTCCGCAGAGGACATTGACCAGAGCGCTTCCTCCCAGCATACCGCCGATACCGCAGAAAACAAGGGCCTGGGCGCCGCTCTCCTCCACCGGAGTCACGTCCAACGGGTAGGGGGTATTCAACACTACCACCGTCTTTCCAAAAGTCTCTGTCAGTTTTTTCAGAAGCGCTTCCTCCTCCTCGGAAAACCGGTACTCTCCCCGATCCGAGGAACAATCCATATTTTCTCCGCTGGCCCTGGAAATGATCAGAACAGCCGTATCGGAAGCCTCCCGCGCCGCCGCAAGCATCTCCTCCGGCGGAATCTCATCTTTCATGCTCTGGTAAAAGGCGGACAGCTCCCGGTTCAAATGATACTTCTTCTCCCCGTTTAGCGCCTCACGGAAATTGACTGTATACCTGGGATTGATCTTTCCTGCTCCGACAATGGCGGATCGGAACTCATGCTGGCCTTTGCCGAATACATTCCAGGTTCCCTCCGAAAGCGGAAGCACGTTCTCCTCGTTTTTCAGGAGCACAATGCCTTCCTCCGCCGCCTGCAGAGCGATCCGCTCATGGCCTGCATACTGCTCCTGGGGCTCCTGCCGGTCGTTTGCCACCACCGTCAGTTCCACCGGATCCATCACATTGCCCTCTGTGTCGGTAAATCCCTCGATCCGCAGCGTTTTTCTCTCCCCATACTCCGTCAGCTTTCCGAAAATCTTCACGCCCAGCATCCACATACCTCCAGTCAGAATCAGAGGTTTTAACACATAGTCCAGTTCCTCTCCGTCCAGCAGTGCTTTCCCCGGAATGTCCGGATTCATGGGCTTGCTGAAGGGCAAAAACGCGCATCCGCCAAAATCCCGGTCCAGCATATATAAAAGGCCATCCGTGTCATTGATATTAAAGGGAATCTCTGTCGCCCCCTGTGTGTAGAGCATCGGCTTGTTCTCATTTCCCATCGTTTCTCTCCTCCCGTTTCAGAAAATTTTTTTCAGCCCAAAAGACCGTTATGTTATTTATAACACAACGGTCTTCCTCTCAGATATCAAATATCCCGGAAATATATAATATTTTTCAACATTTTTTTGCTCATTTTGGGCTGTTTTCCACCTGACTACGCGTCTGCCTGCTCCTTGTCCATGGCAGCCGCAGCCGTCGTCCTTCTCTCCCGAAACAGCGTCCGGAAAATCAGACGGATTTCTTATCCTCCAAGGCTGCGGTGTACCCTCTCATGCCGATGACGGGGCCGCCCTTTCCCTCGATGTAATCGGCGGTAATGGTCACGCTGCCGATATTGTCATCCTTTGGGATCTCGTACATGATATCCAGCATGTACTCCTCGATGATGGCCCGCAGTCCACGAGCTCCCAGCTCCCGCTCGGAGGCTTTTCCGGCGATGGCCCGCAGGGCTCCCTCGTCGAATTCCAGCTTGACCTCATCCAGCTCCAGCAGCTTCTGATACTGCTTTATAATCGCATTTTTCGGCTCCTTCAGAATCCGAACCAGCATATCCTCATCCAGCGCGTCCAGAGAAAAGACGATGGGCAGACGACCGATAAACTCCGGGATCATTCCGAAATTCTTCAAATCCTCCACGGTAGTCTGACGCAGCAGATTCTTGTCCTGATCGTACTTATCCTTCAGATCTGCCATAAATCCCATGGAGGAGGACTTGTTGAGCCGCTCCTTGATGATATTCTCCAGATCCGGGAAAGCGCCGCCGCAGATAAACAGGATATTTCTCGTGTTGACCATGGTCATGGGCACCATGGCATTCTTGCTGCTGGCTCCCACTGGGACCTCCACCTCGGCTCCCTCCAGAAGCTTCAGCATCCCCTGCTGCACCGACTCGCCGCTCACATCCCGCTGGTTGGCGTTGCGCTTCTTTGCCAGCTTGTCGATCTCGTCGATGAAAATGATACCGCGCTCCGCCTTCTCCACGTCATTGTCCGCCGCGGCCAGGAGCTTGGAAACCACGCTCTCGATATCGTCGCCGATGTATCCGGCCTCCGTCAGGGATGTGGCATCGGTAATCGCCAGAGGCACATCCAAAAGGCGCGCCAGGGTACGGACCATATAGGTTTTGCCGCTACCGGTAGGTCCGATCATCAGCATGTTGGACTTCTCAATTTCAATATCATCCATGGTATTGGTGGCGACCCTCTTGTAATGATTGTACACCGCCACGGACATAACCTTCTTGGCATATTCCTGGCCCACCACATACTCATCCAGCTCCGCCTTGATTCTGTGGGGCGGCGGAATATTCTTGATATCCAGCACCGGGCCTTCCTTGGTCTGCTGATTCGTCTCCTCCGCCGGTTTCTTCTTCTTGATTCGCTGATTGTTCGGGGTAAAAGCTCCCATATTGTTCAGATCGCTGAGGTTAATCATACTGATTCCGGGAATCTTGGACAGATCAATCCCGCCAAACTGGCTGCCGCCCGCTCCACCGGCCCCTTCAGGTCCCGGCATTCCCCACCCCGACATAGAGTCGAAGGTGCGCTGCATGCAGTCTCGGCAGATGCAGATGTTATTGGGAATATGAATCATCTTGCCCGCCACGCTCTCCGGCCGATGACAGATGTAGCAGATTTCCTCATATCCGTCATCCTGTTTCTTATGCTCTTTATCCGTCACGGACGCGTTCCCCTGGCCCACGTCCGATACTTCCGTGCTTTTTTTCTCCTCTGAAGTCTCAGAGTCATTATTATACTTATCCATATCCGACATCTTTTTCTCTCTCTTTCCATAGACAGCGGATCCCCCGCTGCATTATTTCACATTATAGAGGAAATCCGGCTGAAACTCAACCGGATTCCCCTGATTTTATAAAGATTTAAGATTCATAAAACCCAAAAACTTCCCTGTAATACCGTTCCCGTATTCTTGCCGTCCCGTTAAAAATTTCATGCTTGGAATCTGGAAAACGCACCAGTTTTGTGTTTTTTGATCTGGCAGCAAATATCTTCTGACCTCCCGGTCTTACCATAGTGTCCTTCCCCGCCTGCAGCAAAAGCACCGGCGTCCTCACTTTGCCGGCATCCTTTTCCAGGCGGCTGGTTGCCCGCAGGGAAGCCCTTACCCAGGCGTAGGTTCCGCCATAAGTCCGATATTCCGGCGTCTGCTTCCTCTGGCGGAACACATAGGCATAGCGCACTTCCGACAGACAGCTGCTGCCGGCAAAGGAATAGGTGTAGTCAAATCCCTTCTGACCCGGCACATATCTCGTGTCCCACCGGGCAATCACAGACCAGGCCGCCAAAAAGGCCACCTGCCAGTCCGCCACATCGCCGAAATTCAGTTCCATCATCGGCGAACTGAGCACCGCTTTGGAAAAAACATCCGGATACTCCTCCAGGAACAGGGCGCCGACAGCTCCCCCCATGGAGTGGGCAAAAAGATAGAGCTTTCCGCTTGCGCTTTTTTTCTTTACGATCCCATCCACAAAAACGTGAAGATCCTTCACATACTCCTGGTAGGACCTTACATAGACCTTGTGGAGATCCTTCAGAAATCTCCGGGAATATCCGTGTCCCCGGTGCTCCGCAAAAAATACGGAGTATCCCATCTGGTAAAAATAGTACATCATCTCGTGATATTTTCCCGAAAATTCGCAGAATCCGTGGGAAAACACCACCGCCGCCTTCTCCTTCGGATGAACCGCCGCCAGATAATGTATCCTGGATCCGTCCCAGCTGCGAAAATACCCTTCCGATACCCGGTTCTTCAGCCAGGGCTGCACTTCCTTTCGCATTCGCTCTTCAAAGTTCGCCTCGCCGAAGAGCAGCCCATCCGGTAAAATATGTTTCTTCTGTATCCGTTCTGTCATTTGCGCCTCCCTGCATCCGCGCGCCTTTTTGCCTGACATTGCCTTCTTATACCCCGGCCTCCGCCGCCACCTCAAGGGCCAGATCCGGATAGTTGGTAATGATAGCGTCCACACCGGCCCGGCAGCAGAGCTTCATATATTCCGGCTCATTTACGGTCCAGGTGTTGATCTCTATGCCGAATTCTCTACATTTCTGAATAAATCCCGGATACTGCAGGTAGTACAGCGCCGGATGCAGGGCGTTCACGCCATGCTTTTTGCCATACTCCGCCATGTCCATAGTTCCGTCTGAGAACAGGAATCCCACCCGGGCCTTCGGATCCAGCGCGTGAATCTTCTTGATAGAGTAATGGTTGAAGGAGGAGTAGATAACCCTCTCTTCCATTCCCATCCGCTTCGTCAGCTCCAGAATCCGCTCTTCCAGCCGGTCATAAAACACGATACCCGTCTTCAATTCGATGTTGATGATCAGATCCGTCGGACGGATCCGTTCAAAGACTTCCTCCATGGTGGGGATATCCGCATGCCCAAGCTCCGGGAAATTCTTATTGTAATTGTACCGGCGCAGCTCCTCCAGGGTATAGTCCTTTACCCAGCCCTCCCCGTCGCTGGTCCGGTCGATCCACTCGTCGTGGATGACCACGATCTTCTCATCCTTTGTCAGCTGAATATCCAGCTCGATCCCCTGAGCTCCCATCTCCACCGCCTTCTCGAAGGCCGGGAGCGTATTCTCCGGGCAATAGCCGCTGGCCCCTCTGTGGGCCCAGATTTCCGGTTTCTTCATATCAGATACACCTCTTTCTCTCTGCAAATTTTCTGTGCGAGGGTCACTTTCCTGTCTGCGTTTCACGTTTTCACGTCCTGCATACTCCATGTTCCGGTCCCGCGCGTCTTTGTCTCACATGTCCGTGTCAAAAGCCTCAAGGCCTTTCTTTCCCTCGGCCCGGTTGTCTCCGTGCTTCACAAACTGCATGGTAATCAGCGCTGCCACACAGAAGAAAGCGGAATAGGGAAACAGTGTCTCATAACTGATGTGATTCATCAGCCATCCCGAGGCGATGGGGGTAATGACCTGAGCCGCCATACTGAAGGTATAGTAGTACCCGGTAAATTTTCCCACGTCGCTGCCCTTGCACATCTCCACCACCATGGGCAGACTGTTGACGGAGATGGCCGCCCAGCCCACGCCAACCAGCACAAAGATCACATACAGGAGCGGCGTGAAGCTTCCCCTTACCAGGAACATGGCTGCCAGGAAGCACACAAGCAGCAGTGTGATGCCGATCAGGATGCTCTTCTTCCGGCCGATCTTCTCCGCCACGGAACCGATGGGAACATAGGCGAGAATCGCTCCGGCCATTCCCACGGTCAGGCATGTGGAGGCGCTGCCCAGGCTCATGTTCCATCTGGTGTTGGCGTAGGTGGTAAACCAGGTGTCGATGGCATTGTAGGCGATAAACCACATGGCGATGGAGATCAGCAGGAAAATCAGACTGCGCTTTACCTCCCCGGGCAGCTCCTCATGCCCTTGTTCGTCCACCCTGGCCAGATTGTCCTCCGGGTGGGCCGCCTCGTACTCCTCCATCTTCTTGCGAAGCTTTACCTCATTGACGGTAATCATGACGATCAGCACGGAGACCAGCATAATCCCCGCCACCACGAGAAACAGCGGAAAGTAATCCACATGCTCCAGCCCCTCCGTCCGGGCCGAGGAGTAGAGCACGCTGGTAATGATCAGATAGATGATGCCGCCCAGAGCCCCCATCAGATTGATAATGGCATTTGCCTTACTGCGCAGTGGTTTCGGCGTCACATCCGGCATCAGCGCCACCGCCGGGCTCCGGTAGGTTCCCATGGCAATCAGCAGACAGCCCAGAATTCCGATAAACAGAATGGTCTTGGTATCGGAAGGATTCGCGAAATAGCTGTTGTCCACCAGCGGAAGCAGCAGCATCAGGATCACTGCCGCGATCGTCCCGAAAAGGACAAAAGGTTTCCTGCGGCCCATCCTGCTTTTGCACCGGTCGGAAATCCCTCCGAACAACGGCAGCAGAAACAGCGCCAGGATATTGTCCGCCGCCATGATGGCCCCGGAAATCGTCTCGTTCATGTGAAAAGTGTTGGTCAGCACCAACGGGATCACGTTGTTGTACATCTGCCAGAAAGCGGAGATGGACAGAAACGCGAAACCGATCTGAATCGTTTTTTTTGTGTCAAGCTTCATATCCTATGTACCCTCCCGAAAACATATTATGATTTCAGTCTATCATTCCCGCATCCCAAGGTAAAGTAAAACTCGTGTAAACCGGATGAAATTTTCCCCGGTCTGTGCTATGATATTTTCATCGGGGATCCCCGGCTGCCAGTCACAAGCGGTCACAGAGGAAGCCAGTCTCGGCCGGGCATCGGCGCACTCGGCCAGGCATCGACACGCATGGATCCTTACATCGAAAAAAGGAGTGGAAAAGGTTATGGTCATTCAGCTGAACAGTCAGGTCATCTGGTACGAAAAGAGCGGGGAGGGAGATCCTGTCATCCTCCTCCACGGCAATCAGGAATCCCACGAGATCTTTGACGAGCTGGCCGCCCGGCTCTCCGAGCGCTTTACCGTCTACGCCCTGGACTCCCGGGGGCACGGCAAGAGCGCCACGCCTGCGGAAATCCACTACGAGGATATGGCTGACGACGTGATCCGCTTCGTGGAAGCGCTGGAAATCCAAAAGCCGATTCTCTGCGGCTTCAGCGACGGGGGGATCGTGGCCCTTCTGGCGGCCATCCGCCACAGCCGTCTCTTTTCCCGCCTGATCGTCTGCGGCGCCAACCTCTCTCCCAAGGGGCTCAAGGGGAGCGTTCTCCGGGAAATCCGACACAACTGGAAGAAAAACCACAATCCCCTGGATGAGCTGATGCTGACAGAACCGGATATCAGCGAGTGGAACCTGGCCCGGATCTCCATCCCGGTCCTGGTCCTGGCCGGGGAGCGGGATATGGTAAAGCCCAAAGAGACAAAAAGGATTGCGTTCGCTATTCCGAACGCAACCCTTCAGATTCTTCCCGGAGAAGATCACGGCAGCTATGTGATCCACTCCGACCGACTGGCAGAATTTTTCTGAACCAGCGTTACGATTCGCAGCCCTGCTTCAAATAGTAACGGTTCCGCGTCTTACCGCGCGGCGATCACATCGCTCATATCGTAAAATCCCGCCGGCTTGCCCGCCAGGAATTTTGCAGCCTCGATGGCTCCCTTTCCAAATACCGCCTTGGAGTAAGCCGTATGCTTAAAGGTAATGACCTCGTCTGTCCCGGCAAAGATCACTTCATGCTCTCCCACGATATTTCCGCCCCGGACAGCCTGAATGCCAATCTCTTTCTTCTCCCTCTTCTTTCTCTCCGAACTTCTGTCGTACTTATACTGGTACTCGTTGTTCAGCACCTCGTTCATGGAATCCGCCAGGGCGATGGCCGTTCCGCTGGGAGCGTCCAGTTTCTGATTGTGGTGCTTCTCCACGATCTCAATGTCAAATCCCGCCGGCGCGAAAACCGCAGTCGCCTTCTTCAGAAGGTCCATCAGCGTATTGATGCCCAGGGACATATTGGCACTCTTGAGCACCGCCACCTTCGTGCTGGCCTCCTGTACCTTTGCCAGCTGCTCCTCCGACAGTCCCGTGGTACACAGTACCACCGGAATCTGCTTTTTCACGCTGTAATCCAGCAGATCATCCACCGCAGCCGCATTGGCGAAGTCGATGATCACATCCGCCTCCACGCCGCAGGTCTCCAGGCTGGAAAATACCGGGTAGGTATTCTTGATCCCGTCAAAGGGGTCCACGCCCGCCACAATCTCTATCTGCTCGTCATCCGCGCAAAGGCCGGTAATGGTCTGCCCCATGTGGCCGTTGCATCCGTGCATAATCGCTCTTATCATAATCTGTTTCTCTCCTGTCTCTTGATGTCTCTTACAGCAGTCCGAAATCCTTCATGGCCTGCTCCAGTTTCTTCGCGTTCTCCTCGCTCATCTCACACAGTGGCGACCGCAGGGAACCCGCCTGCATGCCCATCAGATTCAACGCTTTCTTGACCGGGATAGGGTTGACCTCGGAAAACAGAGCGTCCACCAGCGGAAGGGACTTCAGCTGCATCTGACGGGCCTTTTCCAGATCTCCCTCCAGGAAACTCATAACCATGTCGTGGGTCTGCCGGGGCGCGATGTTGGCGATTACAGAGATGACTCCCAGTCCCCCGATGGAGAGAAGCGGCACTACCAATCCGTCCTCGCCGGAGTACATCTCCAGCTTGCCGTCGCACAGGTACATGGTCTTGGACGCCTGAGACATATTTCCGGTAGCCTCCTTCAGGCCTACGATATTCTCATTCTCCTTTACCAGCGTCGCCACCGTCTCCGGCATAATGTTACACCCGGTTCTGCCCGGCACATTGTAAAGGATGATGGGCAGCTTCGTCTCGGAAGCGATCTGTCCGTAATGGGCAATCAGTCCCTTCTGCGTAGCCTTGTTATAGTAGGGCGTAACAATCAGCGCAGCGTCGGCGCCGTCCTCCTCGGCCTCCTTTGTCAGATGGATCGCCGTCCTCGTACAGTTGGAGCCGGTGCCCGCGACCACCGGTACGCGGTGTTTCGTAAACTCCACCGCCGCCTGAATCACATGGCGATGCTCCTCCATGGTCAGCGTGGAACTCTCCCCTGTCGTTCCCGCGATAATGATCGCGTCTGTCCCGTTGTCGATCTGGAAATTGATCAGCTCCTCCAACCGGTCAAAGTCCACATCCAGATTCTCCTTCATCGGCGTTACAATGGCAACGCCGGACCCTTTGAAAATTGCCATACTCTCTACCTCCGTTGATTTTTTCTATGAAGCGGGGCTTTTTTATCTCCCCTAACACCATTTCACGGAAAATAAAAAAGACCAGACTCCAGATGGAGCCGGTCCAAGATCTCGTAATCCTCAGATAGCGCCCCATCCACTACAGATGACAGTCATAAGCCTGTTAAACTTATGCCCAAGGCCGCGGAATGCAGTTCCGTGTCCTTTCGGCGTATGCTCCTTTTGCCCGCGATCATCTGCCCTGCCGCATCCTGCGGGGTACTATTAGAATACGCAACCTCTATCCATTTATCTACTACTTCTTCAATATAACATTGTGCTTATTTGTTGTCAATACATTGCGTTACCTTCTCAGGCACCAGATTGTAGATGGTATCCGCCATCTCGAACACACCGGGGAGCGTCGCCCTTCCGGTCAGCGTCACGTCGGTATAGAGATCCCGGACCTTCAGCACGTTGATAATCTCCTCCTCCGTGGCCATTCCCTCCTCCACCAGTCCCAGGACTTCGTCCAGCACCAGCAGATCACACTCTCCGGTGGTCAGAACTTTCTTCGCGAAATTCAGGCCGTTGGCAATATTGATTTTCTCCTCCTGTTTCTCCTCATCGCTCAAAGTATCGAACCCTTCCGGGCAACGTTCAAAACGAAAAATCTTGATCTCAGGCTCCAGCCGTGACAGATAGGATGTGCTGAGCTGTCCCTTCATAAACTGGACAATACACACAGTTTTTCCAGCGCTCGCGTAACGAATCGCGTTTCCCAGCGCTGCCGACGTCTTCCCCTGCCCCTCGCCATAGTATATCTGAAGCATTCCTCTTTTCATCTCAATCCTCCTATACCTGGTGATCCCGCTGATACGACTGACTATATCACAGAAATAGGAAAATAGCAAATTCTATATTTTCGGCCTACTCCAGCTCATCGATCTTGCTGACCGATACCTCATAGGCAATCCGGTGTTCTGCCTGATCCTCGGAAATTTTCTTGACATACTCACGGCTCTGAATCCGTCCCGTTACCAGCACATGGGTACCAATCTCAAAAGTCGTGGCAAATCTGGCGTTTCTTCCCCAACAGATACAGGGAATATAATCCGATTTTCCGTAAGCCCGGTTTACCGCCACCAGGAGATCCGCGATCTCTCTTCCCAGAGGCGTCTTCCGGTAAACCGGCGGTTTGCACACATATCCGTCCAGAATGATCAGATTGCTGGGAAGATCCGCCGCGTCCTCCTCCCACATATCATCCACAAATTGAATTTCCCGGACAAAAACCGACAGGATCAGCCGGTTTCTCGTCTCCTCATGCCGATTGTAGGAGCGAAACTGGCCAGTCACATAGATCTTTTCCCCAATGTAGCACTGACTTGTATCAATGAGCCGCTCCGACACCATAAGGGGAATGTAGTCCGCGTAATTGCTGAGACGGCTGACCGCCACATCCACGGTATAAAATCCCTCCCCGTACACCTCGTGACTGAAGGTAAACTCCGATACGATCTCTCCCACAATCGACACCTGATTGTTTTCCAATACTTTATCTGCCATGAATATTTCTCCCTTCTTCTCTTGCTTTTCCGCGCTATGCGCAGCCGGCAAATTTGTGCTTACCATATGTGTATGCTTCTTCCTCGTTTTTAGAACTCGCCGAGTCAACGTACCCATTTATACCACTTCCGCCCCTCAGAGAAGCCATTTTTTTGTCGATAACCTTGTAAAATCCGGCATTTGTGGTATACTGAACTTTGTGTGCGCCCGGAAACCCTCCGGTTTTTTTGCGTCCGGCAGCGGCGTTCTGTGGTTTTCACACATCTGAAAGCATTTCTCAGAAAGAAGGATTACAATGAAACAGAGCAGAGAAGATATTCGCAATGTCGCCATTATCGCCCATGTAGATCACGGCAAAACCACTCTGGTGGACGAGCTCTTAAAGCAGAGCGGCGTCTTCCGGGAAAATCAGGAAGTGGTAGAGCGTGTCATGGACTCCAACGA
>CASECT010000057.1 GCA_949286525.1 uncultured Eubacteriales bacterium | reverse complement strand
CGGTACTGCCTGTGTTTTCTCTGATCCAACTCAATCCGGATGATATGAGATTCCGGCACTCCCTGTTCCAGCAGATAATTCTGGAATATATGAAATATAAGATAGGATTTTCCCGCCCTTCTCACACCCGTCACTACCTTTATCATTCCATTATGCATCCGATTCTCTTTTTACAATCTGATATTGAATATTTTTGACACTATTTCCTTTTTTATTCAAAATCTATCTTTTGATGTAAAAAAATACAGACATACGCCCTTAAGCAATATGTCTGTGTTCACTAAATTATGAAAAACATAAACCTAAATCAAAACAGGTATCCCCGCTGTTCACATCGCTCCTTACAGGTTCGCCTCCAGGAAAGCTTTCATAGCCTCGGCGGCCTCTCTTCCGTTTTCTCCTTATTTTCTTTTCCGATACAATACGATCGCCTCGTAAGGCCGAAGGGCAAAGATATCGCCCTCCATTCTCCAGTCCTCATAGTTGCCCAAAATACGCTCGTACCCGTCTTCCCGGAGCTTCTTCGGTAAATACGTCCCGTCGCCGTCCCAGGTCACATCTCTTCCATAGAAATTGCAGATGACCAGAAGTTCTTCCTCCTCCCAGGTCCTGCGGTAGGCAAAGACCGCCGGATCCCGCCGGGCCAGAGGCTCTATGTTCCCCATGGCAATCACGTCGTATGTCTTTCGCAGCGCGATCAGCTTTCGATAGTAATGAAAAATGGAATGCTCATCCGAAAGCTGCTGCGCGGCGTTGATGCGGTCGCAGTTTTGGTTTACCTCGATCCAGGGTTCTCCCTCGGTAAATCCTCCGCTTTTTCCGCCCGTCCACTGCATGGGCGTCCGCCCGCTGTCTCTGGAATGGATCTGAAGGATCCGGTAAGCGTCCGCCTCGCTCAATCCCTTTTCCTGGAGAATCCGAAAATGATTGATACTCTCCACATCCCGGTACTGGCTGATATCCGTAAAATTCGGATTTGTCATGCCCAGCTCCTCGCCCTGGTAAATGTAGGGCGTTCCCCGCAGGCAGTGAATCATCGTGGCCAGCATCTTCGCCGACTCTTTCCAGTATCTGCCCTCATCGCCAAAGCGGGACACCACTCTGGGCTGATCGTGGTTGCACCAGAATACCGCGTTCCAGGCGTGATGCTCTGCCATGCCCTCCTGCCAGGAAAACAGGCTATTTTTCAGCTTCTGAAAGTCCGCCGGCACCAGAACCCACTTCTCATTTCCCATAAAGTCCACCTTCAGATGATGGAAGTTGAACACCATAGACAGTTCCATCCCGTCCTCGCTGGCATAGCGGAAGCAGTTTTCCATGGAGGTGGAAGACATCTCCCCCACGGTAATGATCTCGGCGTCCGTCCCGAAAGTAACCGCGTTCAACTCCTGTAGATACTTGTGGATGTTGGGGCCATCCGTGTAGAACCGCCGTCCGTCTCCCTCGAAATCGTCCTCGAACTTGCCCTTGCTGATGAGGTTGACCACGTCGAACCGGAATCCTTTGACGCCCTTTGCCATCCAGAAGCGGATGACCTTCTGCACTTCCCGGCGCACCTTCGGGTTATCCCAGTTCAGATCCGGCTGAGATACATCGAAGAGATGCAGATAATATTCGTCAAATTTTTCCACATACTCCCAGGCGCTGCCGCCGAACTTGCTCTCCCAGTTGGTGGGCGGGACACCCGGCTCCTTGCCTTTTCTGAAAATGTAGAAATCCTTGTACGCCTCATCCCCCGCCAGAGCCTTCTGAAACCACTGATGACGGTCGGAGGTGTGATTGAATACCATGTCCAGCATCACGCGGATGCCACGCTTCGCGGCCTCCGACACCATCTCCTCGAAATCTCCCATGGCTCCGTAGCGGGAATCAATGCGATAATAATCCTCCACATCGTATCCGTTATCCCGCTGGGGCGATACGAAAAAAGGCGTCAGCCAGATGTAGTCCACACCAAGCTTTTGAATGTAATCCAGTTTTCCGGTCACGCCCCGCAGATCTCCAAATCCGTCCCCGTTGCTGTCGCAGAAAGATTTGGGATAAATCTCATACACCACATACTTCCTGAAATCTGCCATATGCTCCTCCCGTCCGTCACGCAAAAGTTACAATCTCACTCTCGCCGGCGGAAACCTCCATACCGGTAAGATAATCAATATGTTCCGCCGAACCGGGATCTGTCACAACGCAGACCGTAATGGCCGGATGACCCGCAGCCGCGATCTTCTCCTTACTGAAACGGATCAGAGGCTGACCGCAGCGCACCTTATCGCCTGCTGCCACAAAAAGCTCAAATCCGTCGCCCTTCATATTTACCGTATCGATACCCACATGGATCAGAAGTTCCATTCCATTGTCCAGGCTAAGCCCGCAGGCATGACGGGAATCCCCGATGACCGCGCTGACTGTCGCGTCCGCCGGAGCAATTACCGTCTCATCCGACGGCTCGATGGCCAG
>CASECT010000056.1 GCA_949286525.1 uncultured Eubacteriales bacterium | reverse complement strand
GAGAGAATGGAAGATCAGTTTACAAGGACAAGGTGGCTGCTGGGAGAGGAGGCCGTTCGAAGGCTTGCCGACGCCAGAGTGGCGGTTTTCGGCATCGGCGGCGTGGGCGGATATGTCTGTGAAGCGCTGGTCCGCAGCGGCGTGGGAGCTTTTGATCTGATTGACAATGATAAAGTCAGCGTCACAAACCTGAATCGGCAGATCATAGCGGACTGGGATTCGGTGGGGCAGGACAAGACAGAGGTTATGCGGCGGCGTATGCTCTCCATCAACCCCGGGGCGGATGTGCGCGTTCATCGGACCTTTTTTCTCCCGGAGAATGCGGGAGAGTTTTCCTTTGAGGAGTATGATTATGTGGTGGACGCGGTAGATACGGTCACGGCAAAAATTGAGCTGATCCTTCAGGCCCAGAGGGCCGGCGTGCCGGTTATCAGCAGCATGGGAACGGGGAATAAGCTGGATCCGGGGGCGTTCCGAGTGGCGGATATCTATGAGACAAAGGCCTGCCCTCTGGCCAGGGTCATGCGAAGAGAGCTGAAAAAGAGGGGCGTGGACCACCTGAAGGTGGTCTATTCCGAGGAGGAGCCCAGAAAACCGCTGAAAGACGGTGCGGCGGAAGGCAAAGGAGGCGGTCTGGGAGCATGCGGATCCGGGGGAGAGGGCTGCAGCGCCGGACGGGAGAAACAGGCTCCCGGCAGCATCGCATTTGTGCCCCCGGCGGCGGGACTGATGATTGCGTCGGAAGTGGTAAAAGACCTGATTGGAGGATGGATGTAATGGAAGAGCGAGAGAAAAAGATGGGGAAGCTGAGAGAGTATCTGGCCGGGCTTGGATCGGTGGCGGTGGCCTTCTCCGGCGGCGTGGATTCCACGTTTCTGCTGCAGGCGGCAAATGACGTCCTGGGAGACGGCGTCATTGCCCTGACGGCGGTGTCCGACTTTTTCCCGGACCGGGAGCGCAGAGAGGCGGACGGCTTCTGCAGACAGCGGGGGATCCGTCAGATCGTCTGCCGGGAGGAAATCCTGAAGGTGCCCGGTGTGGCGGCGAATCCGGCAAACCGCTGCTATCTCTGCAAACGGGCGCTGTTTGAAATGTTTCTCGCGGAGGCGAAGCGTCGGGGATTTTCCCATGTGGCGGAGGGCTCCAATCTGGATGATCTGGGAGATTACCGTCCGGGTCTGCAGGCCATCGCGGAACTTAAGATCTTAAGTCCCCTGCGGGAGTGCGGGTTTACGAAGCAGGATATCCGGGCTCTGTCCGGGGAGATGGGCCTGCCTACGGCTGCAAAACCTTCCTATGCCTGTCTGGCGTCCCGATTCGCTTATGGAGAGGAGATTACCGGCGAGAAACTGGCCATGGTGGATAAGGCGGAACAACTGCTGCTGGACCTGGGATTTACCCAGATGCGGGTGCGCGTTCACGGGACGCTGGCACGGATTGAGGTTCTGCCCGAGGATTTCCCGCGGCTGGCGGAGCCCGACCTGCGCAGGGAGATTGCGGAGAAACTGAAAGCATACGGCTTTTCCTACGTTACCGCGGATCTGGCGGGATATCGCACAGGCAGTATGAATGAGATGCTGGGGACAGAAGGAAGATAAATATCATTGGCAGAGATCAGATCGGAGGAAAGACATGAAGTTGGAGAGACAACGACGATTTCTGAGGGTATTTTTCTATGTTTTGGGTATGGTTTTGCTGGCTTTTGGCAACGCGACCTTTGGACTGTACGCGCTGTTTGTTCTGGTGCTCGTGCTGGCGATTGTGGCGACTGGCGTGGGCGCGGCTTTGACGTTGGACGTGAAGCTGGTTCCAAATCCCGGAGACGGCATTGTTCAGGCGTTGGCGGACCTGGTGCAAAAGGAGACCGGATTTATGAAAAACTGTTTCGATTTCGGTTGTATCAGTGTGACGGCGATTCTTTCATTGTCCATGGTCGGCGGGTTGGTAGGCCTGGGCCTGGGAACGGTGCTGGCCATGATCGGTGTGGGGCGGACTATCGCCATCTATCACAGAATTGTGGGAAACCGGATTACAAAACTGTCGGAGGTAAGAGAAATATGAAAAAGGGAATACTTTTTGATATGGACGGAACCCTGTGGGACTCGGCCGAGCAGGTGGCGGAGTCATGGAATATCGCGGCCGGGGAAATGGGATATTCCGACTGCCATCTGTCAACGGAGGATATCCGTTCTGTCATGGGAAAGACCATGGATAAGATTGCGGAACAGCTTTTTCCTTTTACCCGGGGGCAGGAGCGGGAGGCGCTTTTGGACGCCTGCTGCAGGGTGGAGAACGACTATCTGCGGGAGCATGGCGGCATGCTCTACCCGGATCTGCGCTCCACCATGGAGATTCTGAAGGAGAAGTATCATCTCTATATCGTCAGCAACTGTCAGGCGGGTTACATAGAGGCGTTTCTGGATCATTATGATTTCCGGGACCTTTTCGAGGACATCGAGTGCTACGGAAACAACCGAAAGCAGAAGGGGGAGAACATTGCCCTTCTGACAAAGCGCAATCATCTGGACCGGGCCGTCTATGTGGGAGACATCCAGGGGGACTATGACGCAGCCTCCTCTGCAGGGCTCCCCTTCATCCACGCCGCTTACGGGTTTGGGGAGATTTCCGCGGAGGTTCCAAAAATTCTGGGGCTTGCGGAACTGCCTCAGGTGGTGCCCGCCATTCTGGATGTGGAATAGGCAGCAGCGGGAGGGGCATACATGAGTCGGCGCGCTTTCGGAGTGGTTGCTTCAGGAGCGCCTTCTTCGGTATTCAGATGGCGAGACACCCATAAAACGGTGGAAGGAATCGGAAAAATGGCTGCGGGAACAGAAACCGAGACGTTCCGCAATGGCGGAAAGATCGTCGAAAGTAGTGGTAAGGAGCAGAGCCCCATATTGGAGCTTTTGCTCCTTTATGTATGTACTCAGAGACACACCGGTCTCCTCCCGGAATTTTCTGGAGAGATAGCCGGGAGTATAGCCGATGAGAGCGGCCAGGGAGGCCACCGTCAGTTTCTCCTCCGGATGATTTCGGACATAGTCTGCGCAGGTCTGTATCTCTCTTGTGAGGGAAACGTTTTGGCTCTGGATTTCCTGTACCCGGGACAGATAGTCCTGATACATGGAGGAGATCATGGAGGTCAGCTCCAGGGGAGAGCGGTGCTGCTCGATACTTCCCATATAACGGTCAGCGATCCGGTAGGCGGTCTCCGGGCTCAGTCCGCCGTCTATGGCGGCCTCGGCGCACTGGGCTGTCAGGATAATGCCGGTGTCCTTCAGCTTGCGCAGGGGCACCGAAATGCCGGAGGCGTTGGTGGGCAGAGTGGCGGAGACCCGGGGGAGATCCGCGCGGTTTTCGGGAAGAGAAAAACCGGTCCGCAGATACTCCATCAGCTCCCGGGTGCGCAGACGGATGTCACGGTAAAGGCCGGGAGCGGTAGCGCTGTTTTCGTCCAGCTCCTGATCAACGAGAAAGGCCAGTTGCTCATAGGAGAGCCGTTCTCCGTTTACGCAGTAGTGCAGCATCAGCGCCAGCTGTCCGAATGGTTTCTGGAAGATGACCGGGAGTTTTTTCAGGGTCTTTATTATCAGATGTTTGGCGCGAAAAGTCATTCCCTGATCTTCATATTTTTGCAGATAGGCCTCCATGTCCTGCTCCTGCACCGGAGCGTGAAAAACCGGTCCGAGAAGATGAATCCGCCGGAGCTTCTGTTCTTCTTTTTCCAGCACGGAAAACCAGACCAGCCCCATGTAGGTTCCCAGGGCATAAGGGGCGTTGTGGCCTCTGGCGTAGGCGCGGATTTTTTCCACGAATCCGCAGCTTACAAACAGGGTGTGCAGGGCTTGTTCGTCGGGGCAGTTGCTGTAGAGAAGCGTCCCGTCAGGGGCGCAGGTCCAGCAGTAGAGGTTCTCGACGCAGCCGCTCATCTCGTGAAAAAGTTCGATGGCTTCCCGGCTCATGGCAGTGCTCCTTTCCTTTTTTCCCTTTTACTCCTTTTTCTCTTGAAAACATTTTTCCTTGACAAAAGTTATTCTTAATCGGCCGTATTGTCCTTTGTAGCACTGACGCTACAGTTGTTTTCGAAAAATCGGTAATTTCAAAGGTAGATGATTAATACATGTACCGCAAGATCAGAGTATTTACGTTCCCTACCGTATTACCCATTGTCAAGATATGATATCCTCCCACATTGTATCGAAATCTGAACGGAAAAGCAAATGTGTGAATGTACGAAATGGACTTTGGACGTTAAGATGAGACTATCAAAAAGATTTCAGCGGAAAGATACACGGAGAGGAGAACAGGAATGAAGATCTATTGCAATCCATTAAATTTCGGTTACAAGTATCAGTTCAACAAGCAGGATGACGGCAGCGTGGTGGCATCCCGGGAGGCGGCGGATCCCTCGTTGATCCGTTTCCGGGGGAAATACCTGCTTTTTCCGTCCATGACGGCGGGATTTCTCTACAGTGAAGATTTGGTTCACTGGGAATTTCAGCCGACGGAGCATCTGCCCATCTATGATTACGCGCCGGATGTGCGGACGGCCGGGGAATATCTGTATTTCTGCGCCTCCAGCCATGAGGAGGGCGTTTTCTACCGCACAAGGGATCCCTTTGGCGACGAGTACGAGCGGATTGAGGGGGCGTTTCCCTTCTGGGATCCGGATTTGTTTGTGGATGAGGACGGAAAATTTTACTTTTACTGGGGATCTTCCACCACGGAACCTCTTTACGGCATTGAGCTGGACCCGGCGACAATGCAGCCCATCGGAAAGAAGGCAGCCTTGTGCGCCATCGACACCGAGGTAAAGGGATATGAGCGCAACGGCGAGAATCATGTGCCCTCCCGCTCCAAAGAGGAGATGGAGATGATCCTCGCGGGGCTGGACCGGCAGAATATGCCGGAATCCATGAAGGAGGCGGCCAGAAACTATATCATGGAGCGGCCCTACATGGAGGGCGTCTGGGTCAACAAGCACGACGGAACCTATTATCTGCAGTACGGCACGCCCTCCTCGGGACACAATATCTACGGCGACGGCGTCTATGTCAGTGACCGGCCTCTCGGGCCCTATGTGCTGGCGAAGAACAATCCTTACTCCTACAAACCGGGCGGATTTCTCCCGGGAGCGGGACACGGCTCCACCATGGAGGATGAAGACGGCTCTGTCTGGCATATCTCTACCATGCGCATCTGCAAAAATCATAATTTTGAACGCCGGATCGGACTGTGGCCTGCGGGATATGATGGGGACGGGGAGCTTTTCTGCAACCAGCGTTACGGCGACTGGCCCATGGATCTGGAAAAACTGCGGAGAGATCCCTGGGCAAACCCGGACTGGATGCTTCTGTCATACGGCGCGAAAATAACGGCTTCCTCCGTGGCGGAAAAGAAGGTCATTACAGACGCGGCGGCAGCAGCTATGGGAAGGACAAAGACAGAGGAAGTTTCCTATGATCCGCAAAATGTCTGTGATGAGAACATACAGACCTGGTGGAAGGCGGACGTGGCAAAGACGAAGGAAACTCCCCAGTGGATTTCCCTGGATTTGGGAAAAATCTGCAATGTTCATGCGGTACAGATCAATTTTGCCGACGACGACCTGCGCCCGGAGCTTCCCGAGGGATTTGGCCTCAGGGACGCGCTGATGCAGGAGCGGTGGATTGATCGGACGCCGCAGAAGACCCGCTGGCTGTTGGAGGGCTCTGTGGACGGGAAGGACTATTTTGTGATCGAGGATAAGCGTCAGGCTGAGACGGATCTGCCCCATGATATGGTGGTGTCGGAAGACGGTTGGAAACTGCGCTATGTGCGGCTGACCGTGACGGAGCTGCCCTACGGCCAGGCGCCCTGTGTCTCCGGTCTTCGTGTTTTCGGATTGGGCGGCGGCAAACTGCCCGCGAAGCCTGCCCAGGTAACGGCGGATCTTCGGACGTCGCTGGATCTGGATGTGAACTGGAAGGATGGAGCTGCTGTTTCGGACTCCGCGGGGGGAAATAGCCGGGATGATAGCCGGGATGCAGGAACAGATGCCGAAACAGATGCAGGAACGGATGCCGGAACAGAGGGAAAGTCCTGGGATCCGGCTGTGGGCTATGTGGTCAACTGGGGATACGCGCCGGATAAGCTCTATCACAGTTACCAGGTCTTTGACAAGAGGGTGTCCATCGGCGGACTTGTGAAGGATCAGGCGCTGTATCTGCGGGTGGACAGCTTCAATGAAAACGGTATTACGGAGGGGGATGTGAGAAAGATTCTCTGATTTTTGAAAAATGATAAAATAATATTGTGACTTTTCCACGGGGTTCGAACTCTAACAGGCAGATACGAAAGAGGGGAGGGCGGAGAATGGAGAATTTTTCCGTGATTTACCGGCAGTCGGTACAGAAGGTTTACCATTTTCTCCTGGGACTGACCCGAAATCCGGAGCTGGCGGAGGAACTGACGGAGGAAACCTTTTATCAGGCGTACCTCCATCTGGACTCCTTTCGGGAAAAGTGCGCGGTGGATACATGGCTGTGCGCGATCGCCAAAAATCTTTACTTTAAAGAGCGAAAGCGTCACAGCCGTTTTCATTTCGGAGAACTGACGGAGACTATGCTGCGTCGAACCGGAGAGAAGGATGCTCTGGCCCGCTGGGAGGAAAGGCAGCAGGTGGAGTGGATTCAGCGGCTGCTGGAGGAGGTGGAGGAACCTTACCGGAGTGTCTTTGCGCTGCGCATCTACGGCGAGCTGCAGTTTTCGGAGATTGCGGGCATATATGGAAAATCCGTGTCCTGGGCAAAGATGACTTACTACCGGGCCAAGGCGAAACTGGTGCAGAAAGTGGAGGAAGAGGATGGAAAAGATAAGAGATGATCAGGTTTGTGAAATTGTGGCGGATCTGCTTCCCTCCTACCTGGAAGGGGAGTGCGGCGAGGCTGGCCGGAAGCTGGTGGAGACGCATCTGGAGGAGTGCGAAAGGTGCAGGGAACTGACGAAGGCCATGCAGACGGATTTTACCTGTATGAAGGAAAAAAATGAGCAGGAGAAGGCGGAGGATCAGAGGGAGATTGACGCCCTTCGGCGGGTAAAGCGACGGAGCAGAATACGGACGGCAGTTATCGCTGTTGTGGTAGCAGTCTGTGTCGTATTGGGGGCGGTAGCAGTTTCCTATCTTACGGGAAACGGTCTTTCCATCAGAAACCGGACGGCCAGACAGGAGGCGGAGAAGCTGCTTCAGCTCTGGAAAGAGGATGGAACGGAGGCCTTTGTGAATCAGATGGAACCCAGGACGGCCTATGAGACTCTCTGTACGCCGAAAGAGTCTTTCTTTGATGAGTCGGAGCATTTTTTCCGTGAGGCAAGTGGGAATCAGATCCCCTCCAGACTGGAAGTGACGTTCCCGGAGGGGGATCCGGAACAGAACTATGTGATAGAGGATATCGACATCATACAGGACCTGATGGATGACGGAGAAAGTTACAGCACCATAGGCGAAAAAATTTATCAGGAAGAGGATCTGGACGCCTATGTTCACTGGATCATGTCTGCCGGAGAAACGGAGGCGCTGACGGATTCGGACTGCGACTACATTCTGACAGAGCAGGATTACCTTCGGCTGAAGGAAAAGTACGGACCTATCGAGGATCCCTGGATCAGCATCCTGGAGGTAAACGGAAAAACTTATTATTATCGCACGGCTATGGGGAGAGAGGAAACCGGGGAGTACGCGGAGAATTATCTGGAGGAATTTACGGAGGATATGCGAAGAGTGGTGCCGGAGATTGAGGATCCGGATCCGCTGTACGTTTATGTGGCCCGAAGCAGTATTGTGCCTGAGGAGCTGTGGCAGATCAAGGAGGATACGCTGGAGAAAATCAGAGGATGGTACGAAAAATACGCGGCTTACTATAAGGATATGGGGTATGAAACCTTCCGGGAAGGCTGGAGGAACCATGTGGTGGCAGAGCTGGAGCGTATTCTGGGGGAGAACGGTAAGATCTCGGATGTCAGTTTGGGAAAGAGCAGGGGGTACGACGTCTGGCAGAGCGGCGATCTCAATGACCCGGAGAATACTTCCTGGAATATGATATGGGATGTGACCTGTGCTGAGGGCAGCTTCTGCGTTTATCTCAACGTGGAGGAGGATGGATCCGATCCCTGGCTGTACGCGTTCCGGGATGACAGGGTGGAATTTACGAGTTTTGACCCTCTGCTACAGTGGTAGGAGGGAAAGCGGGATCTCTGATCTGGGGCAGATCCTGCGATTCTAACGGATGACGGAGTGGGAACGATACTTTAAGGGTGTTGTTCCCGTTCTTTTTTGAACAGTTTCAAAAAATTGGGGTAATTCCCAAAACCGGACATGCGGCTGATTGCCTCCACTGTGAGAGTGGTGCCGGTAAGCAGAAAGCAGGCCCGGTTCATGCGCAGTTCAATCAGATAATCGCCCGGGGAAAATCCGGTACGTTTTTTAAATTCCCGGGACAGATGATATTTGCTGACGCCTGCGAAGGAGGACAGGTCATCCAGAGACAGAGGGCTTGTATAATTGCTTTCCATATAGCGGATAAGGCATGTGATGTAGTCATCGCGCAAAGCGACGCTCTGGCTGAATGGGGAAACGTGTACAGAACGGTTGCTGCTTCCCGGATTTACCGACTACCACAGGAGGCTCCAGTATCAGACCTTTGATGTGACCGGACAGATCAGGCCGGGAGAGAATGTGGTATTGGCGGTGCTGGGAGACGGATGGTACCGGGGAAATCTGGGAGCTTTCAACAAAAAATACTGCTACGGGGAGAAGACCGCTTTTGCCTGTCGGTTGGAGATCGTTTATGAGGACGGAAGCGCGGATGTGGTGGAGACAGACGCGTCCTGGGAGGCTACGCAGCAGGGACCGCTGGGGATTAACGATCTGAAGATCAAAGAGTGTTATGACGCTCGCCGGGAAGATGCGCTCCAGGGAAACAGCGCTTTTGCCAGAAGAACCGATGGGACAGGAGCGGATGGGGGATGGCATTCCTGCAATATAACATCCTATCAGGGAGAGTTGATACCTGATGAAGGGGAACCGGTTTTGGAGCAGGAGCGTTTTGGCGCCAAGGTTCTGCACACGCCGGACGGAAATGCGGTTCTGGACTTCGGACAGAATCTGGCGGGGCATGTGGAATTTACCGTCACGGGACCGGCAGGACATACCGTGCTTCTGACTATGGGAGAGACGTTGGATGAAAACGGGAATTTTACTTTAAAAAATATCCAGGGGGACGACGATCCGAAGATTGACGGCCCCATGCGGCTGGGGCAGCAGATTCAGTATACGCTGCGGGAGGGGACACAGACCTATAAAACCCATTTTCTGATCAGCGGTTACCGTTACGTTAAGGTGTTAAACTGGCCCGAGGAGATAAAGGCGGAAAATTTCACGTCTGTCGCGGTGTACTCAAAACTCCGGGAAACCGGTACCTTTTCCTGCTCCAATCCGCAGATCAACCGTCTTGTGCATTGTGTGAGATGGAGCATGAAGTCCAATTTTGTGGATATCCCCACAGACTGTCCCCAGAGAGAGCGGGCCGG
>CASECT010000055.1 GCA_949286525.1 uncultured Eubacteriales bacterium | reverse complement strand
CATGCCGAATTTCCGACGGATCTCGTAGAGCTTCTTGATATTCTCCTTGTCGAACTCCTTGGGCCCGCCCAGCATCTTGGACTTGTAGAGAAGCTCCGCGTAGAACTCCACGCTCTCCATCTTGTGGTAAGCAGCCAGAAGGTCGGTGCTCCAGGTCAGAGCTCCGTGGTTTTCCAGAAGCACCGCGTCGAAGTATGGGAGATATTTTTCCAGGTTGTCCGGGATCTCCATGGTGGAGGGAGTACCATACTCAGCGATGGGCACGCATCCCAGCGCGATTACCGCCTCGGGCATGATGGGCTGAGTCAGCGGAATACCCGCGATGGCAAAGGAGGTAGCGAAGGTGGGGTGCGCGTGTACCACTGCTCCCACATCCGGGCGCTTCTGATACACTCTCATGTGCATCTTGATCTCGGAAGAAGGCTTAAATCCCTTGTTTGCCTGGATCACATTTCCGTTCTCATCCACCTTACAGATGAATTCTGGCGTCATAAATCCCTTGGATACGCCGGTGGGTGTGCACAGGAATTCATGGTCATTCAGCTTTACGGAAATGTTTCCGTCGTTTGCCGCCACCATGTTGCGGTTGTAGATTCTCTTACCAATGTCACAGATCTGTTTTTTGATTTCCAGTTCGTTCATCATAGAACAAGCTCCTCCTTTTTGCTTTCTTTGCGTTGTTTTTGCGCTTATGATTTTGATTATATATGTGAACGCCGCATGTTGGGCTATTCATCATCTGGTTCTATTCGTCTCCCGGTTCCTTCAGGTACTCCAGGATCTCCCCCACGCCGGTTCCGTCCAGGGAATTGACGTGGAAAATTTTTTTGCACCCGGCATTCTTAAGCCACCTGTCCGCCTGGGGGATGTTGGCGTCCGGCAGATCGATCTTGGTCACGATGCCGATGCACTCCCGGTTGGCCTGGCAGGTCACATTGGGCGGAAAAATCGAGTAAGGCTCGTTGGCCGCCGCCAGGATCCCAACAATGTCCGCCTCGTAGGTGTAGAGAGCCAGCGCCTTGCCCAGTCTTCTGCTCTGGGCGTATTCTCCCGGCGTGTCGATAACGCTCTTGTAATGGTGGACATCCTGAGTCTTATAATAATGTATTTCCTCTCCCCGCAGCGCCTGGGTCAGTGTGGTCTTCCCCGCTGTGCTGCGGCCCATGAGCACCAGCTTTTTCATGTCTTTGTGATCTCACAGACCGTATGGTTGAGTTTTTCGGACACATAGGTCAGCATGGCGTCCATGGCCGTCTCCACCTCACTGACGGTTCCGGTAAAGATCAGGGTGCCGCTGAACCGGTCCACAAATCCGATCTGAGCACCGCTGGACTTCATGGCGATATCCGCCATGATAACCGCCGTTTCCGAGGGGGTTACCGTGGAAATCCCGATAGCCGCCTTGTCATAATCCAGACTGGGGTCCAACCCCAGCTTCTGGTACAGAATCGGATCGGGACTGGCGATTATGTGGGCCAGGGTAACCTGGCGTCCCGGGACTGTCTCCTGTATGATCCGCATTCCGTTTTCCAATGGGTAATCATCTGTCATAGTATCATCCTCCAATATGGCACTCCAGATCCGATACGTTCTCCACCAGTTTCTTCAGCATCTCCATGTGCTCGTTCTCCGGTGGAAGTATGTCAGCCATGAGGTATTCCCTCCCCAATCCTTCATACTTGTCCTGCCCCAGCCTGTGGTAAGGCAGCAGATGAATGTTATGTACGCCCGGCAGACTGCCCGCGAAGCGGGCGATGGCCGCGATCTCCTCCGGCGTCTCGTTGAAGGTTGGAATGACCGGCACCCGGATGACCAGTTCCGTCATGCCCGAGGCTGCGATCTTTCTCGCGTTTTCCAGCATCAGATCGTTTCTGCGCCCGGTAAAGGCCTCGTGCTTTGCCGGGTCCATATGTTTGATATCCATCAGGTAGGTGTCCAGCCAGGGCAAAATGGACTCGATCACTTCCCAGGGGGCGCAGCCCATGCTCTCCATGGCTGTGGTAATGCCTCTGTGGACGGCCGTCTCCAGCAGCGCCCCGGCAAATTCCGGCTGGCAGAGGCTCTCGCCTCCCGAGAGAGTCAGGCCTCCGCCGCTGCGCCGGTAGTACCCCCGGTCTCTCTCCACCGTCTCCATCACTTCCCCGACGGTCACATCCCGTCCGATGATCTTCGGTTTGCCCGCGACCTTCATGGTCTCGATCTCATAGCGCTGGGACTCGGGATTGCAGCACCATCGGCACCGGAGCACACAGCCCTTGAGGAACACAATGGTGCGGATCCCCTGTCCGTCGTGGATGGAATACCTCTGGATATCAAAGATTCTTCCTTTTACCTGTGTAAGATCTTTCATACTAGAACCCCTGCTCGGTTCTGCGGATAATATCATCCTGCAGGCTCTTGGAGAGGGTGGTAAACAGCGCGGAATATCCGGCCACGCGTACCACCAGGTGCCGGTAATTCTCCGGATGTTTCTGAGCGTCCAGCAGCGTCTCTCTGGAAACCACATTGAACTGCATGTGGCTGCCCTTCCGGTCGAAGTATGTGCGGATCAGACTGACAAAGTTGTCCAGCCCCCTGTCGCCGCTGAGAGCCGACGGATGGAATTTCTGATTAAACAGGGTTCCGTTGGAGGCGATGCCGTGGTCCAGCATGGATACGGAGTTCGCCGCGGCTGTCGGGCCGTGGGTGTCCTTGCCCGCGCTGGGGGAAACGCCGTCCGCCACCGGCATGCCCGCGTACCTTCCGTCCGGCGTGGCGCCGGTCTGCGCCCCCAGGGGAACATTGGCGGAAACCGGATAGAGTCCCGCCTGGAACTGACCGCCTCTGGGATTGTGATAGTTAAGCAGCGGTTTCGTGTAAGTGTAGGCTGCCTCCCTGGCAAATGCATCCACCTCATCGTCATCGTTTCCGAACTTCGGCACCTGATCGATCAGATCGTGAATCCGGTCAAATTTCTTCTGATCCTCCGGCGTCACGGAAGCGGCGATGACCTGACGGGCCGTCTCCGTTACCACCTTCGCGTCCGGACGGGCCCCCTGCTCCACAAACTCCCGGGCCACATTGCCGGCGATCTGCGCCAGTACCAGCGGCTCGTCGGACTTTCCGAAGTTGAACATCAGGGCCTTCTTGTAGTCCTTCATGGTAACTTTCTTCTCGTCGAACACCAGCTTCTTTACCGCGTAGAGGGAATCCGCCACGTTGGCGATGCCGAAGCCCTGGGGCCCGGTAAAGTTGTATACGCAGCCGCCCTGCTCGCAGGTCTTGCCCCGCCTGATGCAGTCGTCCACCATGGACGCCAGAAACGGCAGCGGCGCCCGGTCCGCATGGGCCTGATCAATGGAGTTGTCCGCGTTGACCAGAAGCGAAATAAAGTAATTCTGCTGGGTCTTGTAGGCGTCGTAAAACTCCTCGAAAGTCTGCATCTGCTCCACATCGCCGGTCTTCGGCCCGATCTGCTCTCCACAGTCCATACCATTGGTAAATACCATCTCCAGCGGACGGCACATGTTGTAGAAAGCGGCGTCGTGCCATCCCCAGGTCTTGCCCGCCTTCTGGGGCTCTACACAGCCGATGATGTTATAAGTTCTGGCATCCTCCAATGTCAGCCCCCGGCTCATCAGCGACGGAATGATAACCTCGTCATTGTAGTACGCCGGAAGGCCGATGCCTGTCCTGGTCAGCTCCGCAGCCCGGACCAGAAGCTCATGGGGCGATCCGTTCCACACCCGGATGGACAGGGAGGGTTGGGGCAGAAACACATGGGCGGAAGCGTCAATACACATGAAGGAGAGATCGTTGGTTACATCCTGTCCCTCCGCGTTCTGTCCGCCCACAATCAGGTTCTGGAACAGGCTGTAGCCCGCAAAACCCTTGGCGCTCTCCGCGTCCCTGCACTTGTTCAAATCGTTGAGTTTGACCCAGACACAGTCGATCAGTTCCTGAGCCTGCTCTCTCGTCATCCTTCCGGCTTCCAGATCCGCCTGATAATAGGGATACATATACTGGTCAAACCGCCCCGGGGAAATGGAATGTCCCGAGGACTCCATCTGCAGAAGCTGCTGCACAAACCAGAAACTCTGGCAGGCCTCCCAGAAGGTCTCCGCCCCCCTGGCCGGCACTCTCCGGCAGTTTGCCGCGATGACCAAAAGTTCCTGTTTTCTCGTCTCATCCCCGCATTCCGCCGCCTGGTTCTCCGCCAGATCCGCATAGCGGTTCGCGTACCGGATGACCGCCGCGCAGCTGATCAGCATAGATTCCAGCAGCACATGCTTTGTGGCGTAATCCGCGTCTCCCACGCTGCAGCCCGCCAGCTCTCGGCGAACTTCTTCCATGATGCCCTCGAATCCCACAGCCAGCACTTTCTCATACTGTACCGTCACATGCCCCACGCCGTTGTAGAAATAATTT
>CASECT010000054.1 GCA_949286525.1 uncultured Eubacteriales bacterium | reverse complement strand
TCCTTTCTCTTCCGTTTTCTTTTCCTATTTTATCACACCCGGTTTACATATAACATGAAATTCCTTAGAATATAGTTAAAACAGTTACGACGGAGGTTCAAAAGCTATGAAAAAAGTTTACAATCCTTATCTGCCGTCCTATGAGTATGTGCCGGACGGCGAGCCCCACGCTTTTGGGGACCGCATCTATCTCTACGGAAGCCACGACCGCTTTAACGGCGGATTTTTCTGTCTCAACGACTATGTGTGCTATTCCGCGCCAAAGTCGGATCTTACCGACTGGCGCTATGAGGGCGTCATCTACCGAAAAGAGCAGGATCCGAGAAATCAGAATATCCCGGCAGACGCCAAACGCATGGAGTCCTCAATTCCCGGAATGGACATTGTGACAGATCCCAACGAACAGCTGAATCCGCCGGGGATCCACGCCATGTTTGCCCCCGATGTGGCACAGGGGTCCGACGGAAGATTTTATCTCTACTACTGTCTGGACTGCCTGCCCGAGATCGCCGTGGCTGTCTGCGATACCCCCGCAGGCGCCTACGAATTTCTCGGTTTTGTCCGCCACAAAGACGGCGTCATCTTAGGCCAGCGGGAGGGCGATCTCTTCCAGTTTGACCCCGGCATCTTTGTGGACGACGACGGAAGCATCTATCTCTACTCCGGCAACGCTCCAATCCGGCCGGAGGCAGTCATCGACGGCTTTCTCCAGGGTTCCACGGTCATGACCCTGGAAAACGATATGCTGACCTTAAAGACCGAGCCCAAGGCTCTGATGCCCGACGTCCGCAACAGCGCCGGCACCGGTTACGAGGGGCACGAGTTCTTTGAGGCCAGCTCCATTCGAAAGATCAACGGCAAGTATTACTTTGTGTACTCCTCCGTCCAGAGCCACGAACTCTGCTACGCCGTCAGCGACAGGCCCGACGAGGGGTACGTCTTCGGCGGCACTCTGGTAGACATCGGCGACGTCTTCTTGAACGGCCGGGAGGCAAAGGATGCTGTCAACTGCGTGGGCAACACCCACGGCGGCATCGAATGCGCAGACGGTCAGTGGTATGTCTTCTACCACCGCCAGACCAACCGCACCAACTACAGCCGTCAGGCATGCGCGGAAAAAATCTATTTCGATGAAAGTGGCCGCATTGCCCAGGCGGAGGTTACCTCCTGTGGCCTGAACGACGGCCCCTTGCCCGCGGAGGGAACGTATCCGGCCTGTATCTGCTGCCATCTGACTCTGGACGGCGGCAACACCTACTCCCATCCTCTGGCCATGGGGGATCGTTTCCCTTACCAGACCCAGGATGTGAAGGACATTACCCCCGACGGGACCGGGTTCCCGGAGACCGCCATAAAGGACGCCGCCTTCCCGGTGCAATATGTGAAAAATATGCGGAATAAGGCCACGATGGGATTCAAGTACTTTGAATGCAAAGGTGTAAAAAAGATCTCGCTGACTCTGCGGGGAAGGGGTTCCGGCCATATCATCATTACCGATACGGCCGGCGCGGCGCTGGCGAAAGATCCCTCTCACAGCTTCGGGGACATCCCCGTCTCCGTAGATTCCTCCGACTGGGTAACGATTACCGGCGAGACCACACTCCCTGACGGCGTGCACGCTCTCTACCTTACCTGCATGGATTTCGAGGGCAGCGTCGATATCGCCCAGATTTCTTTCTGAAAAAAATTGCCGGCGCGGGGCGAAAAGCGCTCCGCATCCGGCAATTGTTATTCTTACATCTTGTAAGTTCCGGCGGTCAACGTCTCGCATCTTCCATCCGGAAGAATAACCTCAGCCGTCACATTGGAGGGAATGGTAAACTCATAGCTTACCTGATCTCCCTTATATTTCCAGCCGCTTACGATGGTTCCTACCGGGGAGTCGTAGGCGGCTTTCGCATACCCAAGGGCAGG
>CASECT010000053.1 GCA_949286525.1 uncultured Eubacteriales bacterium | reverse complement strand
CAACTTTGTGCCGGTGCAGGGAGTGCCGCGGTTTCTGTTGTACCTGATCCCCTACCTGATCGTCGGGTACGACATTCTCCTCAAGGCAGGAAAGGGCATTCGAAACCGCCAGGTCTTTGACGAGTGTTTTTTGATGGCCATTGCGACGGTGGGCGCCATCGCGCTGGCGGTTTATGAGAACAGCGGCGATTACACGGAGGCCATCGCGGTTATGCTTTTTTACCAGGTAGGCGAACTGTTCCAGAGCTATGCGGTGGGAAAGAGCCGCCGCAATATCAGTGATCTGATGGATATCCGGCCGGATTATGCCAATATCGAGCGGGAGGGAAAACTGGAAAAGGTGGACCCCGACGAGGTGGAAGTCGGCAGCGTGATTACGGTGCAGCCCGGAGAGAAAGTACCGATTGACGGTGTGATTGTGGAGGGAACTTCCACCTTAAACACCAGCGCCCTGACCGGAGAGAGCCTTCCCAGAGATGCGAAGGAAGGGGATGAGATTGTCAGCGGCTGCATCAATATGACCGGTGTGCTGAAGATCCGTACCACGAAGGAATTCGGGGAGTCCACGGTCTCCAAGATCCTGGATCTGGTGGAGAATGCCAGCTCCAGAAAATCGAAATCGGAGGATTTCATATCAAAATTTGCCAGGATCTACACTCCGGCAGTCTGCTATGCGGCGCTGGCGTTGGCCCTTCTTCCGCCTCTGGTGCGGATGCTTTTTCTCGATATGCCTGCGGACTGGGAGAGCTGGATTTACCGCGCCCTTACTTTCCTGGTTATCAGTTGCCCCTGTGCGCTGGTTATCAGCATCCCGCTGAGTTTCTTCGCCGGGATCGGCGGAGCCAGCAAGGCCGGCGTGCTGGTCAAGGGTTCCAACTACCTTGAGACCCTTTCCCAGACGAAGATTGTGGTCTTTGACAAGACGGGAACCCTGACCCAGGGCGTCTTTGAAGTAAACGGCATTCACCACAGCAGCATCGATGAGGCGAAGCTGGTAGAGTACGCGGCGCTGGCGGAGAGCGCGTCCTCCCACCCCATCAGCAAGAGCCTGCAGCGGGCCTACGGGAAGGAGATCGACCGTTCCAGAGTCTCGGATATTCGGGAGATCAGCGGAAATGGCGTGATCGCCAAAGTGGACGGCATGGAAGTGGCGGCCGGAAACGATAAGCTGATGGATCATCTGGGTGTGACCTATATCGAGTGTCACGCGGTGGGCACGATTATCCACATGGCCATTGACGGCAAATACGCGGGCCATATCGTGATCTCGGATATTGTAAAGCCCCATTCCCAGAAGGCTATTGATCTGCTGCGGAAAATCGGGGTCAAAAAGACGGTCATGCTGACCGGGGACGCGAAAAAGGTGGCGGACCAGGTGGGAGCCGAACTGGGCCTGGACGAGGTTTGCAGCGAACTGCTCCCGGCTGACAAGGTGGAGAAAGTGGAGGAACTGATCCGGAAGAAATCCGACGGGGAGAGACTGGCTTTTGTGGGCGACGGCATCAACGACGCACCGGTGCTGGGACGGGCGGATATCGGTATCGCCATGGGCGCTATGGGATCCGACGCGGCCATCGAGGCGGCGGACGTGGTGCTGATGGACGATGATCCTCTCCAGATTCCGAAGGCCATCAAAATTTCCCGGAAGTGCCTGGGCATCGTGTATCAGAATATCGTTTTTGCCATCGGTATCAAGCTGATCTGCCTGGTGCTGGGCGCTCTTGGAATTGCCAACATGTGGTTGGCCATTTTCGCGGATGTGGGTGTGATGATCATCGCGGTCCTCAACGCGATCCGGGCGCTTTTTGTGAAGAATCTGTAGATTTTCTTTTCATTTTTATCCCCCCATGGGGCTTGTGGCATGAAATTTTCTATGATAGGTTTTAGAAAAAGAAACCAGAGGCAGGGGGGATTTTTTTGCGTTTGCAGCAGAATCTGGCATACGAATATGAAAAGGAAAATATTGCTTACTGGACAAACCGGGCGCCGGGGTACTCGGAGGTCAACCGGCAGGAGCTTCGCTCCGGACAGCGGGGCGTCTGGAGCAGGACGCTGGCGGAGGCCATCGCCGAACATTTTCCCGGGAGGAAGCGGCAGGAGATTTCTGTTCTGGATATCGGCACAGGCCCCGGATTTTTTGCCATTATCCTGGCGGAGATGGGATTTTCGGTGACGGCGGTGGATTACACCGATTCCATGTTGGACAAGGCCAGAGCCAACGCCGGGAAATGGAGGGATCAGATCTGTTTTCGGAAGATGAACGCGGAGGAGCTGACCTTTACGCCGGAGAGTTTTGATGTCATTGTCTCCCGGAATCTGACCTGGAATCTCCATGATCCCAAGAAAGCCTATCAGAGCTGGGAGCGGGTGCTGAAATTCGGCGGACTCCTTCTGAATTTTGACGCCAACTGGTATCGCTATCTCTACGATGAGAAGGCCATGGAGGGGTACCGCAGGGATCGGGAAAATATCAGGGCGGCCGGTGTGGCCAATGAGACGGACGGGACAGATATCCCGGCCATGGAGGCTATCGCCAGCAAGGCGCCTCTCTCCGGTGTCAGCCGCCCGGGCTGGGATATCGATGTTCTGGAGAGCCTCGGCATGTCGGTAAAGGCGGATCCGGCCATCTGGAAGAGGGTGTGGACGAGGGAGGAGCGCATCAACAACGCCTCCACGCCCATGTTTATGATCCGGGCGGTAAAGGGATGAAAAGGTATGTGATCCGGCGCCTGCTGCTTCTGATTCCGATACTGCTGGGGGTAACGTTCCTGTCCTTCGCTCTGATGCGGGTGGCGGGCAGCGACGCCGTCATGCAGCGGGCGGAGGTTTCCGGGATCGCCCTCTCCCGGGAAGTCATCGACGCCCAGCGGGCAGAGCTCGGGTTGGATAAGCCCTTTCTGGAGCAGTATGTTTCCTGGCTGGGCGATTTCCTGCGGGGAGATCTCGGGGTAAGTTACATTTCCGGAGAGGATGTGTTTTCCACCTTTCTCTCCAAATTGCCCGCCACGCTGCTTCTGACGGGGACCTCCATTCTGCTGACGGTCGTGATCTCCATACCCCTTGGGATTCTCTCCGCGGTAAAACAGAACACCCTCACGGACCGCCTGATCCGCCTGTGCAGTTTTGTGGGCAACAGTCTCCCAAACTTCTTTGTGGCGCTGCTGTTGATGTATCTGTTTTCTATCTGCCTTCCGGTGTTTCCCGTGATTTCCAGCGGGATCAATGTTCAGAGCGTGGCGCTGCCGGCCCTGACGCTGGCCATTGCCATGTCGGCAAAATATCTCCGACAGGTGCGGGCAGCGGTGCTGGATGAGCTGGGAAAGGATTATGTGGTTGGGGCAAGGGCCCGGGGGATTCCCTTTTCCGTAACGCTGGCAAAGAGCGTGCTGCGTTCCTGTTTCTCCACGATTCTGACGCTTCTGGCCCTCTCCATCGGAAATCTTCTTGGCGGGACCGCCATTGTGGAGTCCATCTTTCTGTGGGACGGAGTCGGAAAACTGGCGGTGGACGCCATCAACATGCGGGATTACCCCATAATTCAGGCCTATGTGGTGTGGATGGCCATCATCTATGTGCTGGTAAATCTGATCACGGATCTTCTGTACCGGGCGCTGGATCCGAGAATCCGTCTGGGCAAGGAGGCGTCATGAGAAGAGGAGTTACGAGAAAACTGGTCGTCTTCCTGGCCCTGGCCGCCGCGCTGCTTCTGGCGGTTCTTTTCGCCCGGCAGCTCTGCCCCTGGGATCCCTATCAGCAGGATCTGAGCCGGGCGCTGCAGCCGCCCTCGGCGGAACATCTCTTTGGCACGGACCGTTACGGGAGGGACATGCTCTCCCGGGTTATCATCGGCTCCCGGACCAGCGTTACCTCCGCCCTGATTCTGGTAGCAATCATATCTGTTATGGGAACGGCGCTGGGAATCGTGGCCGGCTATCTTGGCGGCATTGTGGACGGAATCATCATGCGCGTCTCCGACATCTGCCTGGCCTTTCCGGGACTGGTATTTGCCATGGCCATCGCGGCGGTCTTAAACGGAGGGGTGGAGAGTGCGGTGCTGGCGCTGGCCGCGGTAAGCTGGCCCAAGTACGCGAGAATTGCCAGGAGTCAGACGCTGGCGCTGAAGGACGCGGAATTCATGCAGGCCGCCCGGCTTTCGGGCTGCAATCTGCTCCAGCTGATTTTCCGCCACTTGCTTCCAAATATCGCTGGTCCCATTCTGGCAACCGCCACCATGGATATCGGCACCATGATGATGGAAATCGCGGCCCTGTCCTTTCTGGGGCTGGGGGCGAAGCCGCCTGTGGCGGAGTGGGGAAGCATGATGAGCGACGGGCGCAGTATGCTGCAGACCTATCCCTGGGTGGTGCTGACGCCGGGACTGGCGGTGTTTGTGTCGGTGACGGTGTTCAATCTTCTGGGCGACGCTGTCCGGGACGCGCTGGATCCCAGGGGCATTACCCGGATGTAAGATCGGACACTGCCGGGGCGAAGGCGTCGATGTTACGACGTTACAGTGAAAAACAAAGCACAGGAGAAAGAGAGAAAGCAGATGAAAAGAGAGCGGGTAAAACAGTTTCTGGCACTTGTGTTGGTATTTGCGGCAGCAGTCTGCGCCTTTTGGGGCTGTGGCAGCAGTGGAAACTTCGGTGGCGGCACGGCGGCGGATGGAAAGAAAACCTTTGTCTTTGGGGATACTACCTTCAACGCGGAGAACGGGGAGTCGGACATCAATCCCCACAGGGACAGCGGCGGCTGGGCCTGTATTCGCTACGGGGTGGGGGAAACCCTGTTCCGTTTCAGCGACTCCATGGAGCTGGAGCCCTGGCTGGCGGTCAGCTATGAGAATGTGGACGAGCTGACCTGGGAAATCACTCTGCGGGACGGGGTGTACTTTACCAGCGGAAGATACCTGGATGGAGAGGCGGTCAGAGAGTGCCTGGAGGCCCTGATTGCCGACCATCCCCGAGCTGCCGGGGATCTGCATATCGCGGAGATTACTGCGGAGGGGCAGAAAGTGACGATCCGGACCGAGATTCCGGTGCCAGCGCTGGTGAATTATCTGTCGGATCCTTACGGATGCATCATTGACATGGAGGCGGGGGTAACCGATCAGGGGATTGTCTGCGGCACCGGTCCTTATCGGGCGGTTTCCCTGACGACGGATACCAGTCTGGTGCTGGAGAAAAATGACAATTACTGGAACGGGGAGCCGAAGATCGACGAGATCACGGTGCGCACGATCTCCGACGGCGACACTCTTACCATGGCTCTCCAGTCCGGGGAGATCGACGCGGCCTACGGGATGCCCTACGCCAGCTATCCCCTCTTTGAAAATGACGCCTACACCTTTACCGGCTGCGCCACCAGCCGGGTGTTTTTCGGCGCTATGAATTTTGAGAGCGCTATTATGCAGGATCCGGCGGTGCGTCAGGCTATTGCCATGGGAATTGACAAGGAAGGGTTTGTGGAGACGCTGCTGGACGGAAACGGATATGTGGCAGAGGGCGTTTACCCGGAGAATTTTTCCTTCGGGGGTGACGCGGTTACCGCGGCGGATTATGATCCCGAGGGGGCGAAGCAGCTTCTCGCGGATGTGGGATGGGTGGATATGGACGGCGACGGCGTCAGGGAGAAGAACGGTCAGAAGCTGACCCTTCGATGGCTGACCTATCCCAGCCGCCAGGAACAGCCGCTGTTGGCGGAGGCTGCCCAGGCCACGCTGGGGGAGATCGGCTTTGACGTGGTAGTCAACAACACGGCGGATCACAACCGGATCCGAACGGACAGCAGCGCCTGGGATATCTATGTCAGCGCCATGGTTACCGCGCCCACCGGGGACCCGGAATATTTCTTTACCTACCACTGTCTGGACAGCTCCAGCAGCAATGACGGACACTATCACAGCGACGCGCTGGAGGCGCTGGCGCAGGAGCTGTCCCGAACCTTTGATGTGGAGGAGCGGGGAGAGCTGGCGGTGCAGATGCAGC
>CASECT010000052.1 GCA_949286525.1 uncultured Eubacteriales bacterium | reverse complement strand
ACAGCCAGCACTTTCTCATACTGTACCGTCACATGCCCCACGCCGTTGTAGAAATAATTTCCCGGCGTGAACATATTGTGGGCCATGGCCCGCAGCGTCTCCGGCGCCATGTAAGATGTGGCCAGCTCGCTGGTGGTCTTCCCCTTCCAGTACCTGTCCGCCTCGGCGATCTCCTTCTTCGCCCGGTCGGATATGTAGAACGGATCCGCCTCCCTGGCGGCCACCGTGTCAAACTCCGCCTCCAGCCACTCAAAGGAAAACTCCGGGAATGTCTGACAGCCCCGGGGCGCGATGGTGGAACTGCCCACTATCAGCTCCTCCTCACGGATAATAATCGGAATGTGGTCGAGAATATGGGCAAAGGCCTTCGCCTTGCGCATGACTTCCGGCTCGTCCTCCGTCTGCCGGTAGGATTCCGTAAGCAGCACTGCCCTGGCCGACTCGATCTCCGGCATCTTCGCGTACAGGCGCTCCACCAGGCGGGTAATCCGCTCGCTCTTTGGCGCCTTCGCACTGTTATACTTTGCCATAGCATTACCTCTCTCGAAAAAACAACATAATCCCACATAATTCCTCTCCATTATAGAGGGCTTAATGTGGGATTGTCAACGGTTTTTTGTGGATTTTTTGGCGTTTTTCAATGATTATAGTGTGGGTTTTTTAATTTTTGTTGAGTTATGACAATTTATGATGTGGGTTTTATTGCGGTTTGCACGAGGGCACTACCAGATGCCCAGCACATGCTGCATCAGCAGGCTGACCGCCGTGATGCCCACCCAGCAGCAGAATCCCATAGCAATCGGTTTGCCGCCGGTCTTTACCAGCTTCACGATATTCGTATTCAGACCGATAGCCGCCATGGCAAGAACGATAAAGAACTTGCTCACATCCTTCAGGAAGGAGAACACGCTCTCCGCCGCCCCGTAGGCCGCCGTTCCCTCTCCAAAGACTGCGTACACCACCGTGGTAATCACGGAAGCCAGCACGAAGTACAGGATGAACATCGGGAAGATCTGTTTCAGATCCACCTTTTTGCCGCCCTCCTGCTGTTTCTCCTTTCTCGTCCGGATAAAAGCCAACACCAGCGTGATCGGAATAATGGCCAGCGTTCTGGTCAGCTTGACCGTTACCGCCGTGTCCAGTGTCTGAGATCCCAGGCCCCACATACTGTCCCAGGTGGAGGCCGTCGCCGTCACGGAGGAGGTATCGTTTACCGCCGTCCCCGCGAAAATTCCGAAGGCCTCCCCTGTATCGTGGGAAAATCCCAACATAGAGCCCAGCACCGGAAACAGCAGCGCCGCGATCACGTTGAAAAAGAAGATAACCGAGATGGACTGAGCCACCTCCTCATCGTCCGCGTCAATAACCGGCGCTGTGGCTGCGATAGCCGAGCCGCCGCAGATGGAGGATCCTACGCCCACCAGTGTGGAGATCCGCCCGGGAATATGCATCAGTCTGTGCAGCACATAGGCTATGATCAGCGATGTGGCGATCGTGCTGATGATGATCGGCAGAGACTGCCGTCCCGTCTCCAGAATGACCGTGAGATTCATGCCGAATCCCAGCAGAATAACCGCCCACTGGAGGATCTTCTTTGAAGTGAATTTGATCCCCGCCTCAAAGGCGCTCTTGTCCTTGATAAAGAGCGTGATAACCATACCTGCCAGGATCGCGATAACCGCCCCTCCCACAATGGGGAACACCTGGCCCAGCAGCCAGGAGGGCACCGCAATCACAAGGCATAAGAGAAATCCCTTCCAGGATGTTTTGATTTGTTCTGACATATCTTTTGTTTCCGTTCTAACTCTTCCGGCATCCGCTGCCGTTCCGCGAACTGCCGCGATCCGGCGTCCTCAGATGCCTGTCCAAAACACCGACGCCCATTCTATCACGAAACAGGTAAGAAAGCAAACCTTTCAGTCCTGGACATGGGAGGAACTGCGTATGCTCTCCAAGGATAATAAATATATGACAGAAGCTTCCGAAGAACTCTATGAACTGAATTCCGATGACGCCATCCGCGCGCGCTGCCGCGCCAGAAAAGATTACTACAACAACCTCCGCCAGACTCAGGAGGATTTCGCGGCTTTACAGGCGGAAATCGCGGAAAAAGATGCTCTTATCGCCGCTCTCCAGGCCAGGCTTGCAGAAAAAGATGCTCAACTCAAAAAAGGAGAACAGCGATAACACTGTTCTCCCCTTGTATACCGATACTATTCAACCGTCACAACCGCTTCCGCTTTTCCAAGTGTTTCCGTCTCCACGGTAATCTTCGCCTCGCCGGCCTCGTAGCCGCCGCGGACAATGATCTGCCATCTTCCCTGATAAGAGGTAAAGGTTCCGGTGGTGTAATTCTCCTCGGTGGAGGCTCTTCCGGTACCGAATCCCGCCAGCTCGCCGGCGCCGGTCACTTCCGCCTTCGCCGTCACATCCTGGGCAGTGGGCACATAATTTCCATTCTCGTCCACGATCTCCACGGTTCCGTAT
>CASECT010000051.1 GCA_949286525.1 uncultured Eubacteriales bacterium | reverse complement strand
ACCATGACCACGAGGGTAATGGCGGAGGCCAGCGCCAGGCACTCCAGTGAACCCAGACGGCCTCCGGTTACCACCAGAAAAAGAATATGCAGAAAATGATACATCAGATAATAGACCGCCATGGGATAGGCGATCTGCCAGAATCGGTTTGCTCTCATCCCTTCAACTCCTTATACAGTTCCGCCACACTCTTTCCCTTCCAGGGATGCACCCACCAGGGCGCGATCTCGGCCAGGGGCTCCAGCACAAACAGACGGTTGTGCATATCCGTGTGGGGGATGGTCAGCGTCTCGCTGTTTCTTGTCAGGTTATCATAAAACAGAATGTCCAGGTCCAGCGTCCGGGGCCCCCAGCGGATGATCCGCTCCCTGCCTCGTTCCGCCTCGATCTCATGCAGAAAATCCAGCAATTCCTCCGGGGTAAGATAGGTTTCAAACACCGCCGCCGCGTTGAAAAAATCCTCCTGTTCTTCATACCCGTACGGTTTTGTCACATAATATTCGGAGACGGTAAGCCTTCGGACCGCGTCCGCGTTTTCCAGAGATCGGACCGCAAAATCCAGATGCTCGCCTTTTTCCCCCATATTGGAGCCCAGGGCGATAGCCGCCGGACGCCACCGGCGTTCCAAACGCACTCCCACATTGGCAAACTCCATGGGAATCGGCGCCTGGGGCTTTCCGATCTCAAGAAACAAGCCGTCGATGGCCGGAAATTTCCGAAAAATTTCCGCGGAAAGGTCCTTCGCGACGGTCTCCAGCAGGTCAAATCTCTTTGCCTGAAAAAAATCCCGGATCAGAAGGCAAAGAGAGCCGTAATCCACCGTCTCCCCAAGTTCGTCTGCCGCCGCCGCGCGGGCAAAGGAAAGATCCGCCCGGGCCTGCACCAGAAAATTCTGCCCCTGTTCCTTCTCCTGTCTGTATACGCCATGGTACCCATATACCTGAAGATCTCTGATAAAAATCTGCTCCATCTGCCGTTCCTCTCCGTCTACGCTGTTCCCATCTCTCTGCCGGCGTCCGTTCTCGTCTGTCGCTTCCACGCCCCGTCCCGATCCCGCAGCGCCTCCATCATCCGGATAAAGCGCACGTTCTCCTTTACATCGTGAACCCGCACAAAGGCAATATTCTGCAGCACAGCCCAGGCGGTGGTGGCAAGAGTGCCCTCCAGACGCTGATCCGTGGGAAGATCCAGAACATAGCCGATACAGGACTTGCGGGAAGTCCCCAGAAGCAGCGGAAGGCCGAGTTCTTTGCACTGCCTCAGATTGGCGATAGCCATCAGATTCTCCTCCTGAGTCTTGGCAAATCCCACCCCGGGATCCAAAATTATTCTGTCAATGGCTATTCCGGCATCCAGGGCCCGTTTCACATCCTCTCCCATCTCCCGGGTCAGCCGGTCCATGGTCAGGCCCGGAAGGGGATCTTTTCGATTGTGCATCAGACAGCAGGCGGCGTGGGAAGACGCAATGACCTCTCCCATGGCCTCATCCGCCTGCAGCGCCCAGATATCGTTGATCAGATCCGCGCCGGCGCCGATCCCCTCCCGGGCGACCCGGGCTTTACAGGTGTCCAGAGATACCGGAATGTCAAATCGTTCCTTGATGGCCGAGATGACCGGAACGACACGCCCGATCTCCTCCTCCTCCGATACACGTTCGTATCCGGGTCGTGTGGACTCGCCTCCTACATCAACGATGTCCGCTCCGTCACGAATCATTTCCTCCGCGTGAAAAAGAGCTGCGTCCAGCCGGTCATACTTTCCTCCGTCCGAGAAGGAATCCGGCGTCACATTCAAAATTCCCATCACATGGGTATGTCTCCCAAACGCAAAGGTTCTGTTTCCGATAATCATATCAGGTCTCCTCCTGTTGTCTTTTCTTCATCTTTCCATTTGCAGGACTCTCTTGCCTCACAGGCAAAACAGTTCCTGGAAAGCTGGTCCGCGAGGGCAAGCACCCGGGCGAGAAGCTCTCTTCTCTCCGTCTCCTTCCCGATCTGCTCCTTTTCCACTGTGCCGGCGTTCTTCCTTCTCTGCTCCCACTGCGCCACAGCGCCATCTTCCCCGTCTCTCTCCCGCAGATTTATCCTTCCGCTGTGACGGGAAACGGCATAGCAGACTTCCTGTGCCTTCTCCCGATCATATCCCAGAACGCGCAAAATCTCCCCGGCAGCGCCTGCAGAAGCCTCTGCATGGGAGATTCCTGACCGGTATTCCTCCACACGGCCCAGATCGTGGAGCAGACCGCAAAGATAGATCTGTTCCTTATCCAGCTCCAATCCCTGCTCCACAGACAGAATATACGCAATACGAGCCACATGAAGAAAATGATCCAGATCATGCCGGCAGTATACGCGTTCACGTTCCATATCTTTCAGTTTCCTCAACCGGCCTGCATATTCCTCGCTCTCCAGCAGCTTTTTCACAAATTTCATGACTCGGTTCCCTCGTCCTGTTTTCTTCTGCCAGTCCACAGAAGCTATCGCTCCAGCATCCGGAAAAACTCCTCCCGCAGCCGGTCGTTTTCCCGGAAAACTCCCCGGGCAGCGCAGGTTACCGTAGAGCTTCCCGGCTTTTTTACTCCCCGCATGGTCATGCACATGTGCTCCGCCGTGATCATAACCATCGCGCCTTTCGGAGCCAGCTCCTCCATCAGTGCATCGGCAATCTGCGCGGTCAGCCGCTCCTGAAGCTGGGGTCTCCTGGCAAATACCTCCACTGTTCTGGCCAGCTTGCTCAGCCCTGCCACCTCCCCCTGGGGCAGATAGGCCACATGGACCTTTCCGTAAAAGGGGAGCAGATGATGTTCGCAGACGCTGTAGAAGGGAATGTCCCTCTCCAGAACAATCTCGCTTGTACCTGTGTGAAATCTCTTCTGAAGCGGTTCGTGGGGCGTCTCCTCGAGCCCACCGAAAATCTCTCTGCACATGCGCGCAATGCGCTCCGGTGTCTCCTTAAGCCCCTCCCGGCCGGGATCCTCTCCGATCCCCTCCAGCAGCAGACGCACGCCTTCCCTTATCTTCTCGTCATCAAACATGAGACATTTCCTCGTTTCGTTTTAATATAGCCGACTTAATATCCCTCAGATAAGAGAGGGAGCCGAAGGCGAGTATCACGTCGCTCCCGTCGCACAACGCAAGGCCTGCCGCCTCACAGAAATCGGAAGCAGCCGTCACATGATCGTGCCAGCGGGCCGCCGCCTCTGCCAGGGTTTTTGCGTTCAGCGCCCTCGGATTTTCGGGTGTTACTGTGATCACATGCTCTGCCAGCGGCAGCAGTTCACGAAGCATTCCGTCGTAATCCTTGTCGGCAAGTACCCCCATTATATAGGTAATACGCTGATTTGTAAATTTCTTTTGTATGGTCCGCTTCAGCTGCAGCGCCGCCGGCAGATTGTGGGCGCCGTCCAGATATACCTTCGGGCGGTTTAAAATCCGTTCCATACGGCCCGGCCAATAGGCTCTGTGAATTCCCTCCAGGATGACCTCGTCCGGGAGCGAATATCCCTCATCGCGCAAAAGGAGCAATGTCTTTAAGGCCAGGACGCTGTTTTGAATCTGAAACGTCCCTTCCAACGCAGGCGAGAGTTCATAATCGCCGCAGCAGATCCTCTGATCAGATATCTCTGTAATTTCCCCGGGATCCGCGAACCGGATCTCGGCGCCCTTCTCCTTTGCTGCATCGGCAAGCACTCTCCATACCGCAGGCTCCTGCCAGGTGGAGACCACCGGTCGGCCCTCCTTGATAATTCCCGCTTTCTGAGCCGCAATCTCCTCCAGAGAATTTCCCAGCATCGGCATGTGATCCATTCCCACAGAAGCAAACACGCAGCAGAGCGGCTTTTCAACGGCGTTGGTGGCGTCCAGAGCCCCGCCCATCCCCGTCTCCGTGATGACAAGGTCGCAGTTTTTGTCCAGAAAATAGAGATAGGCCAGCGCCGTATCAACCTCAAAGATCGTAGGCAGGGGAAATCCATCCGCCCGAATGCCCAAACATGCCTGACGGATTTTCTCAGCCTGACGCCAGTATTCCTCCCTGGAGATCCATAGTCCGTCCACCGCAAACCGCTCCCGCTCATCAAACACGGCCGGCGATGTGTACACGCCCACCCGGTAGCCTGCCAGGCTCAGCGCGCTCTGGAGATAACTGCAGACGGACCCTTTTCCGTTAGTCCCCGCCACATGAATAATGGAGAGTTTCCGCTGTGGATTGTCCAGCCTGTTTAAAAGTCGTCGGATGGAATCCAACCCCGGGAGGCTTCCCATGGCTTTTGCCTCCGCTATAAATTTTCTCAGTTCACTCGTCGGTTCCACTTACTTTTTCACACCTTTTGTATCCCGGTTTCCTATATGAAGCCGGTTCAGATAAACAGTTTTTCCCTTGACGGTAACCGTAGGAGTGTCTCCCGGCTGCAGCACATGAATCTCTTCCAACAGATCTCCCGGCTCCAGACGGATACCTCTCACGCCGATGGCCCCCTTCTTTTTCTCCGGAATGCCGGAAGCCTCAATACGCAGAAATACATTTCCCACGGTCTGCATAACCAGAGTTTCCTCATCCTCAAGTGGCGCCACGGTCAGAAGTTCATCTCCCTCTGCCAGCTTAGTCGCGGCAGTCGTACGTTTCCCGACAACAAATTCGCCCCCATCTACTGCTTTGAGCATTCCCGTCTTTGTTCCGAAAATCAGTTTCATCTCCTTCAGGTTGCCCAGCGCCTCTATATAGAGTTCCCGCTCGCTCCCGCTGTCAAAATTGCTGACATTGTCCAGTGGTTGTCCTTTATCACGGAATTTTCCCTGGGGAAGATCCAGCACTTTTACCAGATGCATCTGTCCGGTATTGGTAAATATTGCCAGTTTATCCGTATTCTTACAGAAGATAATCCGTTTGCACTCCGCCTCTGCCGCCTCCCGGTTCCGCTCAAAGACAGACATATCTACGCAGCGCCCGTAGGAGAACCGGTCGATCAGAACCGCCACGTCCGTCTCCTCAATAGGCTTTTCCTCCACAACTGCCTGGGCCACATTGTCGAGAGCCGTCCGGCGCTCTCTTCCATATTCCTTCTGGATTTCCCTGAGTTCTTTGATGATAACCTTTGCCATCTCGCCCCGGTCGTCAAGAATTCTGGAGTAGGTCTGGATACGGTTCATGGTCTCCCCGTACTCCTTGCGCAGCGCCTCGATCTCCAGACCGATCAGACGGTACAGACGCATTTCCAGTATGGCCGTGGCCTGGCGCTCCGTAAAGTGAAGCTGCGCCGCGTCCTTTCTGGACTGTTCCGTCTTAAAGCGGATGTTCTCCGTGTTCCCGTTGACCAGACAGTCCTTGGCCTCCCTGATATTTTTGCTGCCCCGCAGAATTTCGATAATCAGATCGATCACATCGCAGGCCTTGATCAGACCTTCCTGGATTTCCTTCTTCTCCCGCTCCTTTTTCAGCAGCGTCGTGTACTTTCTGGTGGCCAGCTCATACTGAAAATTGACGTGATGACGGATAATCGGCACCAGTCCCATAGTCTCCGGCCGCCCCTCCGCCACCGCCAGCATATTGACGCCGAAGGTATCCTCCAGCCGGGTCTTCTTGTAGAGCAGATTGCAGAGATTCTTCGCGTCGGCCCCCCGCTTCAGCTCGATCACAATGCGGATGCCCTCCTTGGAAGACTGGTTGGAAATATCCACAATGTCATTGGTCTTCTTTGTCTCTACCAGGGCGTACACATCGTTTAAGAACTTCCCGATGTTCGCGCCGATCATAGTGTAGGGGATCTCGGTAATGACAATGTTTTCCCGGCCGCCCTTCGCCTTCTCGACCTCCACCTTTCCCCGGATCCGGATCTTTCCCACGCCGGTGGAGTAGATAGCCAGAAGATCTTCCTGATTCGTCACGATACCCCCCGTGGGAAAATCCGGACCTTTGATGTACTCCATCATCTGCCGGGTGTTGATATCCGGATTTTTCATGTAGGCGATCACGCCGTCGATGACTTCCGAGAGATTGTGGGGCGGAATGCTGGTGGCCATTCCCACCGCAATGCCCTCTGCCCCATTGATCAGCAGATTTGGTATCTTTGCCGGAAGCACCTCGGGCTCCTTCTCGGTCTCATCAAAATTCGGGACAAAATCCACCACATCCTTATCCAGATCCGCCAGATAGGCCTCCTGGGTAATTTTCTGCAGACGGGCCTCCGTATATCGCATGGCGGCGGCCCCATCCCCCTCGATGGAACCGAAGTTTCCGTGTCCTTCCACCAGCGGCAGTCCCTTCTTGAAGTCCTGGGACATAACTACAAGAGCCTCATAGATGGAACTGTCCCCGTGGGGATGATATTTACCCATGGTATCGCCCACAATTCTGGCGGATTTCCGGAAGGGCCGGTCATAACGGATACCCAGCTCGTACATATCGTAGAGGGTTCTCCGCTGTACCGGTTTCAGTCCGTCCCGCACGTCCGGCAGCGCCCGGGCGATAATTACGCTCATGGCGTAATCGATATAGGATTTCTGCATGATCTCAGAGTATTCCGTCTGAATCAGTTGTTCCTGCTGTGCCATTTTCCTCTCCTTTTCTTATCCAGCAATCGAAATCATCCGATCTGCTTTCGTCAAATATCCAGCTCCGCATCCCTTGCGTTGCGATAGATAAAATCCCTTCTTGGTGCCACGTCATTTCCCATAAGCATCTCCGTCACGTCGGAAGCCATGCGGCCATCCTCGATCTCCACCTTCCGCAACACCCTGTGTTCCGGATCCAAGGTGGTCTCCCACAGCTGCTGGGCATCCATCTCGCCAAGTCCTTTATACCGCTGCAGAGTGAAGGATCCCTTGTGCCGTTTCCGATATTTCTCCAGAGCCGCATCGTCGTAGAGGTACTCCTCTTTCCCCTTGGAGGGAATTGCCTTGTATAAGGGCGGCATAGCGATATAGACATGTCCCTGGTAAATCAGTTCCGGCATAAACCGGTAAAACAGCGTCAGCAGCAGTGTGGAGATGTGCGCGCCGTCCACGTCCGCATCGGCCATGATAATGATCTTGTCATACCGCAGCTTGTCAATGTCGAAATCGTTTCCATACCCTTCCGAGAAACCGCAGCCGAAGGCGTTGATCATGGTTTTGATCTCCGCGTTCGCAAGCACTTTGTCAATGCTGGCCTTCTCCACATTCAAAATCTTTCCCCGGATGGGGAGAATCGCTTGATACATGCGGTTGCGGGCCGTTTTCGCAGATCCGCCGGCGGAGTCACCCTCCACGATAAAAATCTCACACTTGGAAGGATCCCGGCTCTCGCAGTTGGCCAGTTTCCCGTTGCTGTCAAAGGAAAATTTCTGTTTGGAGAGAAGATTCGTCTTTGCCCGCTCCTCGGTCTTCCGAATTTTTGCCGCCTTCTCGGCGCAGGAAATGACGGTTTTTAAGGTCTCCAGATTCCGGTCGAAATACAGCTGAATCTCGTCGCCGGTCACTTTTCCCACCGCCTTTGCGGCGTCCTGGTTGTCCAGCTTCGTCTTGGTCTGTCCCTCAAAGCGGGGATCCGGATGCTTCACAGAAATAACTGCCGTCATACCGCTTCGAATATCAGTGCCGGTAAAATTCGGATCTTTTTCCTTCAAAATTCCCAGTTCCCGGGCGTAGTTGTTGATAACCGTGGTAAAGGTGGTTTTGAACCCGGTAATATGGGTTCCTCCTTCCGCGTTGTAAATATTATTGCAAAACCCGAGGATGTTCTCATGAAACTCGTTGCAATACTGAAATGCGGCCTCTACGGCAATGTCGTCAGACTGCCCTTGAAAATAGATCACATCGTGAAGCGTCTCGGCATTTTTATTGATATCACGCACAAATCCTACAATCCCCTCCGGTTCGTGGAATTCCACGCGCTCCGGTTCCTCTCCCCGCAGGTCTTCATAGATAATCGTAAGTTTCGGATTCAGATATGCCGTCTCGTGAAGCCGGCTCTTTATATCATCGCCCTTAAAACGGGTTACCTCAAAAATCTCCGGATCCGGCAGAAACGAAATTTTCGTTCCCCGTTTCTTTGTCTTGCCAACCTTCGGCAACAGTCCCTCCTGAAGTTTTTCCACCGGCGTTCCACGCTCGTAGCGGTCATGATGAATATAGCCGTCCCGATAAATCTCCACATCCAGCCACTCTGAGAGCGCGTTTACCACCGAAGATCCCACGCCATGGAGACCTCCGCTGGTCTTATAAACAGAATTGTCAAACTTTCCACCCGCATGGAGGGTAGAAAACACCAGACGCGCCGCGGAGACGCCCTTTTCATGCATTCCCACGGGAATTCCGCGTCCGTTGTCCTCCACTGTGGCCGATCCATCCGCCTCCAGGGTCACGCAGATGGTATCGCATTCCCCTGCCAGGTGCTCGTCCACGGAGTTGTCCACGATCTCATACACCAAATGGTTAAGTCCCTTTCTGGAAACGCTGCCGATATACATACCCGGACGCTTCCGTACTGCCTCCAGCCCTTCCAGAACAGAAATGCTGCTCTCGTCGTAAACATTCTTCTTTGCCATGAATAAACCTGCCTTTTCTAAATCATTTCCCGGACACGGTACATGCCGTCTCAAAGTCCGTCTCAAAAGAATGCGCCCAACATACGTTGAGCGCAGTCATCTTCTTCTCCGCTGTTCCGTCAGCGCGAATTGACACACCTACAGCAGCGAGTATCCGAAACCGTTCACAATCGCCTCGAGCGGTTTCCCGTTTTTGCAGTAGGGACACTCATAGGGCGCGTAAGCCTGATAGCCCGGAAGATCCTCCTGTGTAAAAACAGAGAAGACCTGTTTTCCTCCCACCTGATTCTGTGTGGAGAAAATCGCTGTGACCCCCTCCACCGTACCGCCGTAATACTCGATACACTCCAGACTTCTGCGTGCCGTCTCTCCGGTGGTAATGCTGGCCATCAATAGCAGCACATGCTTTCCGGCCACCGCAGGGCGGGTATTCTCCCGGAAAAGAAACTGATTAGCCGAATTTGTCTCCGGAGATACCACATAGATAGTCTCATGCATATTGGCGATGGAAATGTGATTTTTTTCCAGTTCCTCCGCCAAAAAAGCGCCGACTACCTCTGTTCCGTCCATACAGACAATGGTGTCCACCATGTTCACGTGATGCATGGTAGCGCTCTGCAGAAATCTCGCCACTTCCCTGGCTTCCCTGCATCGGGACTTGAGGCTGGTCATATCAATATAATAATTGATATGAGACTGGCTCGTGGCAAAATGTCCCGGCACCGCATGAAGCACGATGCTGTTGTCCTGCCTGGCATTAAATCTGATTAATCGATCTCTGATATTCTCTCCCATAAGAATCCTCCCTCATACAAAATTGCTATCTGCCGGTAGAGCCGAAACCGCCCGCGCCCCGGCCGGTCTCATCCAGCGTATCCGTCTCCTGAAAGGTAATATCCAGATAAGGAATTACCACAAGCTGGGCAATCTTCTCCTGGGGAAGCACCCTGCGCACTTCCTCCCCGTCATTGTGCAGCGCCACCTTTACCGGTCCCCGGTAATCGGAATCCACCACGCCGGTACAGTTTGCCGGCCGCAGCCCCTCCTTGGCGGAAAGACCGCTTCTGGCAAACACACCGCCGAAATATCCTGCGGGAATTGCCATTGCCACACCGGTACTGATCATTGCGGTCGTATGGGGCAAAATTTCCACCGGTTCCGCAATATCCGCAAACAAGTCATACCCTGCAGCCTCATCGCTTCCCCTGCAGGGAATTTTTGCTGTCTCACTCAGCCTTTTGATTTTGATATCCATAAACGCTCCTCTCAGACACTGCCGGCGCGTCACTCACAGTGAAGCACCACGGCGCCGCTCTTTCTCGTGGCAGGCACGTCAATGACCCGCTGATTGCCGCTTCCCCGCCAGTAGAGCTGATTATCCTTCTGCTCCGCAACAAACTCGCCATCCACCAGTACATCCACATACTGCATCACATCCAGGCTCTCTACCGCCTCGTAGGGATAACCTGTATAAAGCCAGATCGTCTTCCCGGGAAAGCGATCCCGTATCTCCTTCGCCAGCTCCGTCACATCGAGCCGGTTACCGAAATACAGCGGATCCCCTCCGCTGAAGGTAATACCGGAAATGTAATCCCTGTCAAGGGCCTCAAACAGCTCTTCCTTCGCCCCCTCATCAAAGGGGAGACCACCGTTTGGATCCCAGGTTATCGGGTTCTGGCAGTCCTTGCAGCAATGATCACATCCGGAGACCCACAACACCACCCGGAGACCGTCGCCGTTGAGCATATCGTCCTTTGTTATATTATGATAACGCATCTGTCTTCCTTTTCATAGCTTTTTTTCATCTGTCGCGCCCTCCCGCCCCTCATGCATGATGAGGCTGTCTTTCCACACTGCCCGGGCGCGACAGACAACCCGTTGTTTACATACTTTTTCTCTCGGCGATCTCCGCCATCTTGGCGTCGTTGAGACGGGTATCCCCCTTTACCCTGGAGTAAGAAAGATAACCGTTCATCCGGTCGATTTTGGTCAGGTTCCGGCTGCCGCACACCGGGCATACGTCCATGTCCAGCTCCTCGTGCCCGCAGTCGTCGCAGTAGGCCAGAGAAAGGTTTACCCCTTCGTAGAATCCCATATCCATGGCTCTGCGCACAAGGGTCTTTACCGCTTCGCTGTTATAGCTGATCGGATACTTTACATACTGGATCTTACCGCCGTTGGACAGCTCCCAGAACCGGTATTCCAGATCCTGCTTCTGGATCGGTGTGATATCCTCAGTCACATGGCAGTGAAACCCGTTGCTCACATACTCCCGGTCGGAGACATTCTCCACAATGCCGTACTTCTTCCGGAACTGCTTTACCTGCAGACCACAGAGATTCTCTGCCGGTGTCGCGTAGATCGCGTAGAGATGTCCGTCCTCCTTCTTGAACTCCTCAATCTTCTGATTGATATGTTCCAGAACTTCCAGGGCAAACTGTCCATCCTCCACGAGGGATTTTCCGTTATAGAGCCGCTGAAGCTCATTGAAAGCTGTAATGCCGAAGGACGCCGTAGCCGTCTTCAAAATCGGCTTGATCTTCTCGTTGTATTTCAAATGGCCGCCGTAGAAACCGCCCTCACAGTATGCCAGCGGGTTCGTGGAGGCGCGCATTTCTCCCAGATAAGCGTAGGTGCGAATGTGCAGTTTCCGGATCAGCTCCAGATAATAGTCCAGCACCTCGTAGAAATCCCTGCTCTCCTGACGAGCCTTCGCGAGAATCATGGGCAGATGCAGGCTAACGACACCGATATTGAACCGGCCCACAAAGACGGGTCTGTCCTCATCGTCCGCCGGATACATGCCGCCCCTCTCATACCAGGGCGACAGGAACGCGCGGCAACCCATGGGGCTGATAATCTCCCCATACTGTTTGTACATGCTGGCGATATATCCCTTTCCGGTCAGGCTGAGCCAGTCCGGATACATGGTCTTTCTGGAACATTCGATGCCCGCGTCGAAGACATCCTCCAGCTCCTTTCCCGGTCCATGGAGATCCTCATCGTAAAGGAAGACCACCTTGGGGAAGAGCACCGGCTTCTTGTGGCCCGCTTTCCCCTGTCCGTTCATACGGACGCGGAGCATACAGATAGAAGCCATCTTCGCGAACCGTGTACGCCCGGTGCCGATGGTTACCGTGATAAAGGGATAGTCCCCGCGGCTGCTGGCAACGGTGTTAAACTTGTACTCCCATCCCTGGAATCCCTGCTCAAAATCCCGCTCCACATCCTTGTAGGCAACTTCCTCCGCCTTCTCTCTTGTCAGGCCCAGTCCCATATACTTGTCAATATATTTCGCGTAGGATTTCTCCGCGTACTTATCCAGAATCAGATCAGCGCTTGGCACGGTAAAACCGCCGTACTGCTGGCTTGCCGCGGAAAGGACAATATCGCCAATCACATCGAAGGCTACATCAAGGGTCTTCGGCTCATTGTACCAGATGTTTCCCATCTCAAAGCCGCCCTCCAGCACTTCCTTCACATTAAACAGACAGCAGTTCATAGTGTCCCTTCTGGCGGACATGTCGTGAATGTAGATATAGCCGTCCCGAATTGCCTGAATTTCCTCAGTGGTAAGGAAGAATTTCTTGTATAGCTCCCGGTTGAACTCGTTGAAAATCAAGCTTCGCTTGGTGGACACCAGAGCGCTGTCCGTATTGGCGTTCTCCTTGTCGCCGATATACATGATAGACTGGCTCTTGGTGTAAACCTCGTCCAGCATCTGGACAAAATCCTGCTTGTAGTTTCGATAGTCCCGATAACTCTTGGCAACGGTGGGATTTACTCTCTCCAGCGCGCCCTCAACGATATTGTGCATCTGAGCGATAGCAACCTTCTCTATGCCGAGTTCCGCCACCCGTTCTTCCACAAACTGGCAGATGAAACGCTCTTCTTCCTCAGTAAACGTGATCAGAACACGGTTTGCGGATTTATTGACTGCGTCCACAACCTTCTGCACGTTAAAATCTTCCAGCGTACCGTCCTTCTTGATAACCTGAACCATCCGTTTTCTCCCTCTTTTTCCCGTTCTATATCCATATATTGGCATTATACAGCTTCATTTGTACAACATATTGTGCGCCAGAATAATTCTAACATTCGGAAAACATCCAGTCAATGGCAATTTCCAAAAAATAAAATTTCTACCAGCAGACCGCTTCCATCTCGGCCTTCGGATCACGCTCCATCAGTTCCGTTACCGCCTGCTGTACATTTTTCCCGCAAAAAATGACCTCGTAAACCTGCTCGATAATAGGAAGACAGACCTGATATTTCTCTCCCAGCGCCAGAGCTGAACGGGTGGAATAGACACCCTCCACCACCATATTTACCTCTTCCATGGCTTCCTTGGCGCTCATTCCCTGTCCGATCAGCATACCCGCTCTGCGATTGCGGCTGTGGCGGCTGCTGCAGGTAACAATCAGATCCCCGGTACCCGCAAGACCGCTCAACGTCTCCTGACATCCGCCCATGGCCACGGCCAGGGCAGAAATCTCCTTGATCCCTCTGGTAATCAGGGCCGCCTTCGCGTTATCTCCATACCCAAGACCGTCGGACATGCCGGCTGCCAGCGCGATCACATTCTTTAAGGCCGCACCAATCTCAATTCCGAGCACATCAGGGCTGGTATATACTCGAAAGGTTCGGTTCATGAAGATTTCCTGTATCCGCTCCGCAGCAAACCTTTCGGCGGAACCTGCCACCACCACTGTCGGCAGTCCGGCGATCACTTCCTCAGCGTGAGAAGGCCCGCTCAGAACACTGATGGGATTTTCGGGCAGAATTTCCTCCAGTATCCCGCACTGCGTCAACAGTGTTCCCTCCTCGATGCCCTTGGAGGCGCAGCAGAGCAGCTGCTCCCCTTTCAGGTGTGGAGCCGCCTTCTTTGCCGTCTCTCGCAACGCCGTGGAGGGCACCACAAAGAGAACGATCTCCCGCCCGGATACCGCCTCCTTGATATCCCCTGTGTATGTCAGAGACTCCGGTAGCCGAATACCCGGAAAACTCCTTTCATTGATACCGTTCTGACGCATGCTCTCAGCATGCTCCTTCCGATGGGACCACAAAACGACCGAATGTCCGTTACGGCAAAGGAGAACAGCCAGCGCTGTTCCCCAACTTCCGGCGCCAAGTACCGCTATATGTGCCATGACAGCCTCCTACTTTCTATGCAGTGAAAACTTGTTTTCTGTCCCGCTCCGCAGTCGGGAAATATTGCTTCTATGTAAAAGAATAACCAAAATGGAAACTACCTCGGCGATCGCAACCGCCTCTACGACGTTTTCCGCCGGATAAGAAAGCCACCCGAGATATCCCATGACGATCGCCTGAACACCGAGTCCCACCGCCGCCAAAATCGATCCCAGCGAAACATATTTTGTTATCCCCACCGCCGAAAAGAAAAGTACGGCGCATACGGGAAAGGCCTGGGGAAAACACAGCAGGATCAAACCGACACTGGCGGCCACGCCCTTTCCACCCCTGAATTTCATAAAAGCGGGAAAATCATGGCCCAACACCGCCCCGAAGGATGCGTACAGAATCAGCAGACGAATCTGATCAGCGTGCGAGCGGCCAAAAATCAACCAGACCACCAGGGAAGCCAGCACCGGTTTCAAACAGTCACACAGCAGCGTGATAGCTCCGTATTTCAGTCCCAGCACTCTCGCAGTATTTGTAGTTCCCACATTTCCGCTTCCTCTTTTTCTCAGGTCCACATGCTTGGATTTTCCGAGAAAAAAGCCGGAAACGAACATTCCGAAAACATAACCGATCAGCAGGGAAACAACTCTGGCTGTCAGCATCATCCTTCCTTCCTTTCCCGCACAATAAATTTCAGTGCGGTACCCGCGAAACCAAAGGTGTCACGGATACGGTTTTCCAGATACCGCACATACGAAAAGTGCATCAGTTCCTTGTCGTTGACAAAAATCACAAAAGTAGGCGGTTTGACCGCCACCTGCGTCACATAAAAGATTTTCAGTCTTTTTCCCTTGTCAGAAGGGGGCTGCTGCATCGCTACGGCCTCCGACACAATCTCGTTCAGGACGCCGGTAGCCACCCGCATAGAATTGTTTTCCAGCACAACGTCGATCGTCTCAAATATTTTCTGAAGACGCTGTGAAGTCTTAACCGATATAAACAGAATCTCCGCATAGGGCATGAAACTCAATACCTGTCGGATTTTCTCCCTCTGACGATACATGGTCCTGTCATCCTTCTCTACGGCATCCCACTTGTTGACCGCCACAATGATGCCCTTGCCCCTGTCATGAGCAATACCGGCAATCTTCGCGTCCTGCTCGGTAACGCCCTCGGTGGCGTCTATCATTACGATAACCACATCCGCCTTTTCCACAGCCGCCACTGCCCGGATAATGGAAAATCGTTCCAGTTCCTCTTTAACCTTGCTCTTTCTTCGTAAACCCGCCGTATCCACAAAAATGTATTCTTTACCGTGATATTTTACTTTCGTGTCGATAGCGTCCCTGGTTGTACCCGCAATGTCCGATACAATGGCACGGTTCTCTCCGGTCAGTTTATTGATCAGAGAGGATTTTCCTACATTCGGTTTTCCTACTACCGCGATCCGCGGGATTTCTTCCTCTTCCTCCGACGTCTGGCGGGAAGGGAAATGGGCAACCAGGGCATCCAGCATGTCTCCCAGGCCCAGCCGGGAAGCCGAGGAAATAGGGATCGGTTCTCCGATGCCCAGATTATAGAATTCATAGACTTCCGTCATATATTTGTCGAAACTGTCCACCTTGTTGACCACCAGAAGCACCGGCTTCCTGGAACGCCGCAGCATATCTGCCACCTTGGAATCCGCGTCGAGCAGCCCCTGACGCACATCTGTCAGGAATATAATCACATCTGCCGTATCCATGGCAATCTGTGCCTGCTCCCGCATCTGGGAGAGGATGACATCCTTGGAATCCGGCTCAATTCCGCCGGTATCTATAATGGTAAAATCGTGATCCAGCCAGGAGACATCAGCATAAATCCGGTCTCTGGTAACGCCGGGCGTATCCTTCACAATGGAAATCCGCTCTCCCGCCAGAGCGTTAAATAGCGTAGATTTTCCCACGTTCGGTCTGCCGACAATGGCCACCACTGGTTTGCTCATAGTTACCTCCATCTCCCCCGTCAATTCAGTATACAATCCACAAAATCTTGTCCGCTTGATTTTACAATATCTACCTGTACTTGTAAAGATTTTTTTAGCTGCGTAAGCGTCAGGTCATCCAGAAAAACCTCCTCTCCACAGCGCAGCATATTCTGCGGAAGAAGCAACCGTTCTCCGAGATTTTTCTCCTTCAACTGGGCTATAAGATCCTGTCCTGTAATCAGACCGGAGACTGTGATCTTCTCTCCGAAAAAATCATTCCTTATAGCGTAAACGTGTGTAGTAACCCTCGGGAATTTCTCCTTCAGCCGCCCGCACATCTCTTCAATAAAAGGAGCCGCCAGGTATCCCGTGGCCAGGGAGATCTCTCTCTTTCGCATAAAGGGTCTTCGGCGGCTTTTTTTCAGTGCTTCGTCAAACTCATCCATCAGCAGCCGCAGCATTCCCACGCCGTTTTCCAGCTGCAGATAACCGTCATAGGTCTCCGCCGAAGGCAGGGACTCCCCGGCCAGCAGATACCACTCATCGGAGGCCTGCACAAAGCGGACGCCGTTCTTTTCCCTGCTGATATCCTGCCATTTTCTTATGATCCCCAGTACCTCTTTCGCGTCATCCCCGGCAAAAGGTTCCAGCGGGTAAAGGCCCTCCCGGTACTTTGTCAGTCCCACCGGCACCACAGAAAGACTCTGCATAAACGGATAAAACTCCAGGAGATCGCCTATGGTCCGCTCCAGTTCCCGGCCGTCATTGATCCCTTTGCACAGAACAATCTGAGCATTCATCTCAATTCCCGCGTCAGAAAGCATACGGATCTTGTCCAGAATATCCCCGGCGAACCGGTTGTGAAGCATCTGACACCGCAGCTGCGGATTTGTGGTGTGCACGGAAATATTAATGGGCGCCAGATGGTAGGAAATGATCCGGCTCATATCATCCTCGCTGATGTTGGTCAGCGTCACATAATTTCCCTGAAGAAAAGAGAGCCTGGTGTCATCGTCCTTGAAATACAGGGTATCCCGCATTCCCGGCGGCATCTGATCAATGAAACAGAAAATACACTGGTTATGGCAGGAGCGATAGTCGTCCATCAGGCCGTTTTCAAAGGTAATTCCCAAATCCTGCCCGATCCCCTTCTCCACATGGCAGATACGGGTACCGCCATCCGGCCCCTGCACCTTGATATCCACCACTTCATCATCTGAATAGTAATGATAGTCAAAGATATCCCGGATTTTCGCGCCGTTCATCTCCAGAATGATATCCCCGGGGCGAAGTCCCGCCCGGGCCCCTATGCTGTTTTCTGCCACTTCCGCGATCTGATGTGAAATCTCTCCCATACCTTCCTCCCTGATTCTGCCGTTACTTTCGATTTGTTTGCCGTTTCCTTCCTCTGCAGAACATCACTCCTCGGGGATAAGCATCAGAAAAGCCCCAAGGTTCCCTCTCTTTCCTCCCGAAGCCCGATGGGAAAAGAGCTCCTCCGGATTGCAGCAGGTGCAGAGATTGGTCACAGCAATCTGATTTTCCGGCACCCCCGCCTCCAGCAGTATCTGAAGATTTGCCTGCCACAGATCCAGGTAGATATCGCCCCTCTCATCTCTGCGGATAATCTGTCCGCGGCAGTCTGAAAACCGCTCCGCAAAAATCTCCGCCACATCCTCTCCGATCTGATAGCAGTCCCCGCAGATGGAGGGCCCGATGGCGCAGACCAGATCCTTTGGCCGGCTGCCGAAGGCATCCGCCATGGCTTTTACACCCTTCTCTCCCATCCGCTCCGCGGTTCCACGCCATCCGGAATGAAAAAGTCCAATCGCCCCGTGATGGGGATCCACCATGTACAGGGGAACGCAGTCCGCAAAAAAAGCCGCCAGAAGAAGTCCCGGCGTATCGGTTATCAGTCCGTCCACATCCTGATAATCCCGGGGCCGGACTACGCCTTTGCCTGCGTCCTCCTCTCCAACCAGACGAATGTTCGTGGTGTGGGTCTGATCACTGGTTACCACCTGCGTGATATCCGTTCCCATAGCCGATGCCACCCGGCGGTAATTTTCCAGTACCGCCTCCCCATCATCCCCTCTGGTAAAACTCAGATTCAGACTGCGAAACATTCCCTCGCTGATGCCTCCGTCCCGCGTGGTAAAACAATGCCGGATTCCTGGAATCTTCTCCAGCAGAGAAAAGGTCAGGAGGGGAAGTCCCCTCCCCTCCTTCGCCTCGTATATCTTCTCTTCCAATATTTTTTCCTGATTTTTATATATCATGCTTCGCTCCGAAATCCTCTAATCTGAAATACAAAAAGCATTGGCGATAACTGTAATCTGCTCTCCGAGGATAGCAATCACATCAAAACGCACTGGCATATGCTCTCCTATACCATGCCGCATCATATAGTGCCGGGCCGCATAGGAAATCCGACGCTGTTTGCGCACATCCACCGCCTCCGCCGGATAACCGGCTCCAGCGTCTCTGCGGTACTTTACCTCGGCAAAGACCAGACAGGCGCCGTCCCTTGCCACAATATCCACCTCGCCCTGCCGACAGCGGTAATTCATCTCCAGGATTTCATAGCCATGCCCCTTCATCCAGTCTGCCGCCAGAAGTTCTTTTTCCTTACCCAGAGCCCGTCTGTTTCTCTCCGCCATCGTCTCCCCTTTTCTTTCGGCTGTTTTTCCTCTCAGGAAACAAAATTTCCGATAAAACTGCTCCGGTGTATCGGAGAAGGACCGTATTTCTTCAGCGCGGCAATATGTTCCGGCGTTCCGTATCCCTTATTTTTCGCGAAACCGTATTCCGGTAGAATAGGATCATACTCCTCCATGAGCCGGTCTCTGGTTACCTTGGCAATAATGCTGGCGGCTCCGATGGAAATGCTCTTGGCATCTCCTTTGATAATGGGCACCTGCCGGATATCCACCCCGGGAATGGTTACCGCGTCGTTCAGGAGAAGATCCGGCGGTGTGGCAAGCTTCCCGATGGCCTGACGCATGGCCTCGTAAGTAGCCTGGAGAATGTTGATCTCATCGATCCGATCACAAGATGCCATACCAATCCCCACAGCTACCGCCTTCTCCATAATGATGTCATAGAGTTCTTCCCGTTTTGCGGCGGTCAGTTTCTTGGAATCATTAATGTAAAGAATATCGCAGTTTTCCGGCAAAATAACGGCGGCAGCTACCACCGGGCCTGCCAGCGGTCCGCGTCCCACCTCGTCAATCCCGCAGATATGATGATACTGCCCGCTGTAGCGCCGCTCATATTCCTTCAGTTTCTCGGTGCGTTCCCGTTCCAGCCGAAGCCGCTCCAGTCTTCTCTGGGCCTGGTCGATCAGCTTGGATACGCCGGGCCGCCCGTCCGCAAGATACTCCTCAATGAAGGAAGGCAGCATGTCCTCCCCGTAGGAGTCGTATTCCGCGCGAATCTCTTTGATTTTCTTTTCCTCCGCCATATGTTTTCCTCCCTGCCCACCGGCAAATCCGCAGGTAGTGCGCCTACTGATGCCGTATCACTCCGATGCTGTCAAAAGGATAGATACGCACCCATGCCCGGCCAACAATATCATCCCTGTGGATGACGCCAACCTCGGCAAAACGGCTGTCGGTACTGTTGTTCCGGTTATCTCCCAGGACAAAGTATTCATCCTCTCCGAGGGTAACAGGCTCCCGCGCCAGGCCGGGATTTTGAATTCTCTCCAACCCGTAATTCTCCCGAAGCACTTCGCCGTCAATATAGATATTTCCCTCATCGTCAATCTGTATCGTCTCTCCCGGAAGGCCGATAATACGCTTGATATAGTAAGTGTTCGACTCCCATTGATAGGGAAAAATGATAATGTCAAAGCGTTCCGGATCGTGAAAGCGATAGGAGATCTTATCCACAATCAGGTTGTCGCCGTCCGACAAGGCCGGCTCCATGGAATGCCCCTCCACTCTGGTTCTCTGCCCAACATAGGTGGTAACCAGAAACACCAGACAGAAGATGAAAAGGATCCATCCGATCATGGACAGAACCTCCCGCAGGGCTCCTCTCTTTTTCTCTTCCTTCTCTACATTACCGTTTATTTCCTGCTCACTCATGCTATACCTCTTTATCCTCCGGAATTTCCAGAGTAATTCTTCCCAGCCTTCCGCTTCGGAATTCGTCCAGCAAAAGCGCTGCGGCCCTGCCCAAATCCGGGACGTTTCCCTTCTTGACGCAGTTCCTGTTTTTCGCGATCTCCTCCAGCATCCGGGACAGATCCCCGTCCTCCGCAATCTGATAGCGTTCCGTGAGGATTCCCGGACGGACAGCGAGCAGAAGCCGCATCAGCTCCATTGCCAGCTCCTCCGGCGAGAGAACCTCATCTCTGATCGCGCCGATGCAGGCCAGATGCAAGCCTGCCTGAGGATCTTCAAATTTCGGCCACAAAATCCCCGGCGTGTCCAGAAGCTCCACATTTTTATTCAGACGAATCCACTGTTTTCCCTTGGTTACACCGGGCTTATTCCCGGTTTTCGCGCAGGCTCTGCCGGCAAAGGAATTGATAAACGTGGATTTTCCCACGTTCGGAATTCCTACCACCATGGCCCGAATCGGCCTGTTTTTGATGCCGCGTTTCCTGTCTCGTTCGGTTTTCTCGGTACAGAGACGGGAAATAATTCCCGACACGTTTTTCATTCCGCCGCGGCTCCTGGAGTCCAGAACAGCCACGCCGAAGCCCTTCTCTTCAAAATACATTTTCCATAAACGGTTGCTCTGCTCATCCGCAAGATCTGCCTTATTCAGAAGAATCAGACGATACTTGCCCTGTCCAAGTGCATCGATGTCCGGATTGCGGCTGCTCTTTGGAATTCTCGCGTCCAGAAGTTCGATAACCAGATCGATCAGCCGGATATCCTCCTGCATCTGCCGCTTTGCCTTTGTCATATGACCGGGATACCATTGAAATTCCATCACGTTGTTCCTCCTATCGCACCAGTCCGAAATCCGACAGGGACAGCTTCAGCCAGACTTTCCCCTCGATCTCATCCGAAGTCACGTTTCCGACAGACTGATAGCGGCTGTCTTCGCTGTTGTTTCGATTATCTCCCAGCACAAAATACTCATTCTCCCCCAGGGTAATCTCCGTCGCGGCTCTGCCTGCGTACTCCATGCTCTGTGTATCCGCCACATCCGAATAGCGTTCTCCATTCACATAGAGACTTCCGCCGGAGATCTCAATAGTGTCTCCCGGCACACCGACTACGCGCTTAATATTCGGAGCTCCGTCCACAGCCCCCTCCGATGTAAAGACGATCACGTCGTCCGGCTGCGGGTCGGAAAACAGATAAGCCACTCTGTTTACAAGAACGCCTTCCCCGTCAGCAACCGTGGGATCCATGGACATTCCGCCGCAGGTTATCCGTATGCCAAAGGCGGCAACCAGCAGAAAGGCCAGAGCCACCGCCGTCGCAATCTGGATGACCCACAGCGCTATTCGCCGCGCCCGACCGGTATACACGTCACGATTTCTGCGCTGCCGGTTTTTGCTACGCTGAATTTTCCGTCTGATATTTTCAATCTTTTTGTTCCATTGTCTTTTATTCATAACTACTAATATACACGAATTGCAAAAAAAGAACAACCTCTGAGAGGTTGTTCCCGCAAAACTATTTTACCAATTCTTTTACTTTTGCTTTCTTTCCTACGCGTCCACGCAGATAATTCAACTTCGCGCGGCGTACCTTACCTCTGCGGACAACCTCCACTTTTTCCACATGGGGGCTGTGCAGCGGCCATGTCTTTTCCACACCGACACCGTTGGAGAACTTTCTTACCGTAAAAGTCTCGCGGTTGCTTCCGCCCTGCTTCTTGAGCACAGTACCCTCGAAAACCTGGATTCTCTCACGGTTTCCCTCTTTGATCTTTGCGTGCACTCTTACCGTATCTCCCACGCTAAACTCCGGCACGTCAGCTTTCAGCTGCTCCGCCTCAATGTTCTTGATAATTTCTTTTGCGTTCATTCTGTGACCTCCTGATTCTTCTGATGTTCTTAATACTTATCCCCAAAAGGGCGTAACAGAGGACCATCTTCTTCTCACAACTAGTGTAGTTTACCATAGGGTTATTCAAAATTCAAGTACTTCTTGTCTTTTTCCGTCAGATGAGCAGTTTTCAGCAGATCCGGACGGCGCTCTCTGGTCCTAAAAAGAGACTGCTGTCGTCTCCACTCATCCACCTTCTGATGATTTCCCGACAGAAGGATCGGCGGGACCGCCCTGTCATGCCAGACCTCCGGCCGGCTGTACTGAGGATACTCCAGCAGGCCATCCTCGAAGGATTCTGTCTCTCCGGATTCCCTGTTGGAAAGCACTCCGGGCACCATGCGGGAAACAGCGTCTACCACCACAACCGCGGGAAGCTCTCCTCCGGTCAGTACATAGTCTCCGATGGAAATATAATCTGTCACGATTTCCTCCAGAACCCGCTCGTCCACCCCTTCATAGTGGCCGCAGAGAAGAATCAGATCCTCCTCCAGAGCGAATTCCTTGGCTTTCGCCTGGGAAAAGGTCTCCCCCTGAGGCGTCAGATAGACTGTCCGCACCGGTCCATCCGCCCGCCGCGCCGCCGATTCCCATGCGTCATAGATTGGCTGGGCCTGCATGACCATGCCGGCGCCTCCGCCGTAAGGGTAATCATCTACTTTTTTATGTTTATCAAGGGTAAAATCCCGGATGTTGATCGCTTCGTAAGAAATCATCCCCCGCTCTACGGCCCGGCCGATAATGCTGGTACCGAGGACATTCTCGATCATCTCCGGAAATAATGTCAGAATATAAAATTTCATACCTTTGAAACACCCCCACGCTTCAGACCAGTCCCGGCATCAGATGAATCTCCATCCTGCGGCCTTTCACGTCAATCTGGCGCACGCAGTCCTTGATCGCCGGCAGAAGCACCTGCCCATGGGCCGGGCTGTCCACCACATAGACGTCGTTGGCTCCGGTGGAGAGCACATCGGAGATGGTCCCGAAATCCTCCCCTGCATCCGTATAAACCTCAATCCCAATCAGATCGGCAATAAAATATTCGTCTTCTTCCAGAGGCACCGCCTGGTCTCTCGTCACGAAGAGCCCCGCCTGGCGAATCCCGTCAATTTCCTCCGGGGTTGTAAATTCCCGAAATTTTAAAATTGCCATATTTTTAAAAAACTTCACGGAGACAATATGCAGAAGCTGATCTCCCTTCTTCCCCCGCAAAAGAACCTCTTTCAGATCCCGGAACCGCTCCTTATCGTCAGTGGTAGGGAAAACCTTCGCCTCTCCATGTACCCCATGGGGAGATGTAATAATTCCAACCTGCAGTAAATCTTCCATTTCCTTCCTCACAACTATATCACGGAAATATGCACTCCTATGGCATACGAGCCTGCCCTTTCCCCGACGGAACGCTATTTCCCGTAAAATGAAAACAGCCGCCGCTGACGCGGCGGCATATTGTACAGTCAAATCCTATACAATATCAACAACCACTTTCTTTTCTGACTTTGAGGCTGCGGCTTTCACCACAGAACGGATCGCCTTTGCAATACGTCCCTGTTTGCCGATTACCTTGCCCATATCAGAGGCAGCCACATGCAATTCGATTACAATTGCCTTTTCCTTCTCCGTCTCTGTCACGACAACTTCATCCGGGTAATCCACCAGTGACTTTGCAATTACTTCCACTAATTCTTTCATTGCATACACCTCGTTCTTTCCGCACCCGATTATTTTTCGATACCGGCTGCCTTAAAGATTCTGCTGACGGTATCAGTGGGCTGCGCGCCGTTTGCCAGCCATTTCTTTGCCAGCTCCTCATTTACATGAAACTCGCTGGGATCTTTGGTGGGATCGTATGTTCCGATCTCTTCGATGCACTTGCCATCTCTCGGAGATCTGGAATCCGCAACTACAATTCTATAGAAAGGATTCTTCTTCTGTCCCATTCTTCTCAATCTGATCTTTACTGCCATTTCTTTCACCTCCTGATTATTATGCTGACTATATGTTAAAAAGGAAATTTCATTCTCCCCTTTTTACCACCCATCATGCCCGGCATTTTTTTCATCATCTTCCGGGACTGCTCAAACTGTTTGATAAAACGGTTGACCTCACTGATATCCACTCCGGCCCCTTTGGCAATCCGCCGCTTGCGACTGGGATTCATCAGTTTCGGATTCGCCCGCTCCTCCGGTGTCATGGAGTAGATGATACCCTCGATACGTCCGAGTTTTTTCTCGTCCATAGCCCCCTCCAGCTGGGCCATCTGGGAAGACTTCATTCCGGAAAGCCCTGGCAGCATCCCAAGGATACTGGAAATGCCTCCCATCTTCTTCATCTGGTTCATGGACTCGAGATAATCGTTGTAGTCAAATTCGGCCTTGCGCATCTTTCGAGTGAGATCCATGGCTTTTTCCTCATCGATCTCCTCCTGGGCCTTCTCGATCAGGCTCAACACGTCTCCCATGCCAAGAATTCTGGAAGCCATGCGCTCCGGATAGAACTGTTCCAGATCTGAGAGCTTCTCTCCCATACCGCAGAACAGAATCGGCTTGCCGGTAACTGCCCGAATGGAAAGGGCCGCTCCACCTCTGGTGTCGCCGTCCAGCTTGGTAAGGATCACACCGTCAATGCCCACCTTCTCATCGAAAGTCTTGGCCACGTTGACCGCGTCCTGACCGGCCATGGCGTCCACCACCAGAATGGTCTGAGCCACATCCACGGACTCCTTGATCTCCTGCAGTTCCGCCATCATCTCTTCGTCCACATGCAATCGTCCTGCCGTGTCGAGAATGACCACATTATTGCCGTTTTTTTTGGCATGTTCAAGAGCCGCCTTTGCGATATCCGCCGGGCGGTGCTTATCTCCCATGGCAAAGACGTCCACCTGCTGTTTCTCGCCGTTAATCTGCAGCTGCTGGATCGCGGCGGGTCGGTAAACGTCACAGGCAGCCAGAAGCGGCTTCTTCCCCTTCTGTTTCATCTTCCCTGCCAGCTTTGCCGTGGTCGTGGTCTTTCCGGCGCCCTGAAGACCAACCATCATGATGACGGTAATCTGCTGTCCGGGCCGATAGGCAATCTCCGTCGTCTCGGATCCCATCAGCGCCACCAGCTCCTCGTTGACGATCTTGATAACCATCTGCCCGGGATTCAATCCGTTCATCACATCGGAACCGACCGCCCGTTCCTGCACAGCTTTTGTGAAATTCTTTACCACCTTGAAATTCACGTCCGCCTCAAGCAGCGCCATCTTGACCTCACGCAGAGCCGTCTTCACGTCGTCTTCCGTCAGCCGACCCTTGCTCCTGAGATTTTTAAAGACATTCTGCAGTTTTTCTGACAAGCTGTCAAATGCCATAGATCAAAGCTCCTCCAAAATATCCGTTGACAGCGCCCGGATGCGCTCCATCGTCTCCTCCACAGCTTCGCCGTCTCTTCGACGCGCCAGTTCCCGAATCTTTTCCGCGCTGCCCTTGATGTGAAGAAATTTCTCCATCAGACACAACTTGCTCTCATACTCCTCCAGGGTGCGGGTACACCGTCGGATCACATCATGCACCGCCTGACGGCTGATCCCCTTGGCCAGCGCGATCTCCGCCAGCGACAGATCCTCCATCACAAAGCTCTCATAGATTTCTCTCTGATGCTCGTTGAGAAGTTCTCCATAGAAATCATACAGGTATCCCTGCCGAACTTTTTCTTCCATCCTTAACCACCTCTGGTAGTTTACACGAAAAAAGAATAGGTGTCAAGTGTTTTTTCTTGACACCTATTCTTTTTTATTTCATAGGGGTCTGCGTTCCTATGAAGTTACAGGCTGGTACGAACAATCTTCGGTTTGTATCCGCCCTCCTCCAGGGCCTCCATGATCTGCTGCTTGTGCTCTGTACCGAAAGCCTCCAGCGTAATGCGCAGCTCCACGGCGGCATTTCGATTGGTGGTAACAAACTGATTGTGCTCCAGCTTGATGACATTGCCCTGAACGCCGGCGATGGTCTCCGCCACAGCCGCCAGCTCTCCCGGCTTATCCGGAAGCAGCACAGACACGGTAAAAATCCGATCCCGGAAAATCAATCCCTGCTGTACTACCGAGGACATGGTAATCACGTCCATGTTCCCGCCGCTTAAGATTGACACGATGCGTTTTCCCTTTACGTCGAGATGATTCAGCGCCGCTACCGTCAGAAGACCGGAATTCTCCACGATCATCTTGTGATTTTCCACCATATCCAGAAAAGCGGCGATCAGCTCGTCGTCCTCCACCGTGATGATATCGTCGATATTCTCCTGAATATAGGGGAAAATATTGCTTCCCGGCGTCTTTACCGCCGTACCGTCAGCGATGGTGCTCACATTCGACAGCGTTGTGACCTCCCCGCGCTTTAAGGATTCCTGCATACAGTTCGCTCCCGCCGGCTCCACGCCGATGACCTGGATCTTCGGATTCAAAAGCTTCGCCAGGGTGGAGACGCCGGCCGCCAGCCCGCCGCCTCCGACGGGCACAAGAATGTATTCCACCAAAGGCAGCTCCTTGAAAATCTCCATGGCGATGGTTCCCTGCCCTGTGGCTACCGCCAGATCGTCAAAGGGATGAATAAAGGTATAGCCATACTGATCCGCCAGTTCGTAAGCATGGGCACAGGCCTCATCGTAGACGTCCCCGTAGAGCACCACATCTGCGCCGTAGCTCTTGGTGCGGTTGACCTTGATCAGCGGTGTCGTGGTGGGCATGACAATGGTCGCCTTCACTCCGAAACATTTTGCCGCGTAGGCCACGCCCTGGGCATGGTTTCCGGCGGAGGCGGTAATCAGCCCCTTCTCCCGTTCCTCCGGGGACAGCGTACTAATTTTATAATAAGCGCCCCGCACTTTATAGGCGCCGGTAAACTGCATATTCTCCGGTTTAAGATATACTTTATTTTCCGTCCGCCCACTTAAGAAATCGCTGTAAACCAGTTTTGTTTCCAGTGTGACCTCCCCGACGATTCTGCTCGCCTCCTCAAACTTATCCAATGTCAGCATCTTTTTTCCTCTTTTCTCTCTATTCGTTCACATAAAACAGCGCGTCCACAAACTCATCCGGCGAAAATTTCTGAAGATCCTCAATGTGTTCGCCTACCCCCACATACTTGACCGGAATCCCCAACTCTGCCTGCACCGCCACGGCAATCCCTCCCTTGGCAGTACCGTCCAGCTTTGTCAGAACAATTCCCGTGATGTCCGTTACCTCGGCAAATTCTCTGGCCTGAACCAGCGCGTTCTGCCCGGTAGTGCCGTCCAGAACCACCAGAGTCTCCCGATAAGCCTCCGGAAATTCCCGGCTGATCACATGATTCATCTTCCGCAGCTCCTCCATCAGATTCTTCTTGTTGTGGAGTCTGCCCGCCGTGTCAATCAGAAGCACGTCACACTTGCGGGCTTTTGCCGCGGCCACCGCGTCAAACACTACAGCGGAGGGATCGCTCCCCTCCTGTCCGCCGATCATGTCCACGCCACAGCGGTCCGCCCACTCCTTCAGCTGTTCGCCGGCGGCGGCCCGGAACGTATCTGCGCCTGCCACCAGTACTTTTTTGCCCTGAGCTTTGAGCTTGGAGGCCAGCTTTCCGATGGTGGTCGTCTTTCCGACGCCGTTGACTCCCACCACAAGAATGACGGAAGTCTCCTCCTCGAAACGGTAGGCCGCCTCTCCCACATCCATCTGCTCCTTGATGCTGTCGATCAGCAGCTGACGGCACTCCATGGGTTCCTTGATATGCTGCTGTTTTACCTTTTCCCGCAAATCGTCAAGGATCCGCTCCGTGGCGGCGACGCCCAGATCTCCCATGATCAGTGTCTCCTCCAGCTCCTCATAGAAATCCTCATCGATATTGGAAAAACCACGGAACACATAATCCATATTTTTCACGATATTGTCCCTGGTCTTGGTCAGGCCGCGGAACAGCCGCTGAAAAAAGCCGGACTTTTTCTTTCCGCCCTCCTCCCCCTTCTGAGAGTTTATCTCCTGCATGTCCTGCATATCTTCCATTTCCATACATCTCCTCGCTTTTTACTTGTCCAGATCCGCTTCGATCAAGTTGACGGACACCATGGTAGAAACGCCCTTCTCCTGCATGGTAATACCGTAGAGCCGATCCGCGGCGTTCATAGTGCCCCTTCGATGAGTGATAATGATAAACTGTGTATTTTTCGTCAGTTTATGTAAATATCTGGCAAAGCGCCCCACATTGGAATCGTCCAGAGCAGCCTCGATCTCGTCCAGAAGACAGAAGGGCGACGGTTTCAGATTCTGAATAGCGAACAGCAGCGCGATGGCCGTGAGGGATTTCTCTCCTCCGGAAAGCTGCATCATATTCTGCAGCTTCTTTCCCGGCGGCTGAGCGATGATACGGATCCCGCTCTCTAAAATATCTTCCCCTTCCACCAGTTCCAGGGTTCCCTTTCCACCGCCGAACAGCTGCTGGAATGCCCGGTCAAACTCCTTCTGGATATTGGCAAATCCCTCGGCAAACTGCTTGCGCATGCCCATGTCCAAATCCTCAATAATCCCCAGAAGCGTGGCCTCTGCCTCCACCAGATCGTCATGCTGTCCCTTCAGGAATTCATAACGCTCCGAGACCTCTTTGTACTCCTCGATAGCGTTGACGTTGATATTTCCCATATGACGGATCTCATCCTTGACAGAGGAAATCTGACGTTTCAGAGCCGGCAGATCTTCCATAGTCTCATCCCGCAGTTCCATGGCGGCATGGAGAGTCAGCTCGTATTCCTCCCACATGTAGTTTCTCTGATACTCCAGGGCCTGCTCCGCCTTCTCCCGCTGGCTGTTCAGCTGATAAATCTCCTTGTCCAGGCGGGCAATCTCCTGGGAGATCTCCTCCCTCTGCTGAAAGCATCCCTTGTAGGAGGCATTCATCTCCTCTTTCCTGGTCTGTGCCGACTTCAGCTTCTCCTCCAGCTCGGCAAAGGTTCCGTCCGACGCGGCGATAGTCTTTTTGATCTCCTCCATGTCCTGCCTGCGCTTCGCCTGTTCTTCCTTGGATGCGCCGGCCTCCTGAATCAGTTTTTCGATGTCGTCTTGGTGTTTCCGGATCTCGGAGGCTATTCGCTCGAGATTTTCCATGACAAAGGAAACCTTCTGTTTCGCTCCTGCCTCATCCAGCTGTACTCTGGAAACCTCCCCGGAGGCCTCCTTCTCGCCGGCGCTCATCTCCTCTTCCTGCTTGCGGGAAACGGCGATCTCTTCCTTCAGATTCTTCTCTTTCTCCTCCAGCTCTTCCAGCAGGCGGGCGTTTTCCTTTCTGCCCTCCGCAATCTGGGCAAGCTGACGATCCAGTTCCTCACTCTCGGAGGAAAGACTCCGCAAAGCGTTCTCGCTCTCCGCTTTCTGGTCCTTTGCCTGCTGCAGGCTAATCTGAGCAGTGTTGCACCGCAGCGCCGCCTGCTGTATCTTCGTCCGGTTTTCGCTGCGATCCTGCTCCAGAAGCGCCTGGGCAGTCTCGATCTCAGATACCCGTTCCTCTCTCTTTTTGATGGATTCCCTCAGATGTTCCAGTTGCTTCTGCAGATCGTCAATCTCCCGGTTTCGTCCCAGAAGATTGCTGTTGTTCCGGAAAGAACCGCCGGTCATGGATCCGCCCGGGCTCAAATACTCTCCCTCCAGCGTTACAATGTGCAGAGAGTAATGATTCTTCTTCGCCACCGCGATGGCCGCGTCGATATCCTCCGCCACCAGAACCCTGCCGAGAAGGTAAGCCACAATTCCCCGGTACATCTCATCCGCCCTTACCAGGTCGCTGGCAAGGCCGATGATCCCGGGCTCCTTTAACGCCTCATCCGCGTGGAAACGGCCTCTCCCGTCCACACTGGTCAAGGGAAGGAACGTAGCTCTGCCGTAGCGATGCTCCTTTAGGAAACGGATCATCTTCTTGGCCGTCTCCTCGTCCTCCGTGACAATATTCTGAATATTGCCCCCGAGCGCCGTCTCGATGGCCGTCTCATATTTTTTATCCACCTGAATCAGATCCGAAACCACGCCGAGAATCCCCGGCTGGCTTTTCTTCTGCTCCATAACCTTGCGGATGCTGTTGCCATAGCCGTCGTAACGCTCTGCGATATTATTCAGAGATTCCAGTCGGGAAGCCTGACGATGGTAGGTGTCCCGCTCCTTCTGAAGAGTCTCGCTTACCTCCCGCAGCTTATTCTTCCAGGAGACGTACTGCTGGGAAAATTCCTTCTCCTTACCCTGCAGAGTCGCAAGCGCCTTCTCGACCTCCTCCATCTCCTTCTCGCAGCGCCCCAGCGTCTCCTCCAGATCCGTCTCCTCAGTCTTTCGCTTCATCAGACGTTTGGCCAGGCCGGATTTACGGATATTGGTCTGCTCCGTCATTGTATCAAACCGCTGTTCCTCCGACGCGATCCTGGTCTTCTCATTCAAAAGGCTCAGGATCTGCTGCTGATCCTCCGCGATCTTATCATTGCAGGCCCGGATCTGCTCCTGCAGCTTCTCATGGACCGCCTTTGCCATATCAAGCTGTTCCTGAGCCTTCTTCAGCTGTTCCTCCAGCTCTGTCCGCTGCGCCTCATACTGTCTTTTCTGCTCCTCCTTCTCGGCTTTCTCCTTCTCCAGGGTCTGTCTGCGGGAAGCCAGGCTCTCATCAGAGCCCTCCGCCATGCGGATCTGTTCCTCCAGAAGGCGGATCTGATTCTCCAGACGTCCCTTGGCCAGCGTAGCGTCGCTTTGCTGCTGGCGGATCTCCTCAATCTGACCATCCAGTTCGCTCATATTCTGTTCCAGAGCGGAATACTGTTCCCTAATGCGTTCCTGCTGTTCCTTCTGCGCCGTCATCTGACCGTCCGCAATCTGGTAATTCTTCTCGATCTGACTCAGCTGTTCCTCCAGACGTTTCGTCTCCAGAAGGAAAGCGTTCACGTCCAGGTTTTTCAGTTCCTCTTTCTTTTTCAGATAGGCTCTCGCCGTCTCCGCCTGCCGCTCCAGCGGTCCGATCTGCCGCTCCAGCTCCCGGAGAATATCATTGACCCGGACGAGATTTTCCCGCTCGCTCTCCAGTTTCTTGCAGGTGGCTGTCTTTCTCTTCTTATATTTGACAATACCCACTGCCTCGTCAAAGAGTTCCCGCCGCTCTTCCGGCTTGCCGCTCAGAATCTTTTCAATCTGTCCCTGGCCGATGATGGAGTACCCCTCTTTCCCGATACCGGTGTCATAAAACAATTCATGGACATCCTTCAGCCGACAGGGCACACCGTTCAACAGGTATTCGCTCTCCCCGGAACGGTAGACCCTCCTGGCCACTGTCACTTCCTCATAATCCACCGGCAGCAGATGATCACTGTTGTCCATGGTAATAGCCACATAGGCATAGCTTAAAGGTTTCCGGTTCTCCGTGCCGGCAAAAATCACGTCCTGCATGGAAGACCCTCGCAGCTGCTTCGCGCTCTGTTCTCCCAGCACCCAGCGCACTGCGTCCGCCACATTACTCTTCCCGCTGCCATTCGGTCCTACAATCCCGGTAATGCCGTTGTGAAAGTCGAAGGCCATTTTGTTGGCAAAGGATTTGAAACCGTATAACTCAATACTCTTTAAATACATATATCCTCTGCCCTCCTAAAGAATTTTCCCTGCGTCTTCCCTCCGAAGATAAATCAGGGCATGATAGGCCGCTTCCTGTTCCGCCGCCTTCTTCGTATTTCCCGTCCCAACGCCGAGAACTTTTCCATCCATGCGTGCTTCCACCGTAAACTCCCGGGCATGGTCCGGTCCTCTCTGATCTACCAGCTCATAGTGCAATTCTTTCTTATAATCTGCCTGCACAACCTCCTGGAGAATCGTCTTACTGTCATGAAACAGTTGTTTATGCTCGATATCCGTCAAAATATAACGGAGAATGAAAGGCTTCGCCGCATCCATCCCGCCGTCCAGATAAAGAGCTCCGATGACCGCTTCCAGGGCATCTGACAGAATGGACTTTCGTGTTCTTCCCCCGGTAGCCTCTTCACCCTTTCCCAGGAGCAGGTATTTCTGCAAATTCAGATCCTTTGTACAGATAGCCAGCGTGGGTTCACATACCAGACTGGCCCGCAGCTTGGTCAGGTTTCCCTCCGGCATATCTCTGTAATTTAAATACAAAAACTCACTGCTGACAAGCTCCAACACAGCGTCGCCCAGAAATTCCAGCCGCTCGTTGTCCGAAAATTTCTTCAGGTGCCGCTCGTTGGCATAGGAACTGTGGGTCAGCGCCCTGCGCAATAAGCTTTCGTCTTTAAATTCATATTCAATCTGTTTCTGAAATTCCTTGATCAGTTCCACAATAATTCCTTTCCTACACGTCAGCGTCGGCGTACAACGACGCTAAAAAAAGCCCCGTTACAAGGGCTTTTTATCGTTCTTATTTTTCATAACCATCTTGATGGCTTCCACTGCATCGCCCACGGTTACGATATCTGCAGCAGCTTCGCTGTCGATTTCAATATCCAATTCTTCTTCCATCCCCATGATAATCTGGAAAACATCCAGAGAATCCGCGTCCAGATCATCCTCAAAAGTAGTGTCCATGGTAATCTCAGCTTCGTCCACACTCAGGACCTCCGCTATTACCTTTTTCAGTTTCTCAAATTCCATACAAATTGTCCTCCTTATTCCTTTTCTTCTTGTATTTGCAGAATATTTTCCTTGATTTTGTCATTGATAGCCTGTTCCTTGAAAGTAACACACTGCAGGATAGCATTCGTAACCTCCCTGGCCTTGGCACTGCCATGAGTCTTTACCACGAGGCCACGCAGTCCCAACAACGGCGCCCCGCCATACTCAGTAGCGTCAAAAGCTTTGAGCGTGTTCTTCAGCGCAGGAAGAGCCAACGCCGCGCCGATTTTACTTCTCAGCGTACTCATCAGGCCCTGCTTAATCACACCAATCAGAGTAGAACTCAATCCCTCGTAAAGCTTCAGGATTACATTTCCCACAAAAGCCTCGCAAACAATCACATCTGCCGCTCCCGACGGAATATCCCTCGCCTCAATGCTTCCGATAAAATTGATATCATCGCACTCTTTCAAAAGCGGAAACGTCTCTTTTACCAAGGCATTTCCCTTTTCCTCCTCGGCACCGATATTTACGATGGCAACCCTCGGATTGGAAACTCCCATCACATGCTCCATATAGATAGAACCCATTCTGGCAAACTGTACCAGATGGGAAGGGCGGGCATCCACATTCGCTCCACAGTCAATCAGAAGAGAAACGCCTTTCTCCGTGGGAATCAGGGGAGCCAGCGGCGCACGCTCAATGCCGCGAATCCTGCCGACAATAACCTGACCGCCCACAAGAATCGCGCCGGAGTTTCCCGCCGAAACAAAGGCGTCCGCCTTCCCTTCTTTCAACAGATTCATAGCTACTACAATGGAGGAATCTTTTTTCTTCCGTATAGCCATTACTGGCGGTTCCGCCGTCTCAATGACCTCGGAAGCCTCTATAATCTCCATCTGTTCCTTTGCATAGGACACCCCGGACAATTCCTTTTCCATCGCTTCCGGTTTACCCACCAGCATAACTTTGATGTCGCCGCGCTTCGCGATCGCGTCCAACGCCCCTTTTACGATCTCACCCGGAGCGTTATCTCCGCCCATCGCATCCACAGCGACAACCGTTTTCTCCTGCATGAATCTTTTCCTCCTCGCCTTTCTCCACGCACTCTGTTAAAAATATACTATATCTCTAAATATAAATCAACAATCAAAATGTAAAAAAAGCTGTTGGCACAATCGCCGACAGCCTTTCCTTGTGCAAGAGTCAAATTCCTTAGTCCTGCGGAATGATCTCTTTTTTATTGTAAGATCCGCAGTTCTTGCAGACTCTGTGAGGCATCATCAACTCGCCGCACTTGCTGCACTTTACCAAAGTAGGAGCAGACATCTTCCAGTTCGCTCTTCTTTTATCTCTTCTTGCTTTCGAAGATTTGTTCTTTGGACAAATTGACATCGGGTTACACCTCCTTATATTCTTTAAAGACATCCTGGAACTTTGCCATTCTCGGATCCGGAACCTGACGGTCGCATCCGCAGTCCCGCTGGTTTAAATTCTGACCACACTTCGGACAGATCCCCTTGCAGTCTTCCCTGCACAGAACCTTGGTCGGCCAGTTAACCAGGATTTCATCGTCTATCAGCCTGTCAACATCCAACTGCTCTCCCTGAAGGAACGTATCCGTCTCCTCGTCGGGATCAGGCACCAACACCCCGTCCGAAAGCTCTGCCTCCCGTTCGATGCAAACCGCAACGGGTACCTTCACTTCCGTCAGACAACGGTCACAGGGAATTGTAAGTTCCACCTCTGTACTGCCTGTTATCCGCAGTCTCTTGTTATCATCATTGACCAGACGCAACAGGAATGGCTTTTTACTGGAAATCGGAAAACTCCCCGCAGCGGAGACAAATACCTCTCTCTCCGGAAGCACGGACACTTCCATGCTCTTATCTGCTGTAGAAATGATATCATGTAAATCAAGTATCATAACAGGCTCTCCTATCCACACTCAATCCATTATACATATGGCATTTGAGGTTGTCAACGATTTTTTCTGATTATTTTACCAGGGCAGCCGTCTCTCTGGCAATCGCCAGTTCCTCGTTGGTGGGAACCACATAAACCTTGACCCTGGAATCCGGAGCGGAAACCAGTCTCTCCTCTCCCCTTACATTGTTGGCCTCAGGATCAATCTTCACTCCCATAAACTCCAGATAACCGCAGACATCCTGACGCATCACGCCGTTGTTCTCGCCCAATCCCGCGGTAAAACAAATAATATCCACACCGTTCATTGCCGCCGCGTAAGCGCCGATATATTTTGCCACACGGTAATTGAACATATCCAATGCCAGCTTCGCCCGCTCGTTTCCCTCGTCAGCAGCCGCTTCCAGATCGCGGAAATCGGAGGATACACCGGAGATACCATACACACCGGATTTCTTATTCAGCACTTCCATGATGCCATCCATGTCCAGTCCTTCCTTCTTGGCCATATACTCTACAGCGGAAGGATCAATGTCTCCGGAGCGGGTTCCCATGATCAGTCCTTCCAGAGGAGAAAGTCCCATGGACGTATCTACAGACTCGCCGTTCTCCACAGCGCACACGCTGGCGCCGTTGCCCAGATGGCAAACGATGATCTTCAGCTGGTCATAAGGTCTTCCGTCAAGCTGTGCAGCACGCTTGGACACGAAACTGTGGCTCGTCCCATGGAAACCGTACTTGCGTACCTTGTATTTCTCGTAGTACTCATAGGGAATACCGTACATGTATGCGTGGGGCGGCATGGTCTGATGAAATGCCGTGTCGAACACTCCCACCATGGGTATGTGGGGCATCAATTCCTGGCAGGCGTTGATACCGATGATGTTGGCGGGATTGTGCAGCGGTGCCAGCTCATTGCACTGCTCCAGTGCCTTTATAACATCATCATTGATAATGACGGAACCGGAGAATGCCTCCCCGCCATGCACCAGACGATGGCCAACCGCGTCGATCTCATCCAGGCTCCCAAGTACGCCTGTCTTCTCATTGGTCAGTGCGCCGATGACCGCGCGAACCGCTTCGGTATGGGTAGGCATCGGCATGTCGGTGGTCTCCTTCTCTCCACCTGCCGGCTGGTAAACCAGACGTCCGTCAATGCCAATGCGCTCGCAAAGTCCTTTTGCGCGAACCTGCTCTGTCTCGGAGTCAATGACCTGATACTTCAGAGAGGAACTTCCACAGTTGATTACCAAAATGTTCATTTTCTTTCCCTTCCTGTCTCTTCCTATATTTTTCCTGACCGGGCCGCCCAGACGGCAGAACCGTCGGCCTCTTCCCACAGATATTAAAATTATACTCCGATTTCAGATTCTCTACAAGTGTATATCTTGCTTTTTCGACGGAAATTCTGCTCTCTTTTGTCTCTGTCTGATGAATGGCATACGGAAATCACGTGCATTGAAATGTATGCATCAGACCCGGTCAGCATCCACGCCTTGCATGTTCCGGGAGGGCATGCTATGATCATGCTATGATAAACAAACCCCGGAGGAGCTCCATGAAAATCATCGGAATTATCGCGGAATACAATCCTTTTCATAACGGACATGCCTATCAGATCGCCTGCGCGAAAGAACGATTCGGCGCAGACGCCGTCGTGGTAATCATGAGCGGAGCTTTTACCCAGAGGGGAATCCCTGCCATTTTCGATAAGGAAAGCCGGGCAAAAATGGCCCTCGCCTGCGGGGCGGATCTTGTCATCGAGCTTCCCATTATGGCCTCTACCGCCAGCGCGGAAGGATTTGCCTTCGGCGCCGTCCGCACGCTTGACTCTCTAGGCATGGTAGATGAGCTTCTCTTTGGCTGTGAGACAGATCATATCGAACTTTTCTACCGGACTGCCGCTCTTCTGGAGAATGAGTCTGACGATTTTCGCTCCCGTCTGCGTTCCCGCGTTCATGAGGGGAATTCCTATCCGAAAGCCAGAGCCGCCGCTTTTCCAAAGGAAATCCCCACTGGATTTCTTGACACTCCCAACAACATTCTCGGGGTGGAATATGTGAAAGCCCTGCTTCGTCTTTCCTCCTCCATGGTGCCGGTGTGCCTTCGCCGGAAAGGAAGCCAACATCATGATCTGAGTCCCTCCGGGAATTTTATCTCCGCGGGCGCGTTGCGCGAAAAGATAGGAAATCTCCCCAGAAGCATAGAATCTTTCTCTATCTTACACCCCTATTTCCCGAAAGGGGCGTATGAGATCTGCCTCCAGGAGTGGGGCGACGGAAAATGCGTCTTTGTCGATGATTTCTCACTTCTGCTTCACGACCGGCTGTATGAAACGGATGACTTTACCATATATTCCGACTGCAGTGAGAGTCTGTCCGCCAAAATATGCCGGTACCGGGATCAGTATATATCCTTCTCCCAATTCTGTCAGCTGCTCAAATCCAAAGACCTGACCTACACCAGAATCAGCCGGGTACTCTGCCATATTCTCCTCCGCATCCGCCGGGAGGACTGCCAGCGTTTTCTGTCTCTGCCCCGCGCTCCCTATATCCACATTCTGGGCTTTAACCGCCTGGGCGCCTCCATTCTCTCAGAGATAAAAAAGGCCGGAGGGCAGGAACCGGTGCCCATGTTCGTCTCCCCAAAGGAAGGCGAACGTCTGCTCTCCCAGGAGCACCTGCCTTTTCTCGCCGCGGACGTCGCCGCTGCCGATCAGTACCGCATGGTGCTTACCGCAAAGACCGGGCGGATATATTCCAGTGAATATACGAGAAAATTTGAACCCTTTTTCTGAAAAAATTCTGCAAATTTCGTGGGTTTCCTAATTATGACGTGTATAAATAAGTAGAAGACATCATTCGAAGGAAAGCATCTGAGGGGAGGTGCGGATATGCAGGATCAGGAAATAATTGAATTACTGCTTCAAAAAAATGAGAAAGGTATTGAGATTCTGTTAAAACACTATGAACCTCTGATAAAGTATGTCATCGCCCCAATCCTTCCTAATCCCCAGGATCAAGAGGAATGCCTTTCCGAAGTGACACTTCGTGTCTGGAAAGGCATCGATCAGTTTGATTCCTGCCGGGGAAGCTGGAACGCCTGGTTGACGGCAATCGCCAGAAATACTGCTCTGAATCACGCAAGGCATAATTCTCATCATAAACATACGGAAAATGTCACTGAAAATATGTTATCAGAAAAACCGACTCCCGAGGAAATCATCCTGCAAAAGGAAAGGCAGGAAGCCTTGAGCCGCGCTATACAGCGTCTGACTCCCAACGAAAAAATTCTGTTTTACAGAAAATATTACTATCTGCAGTCCACCGCTCAGATAGCTTCGGAATTATGTACGACAGAAAGATCGATCGAAGGTAAGCTGTATCGTCTGCGCAAAAAACTGCGTGAAATGTTAGGAGGCGATTTCTATGCGTAAACAAGTGTCAGATAACAGAGAAGAAAAGAATTTTGATACTATCCTGAAAAACAGCATCAGCGAACTGCCCCCCGAAATCGTAGTTGAAAACGTAACTCCATGGAAACCGGCTATGAACCGCGTTCTGATCGGTTTTGCGCTGAACATGCTCACGCTGAACTTTCTGTGCCTGGACTATATTCTTCCCGCCATCGGAATTGTTCTGACATTGTTGGGGTTCCGCTCTCTTCGCTCGGAAAACAGATATTTTCGATACTGTTTCCTGATAGCTGCGGTTCAAACTGTATACCGTTTGGCAGCATTGATTTTAAACACCACAATTCTCCCAAGTATGATTTCCGCTCCCTGGCTGTGGCCAATTCTGACTATCGCCAGCCTGATTCTTCAATTTGCGGAACTTCTCTGCTTCAGAAGCGGACTGCGTACTGTACAAAACAAAGCAGAGCTTCCGCCGGACAGCAAAAGTGTAACAGTGCTGATCATCTGGTGTGCTGTCGTGTGTGTCCTGGCCGTGGTTCAATACAGCGGGCTGCTCATCAACGCGGGAATGGTCATCGGGTATATTTTCATTATCCGCAGCTTATTTCATCTTTCCGATAAGCTTGAAAAAGTCGGATATGCCATTCGTCCCCAACTCGTAAAAATCACAGACAGACATCTTGCTGTTGCACTTGCCTGTTTACTTCTTATCGGATGTACTTTAGGCTACATTTTCGGGAACAGCTACCCCATGGATTGGCAGGCTGTCAACCCAGAAGAGCACAACGAGGTAGAAAATATCAAAACCAGCCTTGCGAAACTTGGTTTCCCAGAATACGTTTTGGATGATCTTACGCCTGAAGACATCAGAGCCTGCGACGGAGCCATGCGGGTGGCTGTCAATGTTACCGAGGAATCTTTCGGCTCGATGAATGATAAAAATATGCGTATTACCGGTGTCGGTGTGCAACTCCCCGGCAAACGAGAGAGATGGATGATTTTTCATCACTTTCTATGGCTGGAAAATCCCGGTTTTTATGGAACGGAATCCATTCAGTTATGGCCCTCTTACCGAAATATTCCTTCCGGCTGGGGCTTTGGAGGAACTCTGTCCGGCCGCATACTATACAACAGCAACGGCATCTCCTACACTGCCCCTTATTATTCTCTTGGCAATCAGACGTTTACCTCCAACAGTCTCTTTTGGGGAGAACAGACCTCTACGGATGTCTTCGCAACCTTTTCCATGCCTGTAAACGGCGAAAATTACCGTGGATACATCGCTTATACCATGGACGAAATGAGAGACGGAGCCATTATTGACAGTTGGATTAATTATACTCATCAGCTTTCTTTTCTTCAGTATCCTGCACAGACGGCAATGGAAAAGAGGATGACAAGCTGGGCAGATGATGCCATGACTTTCCGTACCATCCAGGATGCGCTTCAGTTCTACCCTTCTGATAATGATATACGAATGCTGGAATAAACAGAAACCGGCAGGAAACTGCAGCTCACTGAGCCACAGCGCTTCCTGCCGGTTCTGTTTATCTTCCGATCTTATGATTCTCTGTTCCGTACAAACCGGACAAGAATATTCATCGCAAATTAGTGATGGAACAGCCGGATTCCCGTGAAGGCCATAACCATGCCGTACTTATCACAGGTCTCGATCACATGATCGTCCCGGATAGAGCCGCCCGGCTCCGCTACATATTTCACACCGCTCTTGTGCGCCCGCTCGATGTTGTCGCCGAAGGGGAAGAAGGCGTCCGATCCGAGAGCCACATCCTGCATCTGATCCAGCCATGCCCGTTTCTCCTCTCTGGTAAACACTTCCGGTTTTACCTTGAAGATCTTCTCCCACTCGCCGTCCGCCAGCACATCCATGTAGTCATCTCCGATATAGAGGTCGATGGCGTTGTCGCGATCCGCTCTGCGGATGCCATCCACGAAGGACAGATTCAGCACCTTGGGAGACTGACGCAGAAACCAGTTATCCGCCTTACTTCCCGCCAGACGGGTGCAATGAATACGGGACTGCTGGCCGGCGCCGATACCGATGGCCTGTCCGCCCTTGGCGTAGCACACGGAATTGGACTGGGTATATTTTAAGGTAATCATCGCGATGGCAAGATCAATTTTCGCGCTCTCGGGAAGATCCTTGTTCTTCGTCACAATATTGTCAAAGAAATGCTCGTCGATGTGCAGCTCGTTTCTTCCCTGCTCGAAAGTCACACCGAAGACTTCCTTCCGCTCCAGCTTCTTCGGCTCGTAGGCCGGATCAATCTCAATAATATTGTAGTTACCCTTCTTCTTCTGTTTCAGAATCTCCAGCGCGTCGGGCTCATATCCCGGAGCGATGACGCCGTCGGAAACCTCCCGCTTGATGATACTGGCAGTCGCCGCATCGCACACATCCGAGAGGGCGATAAAATCGCCGAAGGAGGACATACGGTCCGCGCCTCTCGCTCTCGCGTAAGCGTTAGCCAAGGGCGTAAACTCCATATCCATGTCGTCCACCCAGTAAATTTTCTTCTCCACCTCCGTCAGGGGAAGTCCTACGGCCGCCCCCGCCGGGGAAACATGCTTGAAGGACGTTGCGGCGGGAAGTCCCGTAGCCGCCTTCAGTTCCCGGACAAGCTGCCATCCGTTGAAGGCGTCAAGAAAATTGATGTACCCGGGTTTGCCGGAAAGTACTTGGATGGGAAGTTCTCCCTCCTCCATATAGATTCTGGACGGCTTCTGATTTGGGTTACATCCGTATTTCAGTTCCAATTCTTTCATGTGACTTCATTCTCCTCTTTACTGATTCTTGTTGATGATTTTAGACGTATACTTTCCTGTAGCAATGTCAATATAGCGGACAAACAGGGATACCTTGTTATCCTCATTCAGGTTCTCCCACAACAGATCCGCGAAGGTATCCATGTCATCGGGAATTGCCACCAGCTTCGGCTCCCCCTCAAAACTCGGAAGCGGATTACCATCTCCCATGTAAGTGTGGATGAAATGTCCCTCGCCGGCCGCCGGATTTTCATAGGCGAAAGTATAACGGTTGCAGGAGTCCGGATTGCCGTTGTTGCTCTTCAATATAGACATAGCGTAATTATAGCTTCCGTTTTCGATATGCATGATACCGGAAATTCTCGGCGTATAATTGGGCGCGTCCGGCTCAAATTCCCTGCTGCGCAGCGACTGCTCAAAGGTCATTTGCTTGTCCATCTTCTCGTAGATCGTGTCCGTCTGATCGCCGTTTGTCACAATGGTCTTGTTGCCAAGGACTCGTACCGGCGCGTAAATAATCAGACTGGGATCCGTCATCTTCGACGGATCGAAAGCCTGGGTGCGGATTCCTTCCCCATCCTCCACAAACACGCGGTTGCGGCTGTTCTCACTTCTGCCCATGATAAAATAGGCCGCTGCCGCCTTTGTCCCGTCGGCACTCTTCCCGAGAATGATGCCTCTCCCGGGATAGGCGTTGCACTGCAGTTCCTGTTCCAATGAAATCATTTCCATACTCTTTCCTCCTGTAAACCTTATATACATATCATGCTTCTATCATGCTGATGCCATAGTATTTCGCCTCATGGTCTGGACACATCCTCAATCTGCCAGTCAATCGGCGTCAGTCCGTGCTCCTCCAGAAACTGATTGGTCTTGCTGAAATGCCTGCATCCGAAAAATCCCCGGTAGGCAGACAGCGGACTGGGATGAGGCGCTTCCAGAATCAGATGATTCGGGTTGTGCAGCATCGTCTTTTTCCGCTGGGCCGGCTTACCCCAGAGCAGGAAAACCATGGGTCGGTCCTGCTGATCCAGAATCTCAATAACCGCGTCCGTAAACTGTTCCCAGCCGATGTTCTGATGGGAATTTGCCTGATGGGCCCGCACCGTCAGCACCGTATTCAGGAGCAGCACGCCCTGCTTTGCCCACTTGACCAGATAGCCGTTATTGGGTATCTTACACTCCAGGTCGTCATGCAGCTCCTTATAAATATTTTCCAGAGACGGGGGAATCTCCACCGTGGGCTGCACCGAAAAACAAAGCCCGTGAGCCTGGTTGACATTGTGGTAGGGGTCCTGTCCTAGAATGACCACCTTGACTTCCGACAGGGGTGTCAGATGAAAGGCGTTGAAAATATCATCCGCCGGCGGGAACACCTGATAGGTACTGTACTCCCTTCTTACCGTATCGTACAGTTTCCGATAATAAGGTTTCTTAAATTCTTTCTGCAGCGGTTGCAGCCAGTCGTTGCTTATTGCAGCCATGCTCTCTTCCTTCTTTCTGCTCCTGAAGACGGACCGAAACGCTCCGCTTTGCCAGATACTCCTTTACCTGGCGAATCTCCAGCTCCTTGTAGTGAAACAGTGACGCAGCCAGGGCAGCGTCCGCCTTGCCCTCCGTCAGCGCTTCGTAAAAATGCTCCATGGTTCCGGCGCCTCCCGAGGCGATAACAGGAATGGAGACATGCTCCGCAATCGTCCTGGTCAGGGCAAGGTCATATCCCGCCTTGGTCCCGTCGCAGTCCATGCTGGTCAGAAGAATCTCTCCCGCCCCGAGGCGTTCCGCCCGCATGGCCCACTCCACGGCATCCCAGCCCACGTCAATACGGCCGCCATGCTTGTACACGTTCCAGCCGCCCCCATCATCCCTCTGCTTGGCGTCAATGGCTACCACTACGCACTGGCTGCCGAACTTGTCTGCCGCCTCGGAAATCAATTCCGGCCGGTCGATGGCCGCGGAATTGACGGAAATCTTGTCCGCCCCCTCCCGAAGCAACAGCCGGAAGTCCTCCACGGTTCGGATTCCTCCGCCCACCGTAAAGGGGATAAACACCTTCTCTGCCACACGCTTTACCATATCCACCACAGTGCTGCGCTGATCGCTGGAAGCGGTAATGTCGAGAAAAACCACCTCATCCGCCCCCGCGGCATCATAGGCAGCGGCAATTTCAACAGGATCTCCCGCGTCCCGCAGATCCACAAAATTCACACCTTTTACCACCCGTCCGTCTTTCACATCCAGACAGGGAATAATTCTCTTTGTAAACATCCGTACCTCCTACAGCTCTGCAAAGTTTCTCAGGATTCGAAGCCCCGTAGAAGAACTCTTCTCCGGATGAAACTGACAGGCAAACAGCTGATCATGCTCTACCGACGCGTCGATGGTCACGCCGTACTCCGTCGTCGCCTTCACAACGGAAGTATCCTCCGCTCTCAGATAATAGGAATGCACAAAATAGACGTACGGTTTCTTCTCCAGCCCCACAAAAAGTCTTCCGTTATTTTTAAGATCCAGAGAATTCCAACCAATGTGCGGAATTTTCAGTCCCTCCTGCTCCGGGATCCGGTAAATACCGCCCTTCAGGAGTCCGAGCCCCTCCACGCCGCTGCTCTCCTCGCTCCCCTCAAAGAGAAGCTGCAGACCAAGACAGATCCCGAGAAACGGTTTCCTCTCCGCCACCGTCTCCTTTATCGCCTTGTCCAATTCATAGCGTTTCAGGTGTTCCATAGCATCCCCAAAAGCTCCAACCCCCGGCAGAATAACTTTGTCCGCAGCCAGAATCTCGTGGAAATCTCTGGTCAACACGGTTTCTTCGCCGAGGAACGCAAGCGCTTTCTCCACGCTCTTCACATTTCCCGCATCATAATCCAGTATCGCAATCATGTTTTTTCTCCTGTGCCCAATTGACTTCTCTATGTTACCATTCGAAGAAGAATTATGCAAGAAACATCCATCCTAGTGGTCAAATTCGCACCAGAACTCCACCCCATTGTCATAGTTTTTGACACCATATGGCTTATTGAAGCTCTCCATAACCGCTTTAACCACCGACAGACCGATGCCGCTGCCGCCATACTCTCTGGTACGGGCTTTATCTCCTTTGTAAAATTTCTCCCAGATATGAGGCAGATCATCCTCCGGGATCGCATTTCCCGTATTAAAGACGCCAAATCGAATGTTTCCGCCCTCCGTCGGATCACATCGGACGACAATCTGCTTTTCTCCCGCCGCATAGTGAATGGCATTGCTGATAAAGTTGCTGACCACCTGTTCTGTAAAAAATTCATCCGCCCAGATATTGACCGGCTCCTGTGCTTCGATCTGAACATGAATACCGCTCTGCTCAATCAAAATAGAGGAAGCCGACAAAATTCCATGCACCAGATCCATCAGATTAAACCACTCCATCTGAAGCTGTCTTCCGCCGGATTCCAGCTGATTCAGCGCCAGCAATTCATGCACCAGCCGTTCCATCTTCTTCGCCTCATCCACAATCACATCGCAATAAAACTTACGACTTTCTTCATCCTCGGCGATCCCCTCCTGAAGTCCCTCTCCGTATCCCAGGATCAGCGCGATCGGCGTCTTCAGTTCATGGGAGACGCTGGAAATGAAGTCCTTCCGGACAGCCTCGTTCTTCTCTTTCTGTTCCATTCCCTGCTGAAGCTCCAGGTTAGCCTGCTTCAGCTCCCGGATAGTATTCTCAAGCGTAGAAGACATCTCATTCATTCTCTCTCCCAGAAGATCAATCTCGTTTTTTCTCTCCTGGGGCAGATATCTGGCGTTAAAATCCAGCTCCGCCATCCGCCGGGAGATATCCGTCAGTTTTTGAAGGGGCTGCATAATATAACTGCTGAGTTTTCCGGCCACAATAATCGCAATGACAATGGCCAGAAGCCCGGCAAAGAAAAGAAACTGATTGGACAATGCCGCGCTCTCCCGGATACTTTCCAGCGCAGAACGGATCATAATCATGTTGCCGTCATCCAGCGTCCCCCACAAAACCAGGTATTCCTCCTGCATCCGATTATCTGTACGCCGCTCGATAAAATAAGAATCTTCGGTATCCAAAATATTTTTTTCGTCCTGAGTTCCACCGAATATGGCAGATAAAAGCTGCTGTACCATCTCCTGAGAATCGCCTACGGAGGACATCAAAACAGAACCGTCCGATGCGATAATCATGACTGACAACCCGTCGCCGGCTGCCAGCCGCTCCATTGCCAGCGCCGAGGACGCGGAATAAGTTCCGTCATCTGTGGACATCTGATTTATGGTGTCGTAGGCATGCTGCATACTTTTCTGTTTGTTTCGTATATAAAAAGAACCGAGAAAGCAGGTGTTCAGCAGCCAGCACAAAAGAAGCGTACCGACTACCAGAAGAATCATAACACCTGCAATCTGGCGGTTCAAAATTCCTTTTTTATTCATGCGGCACCTCGAATTTATATCCCATACCCCAAACTGTCCTAATCAAATTTCCCTTCTCCCCCAACTTGCTCCGCAGCTTTTTCACATGGGTGTCAATGGTTCTGGCATCGCCGAAATAATCATAGTTCCAGACATTGTTGAGGATCGTCTCCCGCGAAAGAGCAATCCCTTCGTTCTGAACAAAATAGGACAGCAATTCAAACTCTTTCACACTGAGTACAATTTCCTCTCCATCAATCGTGACCACATGGGCGTTCTTGTCGATACAGATCCCAGCCACTTCCCTCCTTCCATCTTCTCCCTCTCCATCGGAAGTTCTCCGAAGAACCGCATTAATTCTGGCAACAAGAATCCGCGGGCTGAAGGGCTTTGTAATATACTCGTCCGCTCCGATGTCGAACCCCTGCAGGACGTCCGCTTCCTCCCCCTTTGCCGTCAGCATAAGGATCGGCACCTTTGAAGTCTGGCGTATCTCCCTACAGACCTCATATCCGTTATGTTTTGGCATCATAATATCGAGGATAATCAGATCGATCTTCGGCTCGCGGTAGAAAAGTTCCAGGGCTTCCTCGCCGTCCGCCGCCTCGATCACGTCATAATTTTCCCTGGTCAGGTAATCTCTGACCAATTTTCTCAACCTGCTCTCGTCATCCGCGATCAATATCTTCTGATTTGCCATAATTCCCCGCTCCTTTGTCTGTCATTTTGCATAAATCCTAACATGATTATATGAAAAAAATGTGAAAAGTGCAATTGAATATAAAAAAGAGCCCCGAAAAGGGGCTCGAAAAACGAAAATATCCGTCTGAAAATCCGACAGAAAAAACAAAAGCCGTTATTTTCTGGCCGTA